>NZ_JBVHTA010000027.1:0-106654 GCF_055566095.1 Streptomyces sp. NPDC027962
TCGCAATCCACACCGAGCCAGAAGGCCCTCACCCATTTCAAGATCCCACGTCAGTGATCGCTGTCACCAACCTCCATGGACAGAACACCTAGGGCCGTGACCCATGGGCCCTCGGGACGTCATTCCTTCACCCCCGACAACGGTGCCACGCGGAAGCCCCTTCGCCGGGCCGCTGGCGGCGGGTGGCACAGGCCGTCCACCGGTGATGCCGTTGTCGCGGGGCAGACGTCCCGGCGTGCCGGTGTTCTGCGGCGTCCGACCGGGCAAAGAGGGTTGCCGAGGCCCACCTGTGCCTGAGCGTCCGGTGATCGGTGGAGTCGAAGGGGTGACTGTTTTGCGCCCGGGAGCCGGAGGTGGCACCGCAGGCGGCGCTCCTGTCAGGTCAGGTCGGCTGGCGGGCGTCTCAGCAGGAGGCAGCGGGCTCGTGGGCGCGGGTGGCGCCGAGGTCACAGGCGCCAGGTTGTCGAGTTCCATTCGTGTCGGGATCTCACGCCGACTGGGCCCGAACGCCACGTCGTCGGAGTATCTCGCCGACCGGGGCGCCTCGACGCTTGAAGAGATGGGAGACATGTCCCTCGACGACTCGGGTCCGGCCTCAGCTGAACCGGGCGCAGCCGACCCATCACCCGGCAACGCCCGATATCGGCCCGGGTCGCGCCAGTCACCGCCCAAGTACATCGCCGGCGGCGGAAACGTCGGCGGGGTCACGCTGTTGACCTGCTGGGCTGAGAACTCGTACGTCTGCGCCAGCTTCCGCAGCCGCAGCGCCGCCTCCCCCCGGGCCGCGTCGATGCGGCCCTGCGCGGCGGTCGCGTCGGACTCGGCCGAGCGAGCGGCGGTGCGGGCATCGGGGTCGTTGCGGTTGGCGGGGTCGGTGGCGGTCGCGAGGCTGGACTCCGCTTTGCGGAGCGCCCCTTGGGCCTGCGTCGTCTCCGACAATGGCGGCATCGCCGCCTTCGCCTCCGTGATCGCCTGCGACACCTGCTCCATCCAGCGCGACGCGACCTCGCTGTACTGCCCGAGCCGGAGCGTCGCGCTCGCCGTCTGACTGCCCCAGTCGCGGAACGCGTCGCCGCCCTCGCCGTGCCAGGGCAGGCCGGTGACGTGCGTCCTGATGTCCTCGCCGAGCTTGGTGATGGTCGACGCCGCCTTCGCCAGCTTCGTGGCGAGCGTGGAGGCCCCGGACGGGTCGGCGGAGGCCAGCAGGGAGATGAGCTGCTGGTGGGTCATCGACTCGAAGTCCGTGCTTCGAGGCTGCGGCTGCGGCGTCCTGCCGCCAGGCCGGTCTGTCATGTTCTCCCCCGTGGTGGTTCTGTGCCGCGCAGGCTGTCAGAAGCCCGTCTTCTTGTCGGCTTCCTTCTCGGTGGGCGCGTCCTCGATGAACGGGTCGCGGTTCCTGTCGTAGTACGACTCCACCTGGGCGTTGATGGCCTTCATGCGGGCTCGGATGTCGTCGTCGACGTCCTCGTAGCCCACCCGGGAAGTCTGGACGGCCAGGCCCATGCCCTCGATCTGCGCCCCGAGGACTTTGGACAGCTTGGTGAGCTCGTCGTGGACGATGCCGTACGACTCGAAGAGGAACTGGGCCTCCCCGAGCTCGGGTGCGCCGAGCTGAGCGCGGCGGAGGCGGTCGTCGCCCATCCTGCCGGGGGCCGCCTCCGAGCCGTCGAGCTCAATCAGGAGCTTGTCGACCCGGGTCTTGAAGGCCTTCATCTTCTCGGCCTCGATCTTCAAGGCCATTTGCGGATTCACCGCGTACAGACTGTCGAACGACTGCCCCGAATCGGGCGATGTCGTCCCGTCTCCCCCGTTGCTCACAGCGCCTCCCCGTTGTCACAACGCGCCGCAGATCATCCTATCTTGGCTGCGTATCGGCCTTCACAGCGGCAATTGAGCCAACATCAGGCACCTCCCCCGACCGGTCGCAGGTTGTCCACAGGGGGGTGCGAACCGTCGGTCGGATCACGGAACCTGGCCGCCATGAGGGACTTGACGAATCTGGCGCACAACGGCGTGCTGCTGACCTCACAGGCACTGGCCGTCGGCTGGCCGCCTCGTCAGCTCACCCGGCGGCTTCGCAACGACGGCTGGCTGCAGATCTACAGGGGCGCGTGGTCAGCACCGGGCGTGGCCGTGGACTGGCGCCTGCGGGCCCGAGCGATGCAGATACTGAGGCCTCATCTGGTCTGCAGCCACACCGCCGCCGCTGCACTGCACAGGATCGAACTGCTGGGGAACGGCCCTCATTCCGGCCTGCTGGAGTTCAGCGCAACGTATCGCGGCTCAACCGACCGGCCGCCGGGCGTTCGTGTGCAAACGACGCGTCTCACCGACACGGACCGGACCGTGCGGAAAGGGCTGGCCGTGACCACTCCCGCACGAACGGTCGCCGACCTCCTGCGCGCCGGACCTCGTGATGACGCTGTCGTCGCCGCGGACTCCGCCATGTCGCGTCGCCGAGTCGCGGGCGTGATCCGCCCGGCCTTGGTGACCCCGGCCGGCATCATGGCCGAGCTCGCCCCGCCCCTGCGCGGGGCGCAGCAGGCGCGGCGGTGGGTACGCCTCACAGACCCGGCGGCCGGGTCCCCGGCAGAGACCTTTGCCCGTTTACGCATGCACGACGCCGGGCTGTACCCGGAGTCGCAGGTCGTGCTGCGCACACCAGGTGGCAGCACCCTCCGCCCTGACTTCCTCTTCCGTCGCGAGGGGCTGGTCGTCGAGATCGAGGGCTATGCCTTCCACGGCACGCGCGCAGCTCACGAGCGAGACGTGCGGCGCTTCAACGAGCTGTCCGGCTGTGAGGGCGTACGGCGCGTGCTGCGATTCACGGCGAACGAGGTCTTCTGGAGGCCGACGGCGGTCCTCGCGTCGATCCGCAGTGCGCTGGCGGACCTCTCCCGGGAATGATGCCGACCGTCGAAGCAGGCCGGGTTGTTCGGTATGGCGTCTTACGGGTCCGGTCGCGGCCCGGTCCGCTGGTTCTGCGTGGACGCCTCCTGGATCGGGCCCGGTTGCCCGGTTGATGTGGGGCCGCCCTCCTGGTCTTGATGGTCGCGGCTCCGGGGCGTGCGTCAAGGGCGCTTCGGTCGTTCCTCCCTCCGCGTCGCCTGCGGCGATTGCGCTTCGCTCCACCCTTGACCCCCGCCCCTCCGCCGCTGGAAACGCTCTCGGGAGGGCGGCCGGGGAAGGTCCACCCATCGGGCCGTCCGTCGCGGGCCGCCGTGGGGGCCCGTCGGCTCGTGGACCTGCGGGACACGCGGCGGTGGTGTGGGGCGGCCCGGCTCGGCTCAGCGACTCACAGTGGTCGGGAGGCTGCGCTTCATGCCTGGCTGGTCACGGTCCGGGAGGCCGTAAGGCGGGCCCTGAAATGTCGAGCGGGTTCGTCGGAGCGCCCCGGTGGTGCAGCAAGGGAGAACAAGGCGGGCAAGCAGAGATTATGGAGTGCCGATCTGGAGTTGTGGGCACTTCGAGACACCTTCTGCCCGCATCGCCCCGACCCGTCGTCCCAAAGTGCCCACAACTCCAGAACCAGGCTGGATGCCCGGAGTAAGGGTGCCCGGCACGCCCCCGGGCGTCCCGACACGGGGGCGGGCCCCGACCCTCTGAGACACTGGCCGCCGAGACCGCTCCACACCTCCCCGGGCCGTGAGCGGGGCATGCGCCTCGACCTGCCCCTCGCCCGCAGTCGCTGAGCCGAGCCGGGCCGCCCCATGCCACTGTCGCGTGCCCCTCAGGGCCCACCCTCCCGCAGGCCCCTACGGCGGCCCGCGACGGCCGGCCCGATGGGGGACCCTTCCCCCGGCCGCCCTCCCAGGTGCGTTACCAGCGGCGGAGGGGCGGGGGTCAAGGGTGGAGCGAAGCGGAATCGCCGAAGGCGACGCGAGGGAGGAACGACCGAGCGCCCTTGACGCACGGCACGGAGCCGCGACCATCAAGACCAGGAGGGCGGCCCCACGCCACACCGGACGACCGGGCGGGCCGGAGCGCGCTCGGGTCGCGCCTATGGACTGGAATGCCGTCGGGCCGCGCCTTGGTGGGGGGCGTCATCGGGGCAGGAGCACCCAGGACTTGGTGCCCTGGTGGGGCGACTGCGTCCGGCAGATGCCCCACGTCCCGCCCCAGTCGTCCACGACGGCCGCGAGCAGCCAGAGCGCGTGCAGTCGGCGGTCCTCGCAGGCGGAGCGGGCAACTGGGTCCGCGTGGCGCGCGTGCTGGTCCCAGACGACGAGACGCAGGGCGTCGTCGCGTTGGCGGAGGGAGAGGTAGACGTCGTCGGTCGGCGTCAGGCGAGTGGCGACGGCGATCAGTTCGGAGGCGGCCTGTACGGCGGGGAACGTGAAGGCGTCGAGGCGGTGGGCATGGAGGGCGGAGGTTACTGCGGCCCGGCCCACGGCCACGCTGCGGGCAACGCCGGGGAGGGTCAGGCTCAGGGCCGAGCCTGACCGGCGGTGCGCATCGGGAGGTACGGCCGTACGCATGGGGCGGCGCGGAGGTACGGGGCAGAGCGCGGCCGGTCGGAGGGTGGAAGGCATGGCGAACTCCAGGGTCGTGGTGTGCTTTTGGCTCGCTCGAGTGGTGGCCTGTCTCCCTGACGCGGGCCTCCCCCTCCCAGGGATGGAGGTTCGGGCAGGCACACGTGATGCACTTCCGACTCGGCGTTGCATGAGCTGTGCGGCATTCAACCTAGGGAATTGCGTGGCACATGTGCCACCTAGATGAGAGTAATTGCCACTTTGGAGTGGACCGGCACGCATGTACGGCGGCAGACTGATCCCCGACCGACCGCCCACGAAGGGGCAGCATGCCGACACGAGCCACACCGACGGAACGCCAGAAGCGGCTGGGCGCCGAGCTGAGGAAGATGCGCACAGCAGCCGGGGTGACGACGGAGTACGCGGCAGGGCTGCTGGGCATCGACAGGACCAAGATCTCCAATATGGAATCGGGAGTCCGTCAGTTCGCCCCTGAGCGGGTACGAACCCTCGCGTGCAACTACGAGTGTGCTGACCAGGGTTACGTGGACGCGCTGATCCACATGGCTTCAGCAAGCGAGCGGGGCTGGTGGGACCAGTACCGCGGCACACTTCCCCAGGGCATGCTCGACATCGCGGAACTCGAATGGCACGCCGACCGCCTGCACACCATGCAGGTAGTTCACGTACCCGGCCTACTCCAGACAGAGGACTACGCACGCGCGGTCTTCGGCGCAGTACTCCCGCCGCTGTCCCGGTTGGAGGTAGAGCTGCGCATGACTCATCGGATGCAGCGCCAGAAGGTACTCGAGCGTGAGACACCTGTACCGTACGTCGGTTACGTCCACGAGGCGGCACTACGGATGCACATCGGTGGCACCCAGGTCATGCGGGCACAGCTCGAATACCTGCGCTCCGTGTCCGAACGCGACTGCATCGCGCTACGAGTCGTCCCGGTCGAGAGCGGAGCCTTCCCCGGTGCGGGGCACGCCATCCTCTATGCGGAAGGCAGCGTGCCTCAACTGGACACCGTGCAACTCGACTCCGCCCACGGCCCCGACTTCATGCACGCCGAGGCCCAACTGGCCAAGTACCGGACCCACCTGAGCTGGATGGACGGCGCTGCCCTCCCGTCCGACCAGTCGCGGGACTTCATCCACTCCATCGCACGCGACCTCTGACAGGGACGACGACATGACTGGGATCAACTGGGAAGACGCCTTCTGCGGAGAGGGCAACAATTGCTTCCGCATAGGCACCGACGCCGAAGGCAACGGCTACATCGCCATAGCCGGCCAGGAGGACCGCCCCCTCACCGACAACCGTGAGGCCCTGCGGACCCTGATCCGAGAGATCAAGGCCGGCAAGGCCGACCACCTGCTTTAGCGGCAAGCCGGGGGATCACTCCCGCGGGAACGACACCTCCACCCGCCGGTTCTTGCGGCGGCCCTCCTCCGTCGTGTTGCTCGCGATGGGATAGTCCTCGCCGTAACCGCGGATCTCGTACGTGATGCCCTCGGCGCTCAGCTGCTGGGACAGCACACTGTGCACAGCGTCCGCGCGCTTCTTGGAGAGTTCTTCGCCGTGGGCCTCCGAGCCGAGATCGTCGGTGAAGCCGAAGACGCGGACCTTCTTGGCACCCTGCGTCTTGACCTCCGCGGCGATGGCGGCGATACGGGCCGTCGCCTCGCCCGAGAGCTTCGAGCTGTCCATGCCGAACAGCACCTCGGCCTGGAGCGCGAACTTCATGTCGGAGTTGGTCTCCTCGCGGCGCTCCTCGCCGCTGATGTCTTCGACGACGGACTTGATGTCGATGACCTTGGGGTCGGCGAGCGTCGCACCCTCGGGAAGCTTCAGATCCGAGTCGTTGGCGTCGATCTTGACCGGCGCCTCGGCGGGCGGCGCAGCGTACGGGCCGTCGTCGGCGAAGGCGTCGCCCGCGGCGAGGAGGCCGAGGGAGAGCGCGCCGGCAAGGACGAAGGCGGTGGCGGTCCTGGTCGTGGCGCTCATCAGGACAGCTCGATCGTGGTGCTGGGGAAGCCGGGGAACTGGAGGGCCAGCTCTGTGGTGTCGGCAGGCGGTGCGGGAAACTGGGCGAAGAAGGCCAAGGTGTCACCGGCCTTGATGAGGTTGCCGTAGGCGTACGTCGTGAGCGGCCGGTTGTCGGTGTCGCGCAACACGTAGTACCGCTTCTTGCCCTTCGAATCGACCAGTGTCATCGCGGCAAGCGAATTGCCTGTAGCGGCTACGGCCTGCTCCATGCCGTTCCAGTTGACCGGGACGGTGAATCCGGCCGAACTGACGTTCTTGAACTGGCCATCCACGGTGAGGAAGCCGCCGTCATCACGTCGCGCCGAGAACACGGCCATTTCAAGCCCCTTGTCCCCCTTCACCGTCGCGATGGGTTCACTGGGCGTGCTGGGGGCTGCCTCTGGTGCGGTGCTGCCCTTGTTTCCGCCGTCGGAGCCGGAAGGAGCGGACGAAGCGGATCCGTTCGAGTCAGTCTTTTCGCCGTCTCCACCGCACGCCGACAGAGAGAAGATCAAGGCGGTCGACAGCAAGGCGGCCGCCCCGGCCCGGCGCATGGTCCTCATGTGCCGCATGCTCATCAATCCTGTTCCTTTGCATTCATCAGGCTCAGTCCTCAGCCAGTCGGACGGTGAAGAGGTCTGCCATGTCGGGCAGTAGATCCAGATTCTCGGGGTCTATGACCCAGTCCTCGGAGTCGCAGCGCAGTGTGCCCGGGGACGGCCTCTGCTCCTCGTCCTCATCGGGCTCGGGGGCTTCGATCTCCTCGGCTGCGAAGGTGCAGCGCGGTTCGACCACAGCGGTGGCGGTGGCTGCGGCGTGTTTGCTCTCAGTTCCTTCGATGACGCTGCTGCCCATCGACTCCCGGGATTCGACGTCGACAGTGAAGCCCCAACGGCCGTCGCTCAACGGCACGCAGTCGTCGTAACCGGCCACGGCGTCGTTCCGGGTGGCGAAATCCACGGCGCGCACACAACCGTCCGGCGTCTCGGCCGGTACCTCGCCGTCGAAGATGGCCTCAAGGTCGTCGAGGACATCCGCGAGGTCCAATTCGTCTCTGGACTCCTGGGCTGCGGCCAGTGCTGCGGCATCGGCTGCGGTCTGCGCGCCGTTGCGCGTCACGTCGGCCTGCCCGAAGGCGAGATACACGAGGACGAGAAAGAGCAACCCGACGACCGCCGCGATGTAGAGCGGAGTGGCCTGCCCGGTGTCCTCGTGCACTGACGGAATCAGCCGCCTCCCCCACCGGCACCTCCTCCGCCGCCGCCGCCGCCGAGAACCGAATTGATCTTCTCCCGGAAGGTGTTGGCGATGTCGTTGCCCACGTTCGTCTGCAGCAGCAGCACCACGATCGCCACCACCAGAATCGTGATCCCCACGTACTCGATCGACCCCTGCCCCCGGTCCCTGCGGAGCCTCATCGCGGTCACGACCCTGAGGCCGAAGTCCTTCATGGCGTACCCCTCGTTCCCCTTCGACGGACCGCTGGTTCATGTCGGTCCGGCCTCCCTCGCCGCTGATCACTCCTTGGAGTCTCCCGGCTACACCCAGGCCTCCGGGGAGAATCTCCCACATTCGCTTGCGTGAGCGAAGAGTGTTGGGCGAATCACCCCTGAATCAGCCCTCGATCGACTTCCGGTCACCCCCCGAATATCGCGCCGAAGTCGACGTCCGCCGCGTAGTAGAAGCCGGCCACGATCAGGATCATCGTTCCCGGCAGCATGAAGCTCGTGACGATCAGCGTCGCCTTCGGTACTGCCTTGGCCGCCTTGCGGCGGGCGTTCTGGGCGTCCGTTCTGCGCATGTCGTTGGCGATCTGGATCAGGGTGTCGACGATCGGGGCGCCCAGCTCCTCGCCCTGTTGGAGCGCGGAGACGAACATGGACACCTGGTCCGACTCGTTGCGGCGGCGCAGTTGTTCGAAGGCCTCGCGGCGGCCCATGCCCATGTCCATCTGGCGGAGGGTGATGCGCAGTTCGTCGGACCAGGGGCCCTCGTACTTCTCCGCGACGCGTTCCAGGGCCTGGCGGAAGCCGAGGCCGGCGGAGACGACGACCGCGAGGACGTCGAGAAAGTCCGGAAGTGTGCGCTCGATGTCGTCGCGGCGGCGGGCGATGGCCGCTCGCAGCAGCACGTCCGTCCAGAACAGGCCGTAGAGGAGGAAGAGAACCGCGAGGACGACGTGGCCGTTCATCAGCATGCCGAAGGCGACGAGTGTGCCGAGGCCGCCGTAGACGGCGCGGCGGGCGGCGTAGCGGTCGACGGTCAGGCCGCCGGGGTTGCCGGCCATGTCGAGTCTGCGGCGGACGCGGTCGACCCGGCGCGGGCCCATCAGTCGCAGGACGGAGGGGGCCCAGCGCACGCCCATGCGGTCGATGGCCATGCCGGGGTAGCTGGTCCGGGTCGCGCCGACCTCCAGGGCGACGGCGAGGTCGCCCGGCAGCTTTGCCTCGGCCCGGTACATGCGGATGCCGTGGAAGACTCCGCAGACGGCCACGCCGAGTACGGCGGCCAGGGCGAGTCCCAGCATGTGTGCCTCCCTCCAGGTGGGTCGGGTCTCGGGCGTCAGATGCGGACGCGGGTGAGTCGGTTGATGAGGACGAAGCCGAGTGCGTACAAGCCCGCGGCGATCAGCACGGCGATCCGGCCGCCCAGTGCGCTCGTCATGTCGTCGAGCGCTCCGTCCCGCATACCGTTGATGATCAGCAGGAATCCCGTACCGAGCACCGGTACCGCCACCGCGGTGACCTTGACCTGGGAGAGCAGGGTGGTGACCTCGCGCCGGGTCTCCTTGCGCTCCTCCAGGGTTTCGGTGAGGTTGCGCAGGGAGGTGACGATGGTGCCGCCTGCCCGGTTGGAGAGGATCAGGGTGGTGACGAGGACGGTGAGTTCGCGGGACGGGAGGCGTTCGACGAGTTCGCCGAGCGCGTCGTCGAGGGAGCGGCCGAGCTCCAGTTGGTCGGCCACCCTGCGCAGCTCCTCGCGGGCCGGGTCGTCGAGTTCCTCGACGGCCATGCCGATCGCGGTGCGCAGGGCGAGACCGGCCTGGGTGGCGTTCGCCAGGACACGGGTCAGTTCCGGCAGCTGGTTGATGAAGGCCTCGGTGCGCTTCATGCGCTGCCAGTTGAGGAAGCCGTTCGCCCCCCAGAGGCCGATGAGCACCGCCAGCAAGCCGAAGAACGGTGCGAAGACGGCGCTCATGAGGCCGTACAGGGCAAGCAAAACGGACGCCGCGTAGACGGCGTACTCACCGGCGGTGAGGTCGAGGCCGGTCGCCGAGAGGCTCCGTTCGATGCGCCTGCCCAGGCGTGTACGGCGCAGTCTGCTGTCGACGGCCGCGAAGCGGCGTCGCCGGCCGCTCTCGATCGCGAGTGGCCCGGTCTGCGTCATGCGGTCCACGAGGGCCTGCCGCTGCGCCTGTCCGGCCGACCATGCGCGTACGCCGAGTACGGCGAGCACGCAGCCGAGCAGCGTCACGCCGAGGGTCAGGAGCGGGAGGTTCACCGCGGACCCTCGCCCTCTTGCGGTTCGTGGTTGTCTCGCACCCCGTGGCTGTCTTGCACCACGTGGCTGTCTTGCACCACGTGGCTGTCTTGCCGGTCGGGGCTCACTTGCGGGTCGGCGCTCCCACGCAGGTCGGGGCTCACTCGCAGGTCGGGGGCCGGGCTCAGGCCCGGCGGCGTGCGGGTGGCGAGCTGCAGCAGGGAGTCGGCCACCCCGAAAGCGGGCGGGATCGCCTCACCCGCCATGTAGAGGCGCTCCGCGACGCGGCGGGGCAGCGGGCAGTAACGGAACCGCCCGTGCACGCGCCCGTCGCCGGACGGCGGCTCCGCCTCGAAGCGGCAGACGGTCACGAAGCGGTAGTCCTCGCGGCCGTACGAGTCGACGACCGCGATCTCGGTGATCTTGCGGGCTCCGTCGGCATGCCGGGTCAGCTGGACGATGACGTCGACGGCGCTGTTGATCTGGTCGTGGATGGCGACGAACGGCAGCTCGACCTCCGACATGGAGCTCAGCGTCTGAAGCCGCATCAGCGCGTCTTCGGCGCTGTTGGCGTGGACGGTGGCCAGCGAGCCGTCGTGACCGGTCGACATGGCCTGGAGCATGTCGAGGGTCTCGCCGCCACGGACCTCGCCGACGATGATGCGGTCGGGCCGCATGCGCAGGGAGTTGCGTACGAGGTCGCGGATGGTGATCCGGCCCTTGCCCTCGACGTTGGCCGGGCGGGACTCCAGGGTGATGACATGAGTCTGCTGGAGCCGGAGCTCGGCCGAGTCCTCGATGGTGACGATGCGTTCGCCGTCCGGGATGAGCCCCGACAGGGCGTTGAGGAGGGTGGTCTTCCCGGTACCGGTGGCGCCCGAGACGATCACGTTGAACTTGGCGCGCACCAGGCCCGCGAGCAGCATCAGGATGTGCTCGTCGAGGGTGCCGAGGCCGATCATCTCCTGGAGGGTGAAGGCACGCGGGAAGCGGCGGATGGTGAGGATCGGGCCGGTCAGGGAGAGCGGCGGGATGATGACGTTGACGCGTTCGCCGGTGGGCAGGCGGGCATCGACCATCGGGTTCGCCTCGTCGACGCGGCGGTTGACGGTGGAGACGATGCGCTCGATCGTCTGCATCAGCTGCTCGGTGGAGGAGAAGCGCAGCGGCAACATCTCCAGCCGGCCGGCCCGTTCGACGAAGACCTGCTCGGGGCCGTTGACCATGATCTCGCTGATCGACGCGTCCTCGAGGAGCGGTTCGAGGATGCCGAGGCCGAGCGCCTCGTCGACGACGCGGCGGATCAGGTGCGCGCGTTCGCCCGTGGACAGGACCGGGCCCTCGCGGCTGATGATGTGGCCGAGTACGCGCTCCAGGCGGGCGCGGCGCTCTCCGGCGGCGAGGGTCGACATCTCGGCGAGGTCGATCTCCTCAAGGAGCTTTGCGCGGTAGGTGCCGACGAGCCGGCTCTCCTCGCTCCGGTCGTTCGCCGGCCCGGGGCCGTCGATGCGCTGGATGCGTGCCCGCAGGCTCATCGCGTCAACTCCTCGTCGAGGGGCATCGTGGCGCTCTTGGTGACCGAGCCGAAGCCGATGCCGGGGACCACGCTCGGGATGACGACAGTGGCGTCGGCGGTGACCGCGTCGCCTTCCGGGCGGGCGCTGATCTCGGCCCGGAGCCATGAGCTGAGCGCTTGCCGGCCCGCCGCCTCGGGGCTCGTCGTCGCCTCGCCCTGCGATGCCACCCGCGCGGCCGCCCGCGCCGCCGTGCCCGCCTGCTGGGCCGCATACACGGCGAGGCCCACCTGCACCGCGATCGTCATGACGAAGAGGAGCAGGAACAGCCAGCCGCCGTACTCGATCACCGCCTGGCCGCGGTCGTCGCGTATCGCCGCACGCTTCCCCGGACGCGCATCCTCATGCGGCGGACGCGCATCCTCGTGCGGCGGACGCGCTTCAGCATGGGGCGTGATGCGCACGTCCTCATGGGGCGTCATGGGCCGTCCCTCCGCTCGGTCGCCGCGGCGGCCCGGCCCTTCACCGTGATCGGCAGGTTGACGCCGGGGAACAGCAGCGGCACGTCGAGGGCGACTTCCGCCGTGTAGAGGTCGCCCGCCGGTCCGCAGTCGACCGTGGCCGACCATCCGCCCGTCACGTCCTCCCGCGCGGCCCGCGCGCACGCCGCCGCGCCGCCGCCGTCCGCGCGCGACCCGGCGGCCACCGCCTTGTCGGCCGCGTTCCCCGCCAGGACGAAGGTGTAGCCGACCAGCGCCGACTGCCACAGCACGGCGAGCGTCACCAGGATGATCGGCACCATCCCGGTGAACTCGATGACCGACTGGCCCCTGTCCCCCCACCTGCGGCGGTTCATTTCGCGCGCCCGTGCCGCCGGCCGCCACCGAAGCGGCCGCCGTTCGCTCTGGCTTCCCCCGGCGTGTCCTTCACCAGCCCCAGCTCGCCCGCCAGCCCCCACAGGGCCTGCTTGACGGTCGACTTGGCCTCGAGGTCCTGCATGCGGCCCGCGTCGACGACGCCCTGCAGCTCCTTGAAGTTCGCCGGTACCGCCGAGCGCGCCACCCTGGTGGCGGTGATCTTCGAGATCAGCGCGGGCTGGATCTCCGTGCCCCGCGTATGGCGGTTGACGACCGTGACGGTCTCCTCCGCCTTGCGGATCTGCAGCCTGTCCCAGAGCCGCACCATCCGCTTGGTGGCCCGCACGGTCACCACGTCGGGGGTGGTGAGCAGCAGTGTCGTGTCGGCCAGCTCGATGGCGGCGGCGTTGGCCGTGCTCATGTGCGTGCCGCAGTCGACGACGACGACCTCGTAGCGCTGCCGGAGCGCCCCGACGGTCTGCCGGACCAGCCGGTCGCTGACGTCCTCGGCCCGTTCGCCCTCCGCCGGGGCGAGCAGCAGCGCCACGCCCGTCTCGTGGTTGAAGACGGCGTCCTGCAGTACGCGCGGGCCGATGTCCTGGATGGCGGCGAGGTCCACGATGGAACGCCGGAACTGCACGTCCAGGTACGAGGCGATGTCGCCGCCCTGGAGGTCGAGGTCGACGAGGGCGACGGTGTGGCCGGAGGCCGCGGACGCCAGGGCGAGCTGGATCGCGGTGACCGTCGTGCCGACGCCGCCCTTGGCGCCGCTGACGGTGACGACGGTGCCGCCGGGCCCGCCGAGCGGCGCCTCGGGCCCGTGCCCGAGGTGCCGTCGTACGCCCGCCGCCCAGCCGGCCGCCCCTTGGACGCGCTGCGCCAGTTCCTCGTACGTGAGGGGGAGGCCGACGAGGCCGCGGGCGCCGGAGTCCATCGCGGCCGAGTACAGGCCGGGGCTGGTGTCGGCGGTGACGAGGACGACCCCGACGGCGGGGAAGCGCAGGGCCACGTCCCGGATGAGCTCCAGGGCGGGTACGGGTCCGATGAGTTCGTGGACCAGTACGACTTCGGGGAGTTCGTCGAGCGACTGGGCGGCGAGCCGGGCCAGCATGTCGACGAGCGAGGTGGAGTCGCCGACCGGCGGAACCGGTTCGGCGTCGGGGAGCCGGCCCAGGAGGCTGGTGAGGGACCGGGCGGCGTCGGGGTCGCCGACGGCGGGGAGGATACGGGTCGTCATCCGGCCCTCACTTGTTCTTGTCTTCTGAGAGGTCGTAGCTGCCGTCGCCGGGCCGCAGGGTGGTGGGGCTGCCGTCGGGCAGCAGCGCGAGGCGCACATGCTCGGCGAAGGATTCGGCGTAGGCGACGCGCTGGGCGTCGGCCGTGTTCAGCGCGAACGTGATGGGGACCGCCTCCCGGGGGCCGTTCGCGCGGTCGCCGCTCTTGCGGTCGAGGGCTGTCAGTTCTCCGACGTCGATGACCTTCGCGTTGGCGACGATGAGCCGGGACTGGTCGGTGTCGGAGTCGTTCTGCGCGGCGAAGGTGGCGAAGATGTTGACCAGGTTGCCGGGGCGGATCTTGCCGGCCACACCGGTGGCCGCGTCGATCATGATGGCGATCTCCTGCTGGCCGCTCTCGAGACGCGGCTTCTGCACGATCATGTCGCTCTGGAGCAGCGATCCGCGGCGCAGCTCGGTGACGGCGGTCTTCCCTTCCAGTACGCCGAGATCGGTCACCGCACTGCGCGACAGCCAGCGTTCGGGCATCGAGATCTTCTCGAACTGGTCCGCCTCGAGTGGTGTGTACGGGGCTATGTCCGCTTTGACGCGGTAGGCGGTGACCTCGGGGCCGACCTTCGAATTCACGTCGGCCATCACCGTGAGCACACCGGCGAAGGCGGCGATGCCGCAGACGACCGAGAGCAGTATCAGAAGAACACCGCGGCGCTGCCGTGAATTCATGGGCGGGGCTACCTCGTTCGATGGCGTGGGACGGGTGGTGGCGCGGGGACGGACGGTGGTGTGGGACGGACGGTGGTGCAGGACGGACGGTGGTGCAGGACGGACGTCAGTGCTCACGGCGCGCGGCGGGCCGCGGTCACGGCCCCGCGGTCAGGGCCCTGGTCGCCGCGGTGCGGCTCGAGGCTGCCGTCAGGGGCGCCGAGCAGAAACCGCAGCGGTCACCGATCAGTTGGATGCCGCACCATGTGCACACCTCTCGCCGTACGGAAGCGACCAGTTGGTAGAGGACGGAGATGTCCGGGAGGTAGGCGGCGAACTCGATCAGCCGGGGCGTACCCCACCAGCGCGGGGAGTCGGCGGGCAGCGGTGCCTCCTGAACGTGCTGGACGCGCCAGGCCGGTGCGAGGGTGTCGGTCACCCACTCCGACTGGAGCTGCCCCCGGGCGAGGAGCAGCCGGGTGGCGAAGTCGGGGCCCGAGAGTTCGCCGCTGCCGAGCCTGACCAGCTGGGGTTTCGGGTTGGCCAGCACGCCGAACTGGGTGCCGGGCATCCATGACTTGGCGTGGGACTTGAGGCTGACGTCGATCCGGTCGAGTCTGGCGACGGAGCCGAGCAGGGCGCCGGCGTGGACGTAGTGGGACAGCAGCCGGGCGGCGGAGGCGACGATCCCGGCGCTGAAGTCGCAGATGGACAGCTGCCGCATCTGCCGTGCCAGTACGGCCACACCGAGCGGCGGCAGGTCGAGCCCGAGGAGGGCTATGCGGTCGCTCTCCAGCACGGCGCGGATCGTGTGCAGCCGCTGTTCGTGGGCGGCAGGGAGGCAGGCGGGGTAGAGGACGACGACGTAGCCGTGGTGGTCGATCAGCGCGGTCATCTCGTCGAGCGCCGCGTCGAGGGGCTGGACGTCCGGGGAGTGGATCAGGGCGGCGGTGGGCGTCTGGTGATCCGTCGGCGGTAGCACCAGGTCGGCGCTGGTGACTGCTATTGCGGTCGGCACGCTCGTTCCCCGTTCAGCTCCGGACACCGGGGTGTCCGGCGGCCGCAGATCCCTATTGCTCCGTGCTCGTGCTGCTCGGTGTTGCTCGTACTGCTCCGTGCTCGCTACTCCGCGTTTCCGCATGAGCACTCTAGCCACGACTGCCCAGGCAGAGAACACCGCGCCGAGGACGAATCACGGCCAGAGGCCTTGACAACCAGATTGGTCTGGACCAGCTTTACTGCCCAACGGTGGCCACCGTCCGGCACACACCCCCGCCCCATCTCATCCCCACCCCCCAACTCCCCCACCGGAGGCCGCAAGTGGACCGCACGACACGCTCACGGAGATGGCTCGGCGCCGGTCTGGCGCTCGCCGTCGGCACCGGGCTCACGCTCATGGGTACCGCAGGGACCGCGCAGGCCGCCGACATCAACGTCGCCAAGAATGCCGGTTTCGAGTCGGGGCTCGCCAACTGGACCTGCTCCGGAGGCGGCGCCGCCGCCTCGTCGCCGGTGCGCAGCGGCGCCGGCGCCCTGGAGGCCACGCCCGCAGGCCAGGACAACGCCAAGTGCGCACAGACCGTGGCGGTCAAGCCCAACTCCACGTACGCGCTGAGCGCATGGGTGCAGGGCGGCTACGCGTATCTGGGCGCGAGCGGCACCGGGACCACCGACGTGTCCACCTGGACGCCGCCCAGCAGCAGCTGGACCAAGCTGAGCACGTCCTTCACCACCGGCGCGAACACCACCTCGGTGACCGTCTACACCCACGGCTGGTACGGACAGGCCGCCTACCACGCCGACGACGTGAGCGTCTTCGGCCCCGACGGCGGGGGCGGCGGCGACCCCGACCCGGTGGTTCCCGCCGCTCCGGGCGCGCCCTCCGTCGGCGCGGTCACCTCGTCGTCCGTCGCGCTGAGCTGGGGCGCCGTCTCGGGCGCGACCGGCTACAACGTCTACCGCGACGGCGCCAAGGTCCAGTCGGTGTCCGGCACCTCGGCCACGGTGACGGGCCTGGCCGCGAACACCTCGTACCAGTTCCAGGTCACCGCCACGAACGCGGCGGGCGAGTCGGCCAAGTCGGCGGCGGTCGCCGGCCGGACCGGCGAGGGCGGCAACCCGGGCAACCCGGCGGTGCCCAGGCACGCGCTGACCGGTTACTGGCAGAACTTCAACAACGGCGCCACCGTGCAGAAGCTGCGGGACGTGCAGTCGCAGTACGACATCATCGCGGTGTCGTTCGCTGACTCGACCGCGACGCCCGGCCGGATCGTCTTCAACCTCGACCCGGCCGTCGGCTATGCGTCCGTCGCCGACTTCAAGGCCGACATCGCCGCCAAGAAGGCCGCAGGCAAGTCCGTGATCATCTCGGTCGGCGGCGAGAAGGGCAACGTCACCATCAACAGTGACGCGTCCGCCACGGCCTTCGCGGACAGTGCCTACGCCCTGATGCAGGAGTACGGCTTCAGCGGCGTCGACATCGACCTCGAGCACGGCATCAACTCCACGTATCTGACGAAGGCGCTGCGCCAGCTGTCGCAGAAGGCGGGTGCCTCGCTCGTGCTGACGATGGCGCCGCAGACCATCGACATGCAGAACACCGGCACCGAGTACTTCAGGACAGCGCTCGCGGTGAAGGACATCCTCACCGTCGTCAACATGCAGTACTACAACAGCGGCTCGATGCTCGGCTGCGACGGCAAGGTCTACTCGCAGGGCTCGGTCGACTTCCTGACGGCGCTCGCCTGCATCCAGCTCGAAGGCGGACTCGACGCCTCCCAGGTCGGCCTCGGCGTTCCCGCCTCCACGCGGGGCGCGGGCAGCGGCTATGTCGACCCGTCCGTCGTGAAGAACGCCCTCGACTGCCTGACCCGCGGCACGAACTGCGGCTCCTTCAAGCCGTCGAAGACCTACCCGGCGCTGCGGGGCGCGATGACCTGGTCCACCAACTGGGACGCGACGGCCGGCAACGCCTGGTCCAACGCGGTCGGACCGCACGTCCACAACCTCCCGTAGCACCACCCCCTGAACGCCGAGGGCCCGTACCGCCGCTCCCCCGGTGGTACGGGCCCTCGGCGCACGCGGGTCTCACCAGGGCAGGTCACGCACCTGCTGCACGCACAGCACGATGAACAGCAGCCCGGCGGCGGCCAGCATCACATTGCTCAGGATGCCGTTGCGCCACTCGGCCGGCGTCCGCGAGGAATTGAGCAGCCAGATGAGTGTGAGCGCCAGGAACGGCATGAAGAACGCGCCGAGCACGCCGTAGGCGACGACCAGTCCGAACGGCTGGTCCAGGAAGAGCAGCGCGATCGGCGGGAACGTCAGCCACAGCAGATACGCGCGGAACGCGAGCGAGCGCTCCTTCCGGCCGGCGGCGACCTCCCGGGCCGTGCCCTCGCCGGACGGCGCGCCCTTGCGGTCGCGTCGAAGCCGCTCGACGAAGTCGGCGAACATTAGGCTCACGCCGTGCCACACGCCGATCAACGACGAGAACGAGGTCGCGAAGAACCCGACCAGGAAGAGCTTCGCCGTCACCGCGCCGTACTGGTCCTCCAGGACCACCCCGAGGTCGATCAGCCCCCTGTCGCCCTTGGTGAGCGCGAGGTTCGAGGCGTGCAGCAGCTCCGCGCCGATGATCAGCATCGCGACGACGAAGACGCCCGTGGTGACGTAGGCGACGCGGTTGTCGAGGCGCATGACCTTCATCCAGCCGGTGCTGGTCCAGCCCTTGGCGTTCACCCAGTAGCCGTAGGCGGCCATCGTGATGGTGCCGCCGACGCCGCCGATCAGACCGAGGGTGTAGAGCAGCGACCCGTCCGGCAGCACGGGCACCAGGCCTGCGAAGGTGGCGCCGATGTCGGGCGTGACGCGGATCGCGACGTACACGACGACCACGAACATGATGCCGATGAGCACGGTCATGGCCTTCTCGAAGACGGCGTACCGGTTGAACCAGACGAAGACGAGGCCGATCAGGCCGGTGATGACCGCCCATGTCTTGAGGCCGGGACCGTCCGGCCAGAGCGCCACGATCGGCAGGGCGCTGGAGGACATGGCGGTCGCGCCGTAGACGAATCCCCAGACGACCACGTAGACGGCGAAGTAGACCGTGGTCCACTTCCCGAGGGAGCGCCAGCCCTCGAACAGGGTGCGCCCGGTCGCCAGGTGCCAGCGCCCACACGCCTCGGCGAGCGAGATCTTGACGACGCAGCCGATGACGGCCGCCCACATCAGGGTGTATCCGAACTTGCTGCCCGCGATGAGTGTCGCGACCAGGTCGCCGGCCCCGACTCCGGTCGCCGCGACGACGATTCCGGGCCCTATGTACTTCCAACTCGACTTGCGCGGTACGGAGAGCGCCCCCTCCGTGCGGTGTTCGGTGGTGTCTGCCATGGCGCTGCCGCCTTCCCACTTGTCCCAGGTGGTGACTCGGTCACCCAAAGCGGTGCGCAAGTGATCGCGCAAGGGGTGTGCCCCACTTCATCGGCACCCGAACGAATGACCAAACATCTCCTTGACCAGTTCATGCCATATCGAAAGGATGTGCACGACCGCGCGGACTCACGCGGCGCGGTCACCCGGACCACCCGCACGTCGCACAGAACCCCCCACGACTCCCCACCCAGGAGACAGCATGCGACTTCGCATCCGGGCGAACCGCAGGAAGGCCGCCACCCTCGCGGCCGCCCTCGCGCTCGCCGTCGCCGCGCCCATCAGCGCCGGCGCCTCACCTTCCGCGGACCGGCCCGCTCCCGCCGCCGCCGAGGAGGAACAGACCAGGCAGTACCAGATCCACGGGCCCGACACCGTCGCCGCCCGGACCGCCGTCGCCCGCACCGGGGTGTCGATCGACGAGGTGGACGACCACACCGTCGTCGTCAGCGCCGATGCCGCCCAGGCCCGGCAGCTGCGGAGCCTCGGGCACACCCTCAAGGCACTGCCCGCCCCGCCCGAGCGCAGGACCACGGCCGCCGTCGAGCCGTTCGACTTCCCGTCGGGCGACTCTCGGTACCACAACTACGCCGAGATGAACGCGGAGATCGACCAGCGCATCGCCGCCCACCCGGACATCATGAGCAAGCGGGTCATCGGCAAGAGCTACCAGGGCCGCGACATCGTCGCCATCAAGGTCAGCGACAACGTGGCGACCGACGAGAACGAACCCGAAGTGCTCTTCACCCACCACCAGCACGCGCGTGAGCACCTCACCGTCGAGATGGCGCTGTACCTGCTCCGCGAGTTCGGCGAGGACTACGGCAGCGACTCCCGGGTGACCAACGCTGTGAACGGCCGCGAGATCTGGATCGTCCCCGACCTCAATCCGGACGGCGGCGAGTACGACATCGCCACCGGGTCCTACCGCAGCTGGCGCAAGAACCGGCAGCCCAACTCCGGCTCCTCGAGGGTGGGCACCGACATGAACCGCAACTGGAACTTCAAGTGGGGCTGCTGCGGCGGCTCCTCCGGTTCCCCCGGCTCCGAGACCTACCGTGGCCGGGCCGCCGAGTCCGCTCCCGAGGTGAAGGTCGTCGCCGACTTCGTGCGCTCCCGAGTCGTCGGGGGCAAGCAGCAGATCAGGACGGGCATCGACTTCCACACGTACAGCGAGCTGGTGCTGTGGCCGTACGGCTACACGACGGCCGACACCGCCCCGGGCCTGACCCGGGACGACCGCGACGCCTTCGCCGCGGTCGGACGGAAGATGGGCGCGAGCAACGGCTACACCGCCGAGCAGGCAAGTGACCTCTACATCACGGACGGGTCGATCGACGACTGGCTGTGGGGCGACCAGAAGATCTTCGCCTACACCTTCGAGATGTACCCGGCGGGCTTCGGCGGCGGCGGCTTCTACCCGCCCGACGAGGTGATCGAGCGGGAGACCAGCCGCAACCGCGACGCGGTGCTCCAACTGCTGGAGAACTCGGACTGCATGTACCGCTCCATCGGGAAGGAGCAGCAGTACTGCTCCTGACCCGTCCGGGCCGTCAGACCCCGCGGCCCCCGAGATAGAAGCCGAGCACAGGCGCGATCTGCGTGCACCATTCGCGCAGTCGCGCCTGTCGCCGTGCTCCGACGCGGCACTCGTAGAACATGCCGTTCATATGCACAACACCGACCAGGAGGCAGGAGCCGCGGGAGGTGTGGTGGACCGTCTGGATCTCGGACCAGGCGAAGTCGGCCCGCCTCCCCTCCTGGTCGAAGGCGACACCGGTCGCGTCGACGAGGACCGCGTTGCGCGCGTCGGCGGCGAGGAACTCGGGGCCCTCGGGCACGACGGGCGGAGCGGGCGCGTACACCGGCGGCGCGTACATCGGGGGCGCGTACAGCGGGGGCGCAGGGGGATGCACCGGCAGCGGCGGGCCGAAACCGGGGGGCGGCGGGACGGGTTGCGCCGGGGCGGGTGGGGACGCGGGCGGCATGGACGCGGGCAGCGGGATCGTCTCCTGCGGCCGGTCCGGGTCCCAGGCCGGCAGCACCGTGGCCATGCGCCGCCGGAAGTCGTCCTCGGTACCGGCCTCGTACAGCGGCAGGAACATCGGGTTCGAGCCGAACTGCCAGACGGCGCCCGTGCGTTTGACGACAAGATCGGGCCCACTGCCGGGCAACGGCAGAGCGCCGCCGCCGAAGTGCGCGTCCGGCTGGGTGTTGACCAGATAGGCGAACCCGCCGTCCGTGATCCGCTGCTCGGCGTACCGGGGGCCGTACTTTCCGCGCACCCAGTCACGGACCTGTTCGAATGTCAGCACGCACCGAGCGTAGCCCGGCAGGTGCCTGCTTCCGTCAGGCACCTGCCGGATCACTCCATCGACTGCCCTGCCGACGGTCCGACGACCAGGCTGAGCGCCGCCGCGGCCACAGAACCGGCCACCGACAGGACCGACTCCAGGACCGTCCACGGCTTCAGGGTGCCCCGCTCGGAGATGCCGAAGTACTTCGAAACGATCCAGAACCCGCCGTCGCCGGAGACGGCGAGCAGCGCGACGAACGGCTGCAGCCGACCTTGGTGGTCAGCGGCAGGAGCCGGGCGATACCGAGAGCGGCGACGGTCGGCAGACCCGCGGTGCCGTCGGTGAGCGTGAGCAGCCCACCGGTGTGGGGAGCGGGTGGTGGCGGCGCATCAGCGGCAAGGAACATGCATTTCGGTTTTTGGCAAGGGAGGAGCGCCGTGCCGTACAGCGGGGGGATGCAGCAAGATCAGTCCAGGACTGCCAGGGCGTCGATCTCGATGAGCAGGCCGGCGGGGAGGCCGACGTAGACCGTCGTACGGGCGGCGGGGGCGGCCGTCAGGTCCTTGAAGTACTCGTTGTAGATCTCGTTCATCTCCGCGAAGTGGTCCACGTCCGTGAGGTAGACGCGGATCATCATCACGTCGTCCCAGCTCGCGCCGCCCTCCTCGAGGATCGCCTTGACGTTGGCGAAGGTCTGGAGGGTCTGCTCGCGCAGGGTCGGGCCCGCCGGGGTGGGCGCCCGGCCCTCGACGGCCGGGAGGAAGCCGACCTGGCCGGCGACCTGGAGGATGTTGCCCTTGCGGACCCCGTGGGAGAAGGTGGCGGGCGGCGCGGTGTGGGTGCTCGGGGTGAGGGCGGTCTTCTCAGTCATGCGCGTGCTTCCTGTCGGAGGTCTGTCCTGAGTACTCCCGGGTGATGGCGTCGGCGGTGCGGCGCACGAGCGGGAGCAGGGTGAGGAGTTCGTCGGCCGTGACGACGACGTTCGGTGCGGAGACCGACATTGCGGCGACGACCCGGCCGTCCGCACCGCGGACGGGAGCGGCGATGCAGTTGATGGACTCCTCGTGGCCGCCGAGGTCGGTGGCCCAGCCCTGCTCGGCCACGGTCGCCAGCTCCTTGAGGAAGGCGGTGGCGTTCGGGATCGAACGGGACGTGTACATGGGGAAGTCGAGCTTCTCGGCGACGGCGCGCCGCTCGGCCTCCGGCAGGTCGGCCAGGAGCAGCTTGGCCACGGCCGCGACGGTGATCGCGACGGGCTTGCCGATACGGGAGTACATCCGGACCGGATAGCGGCTCTCGACCTTGTCGATGTAGAGGACCTCGCTCTCCTCGTACACGGCGAGATGGACGGTGTGCCCGATCTGCTCGTTGAGGGCGACGAGGTGGGGGTGGGCGATCTCGCGTACGTCGAGGTTCTCGACGGCCTCCTGGGCGAGGGCGAACAGCCGGGCGCCGAGGCGGTAGCGCTGGTCCTGCTGTCGGTAGACGAGACCGTGCTCGTGGAGTGTGCGCAGCAGCCGCAGGGCGGTCGACTTGTGCACACCGAGGCGTTCGGCGACCTGTCCGAGATCGGCCGGCCCCTCCGCGAGCAGCGGAAGAATGCTCAGCGCGCGGTCGACGGTCTGACTCATGGCGTACCTGCCTCCTGGTCCTGGCCCGTCCACCCGGGGCCGAGGTGCAGTCTCCCCCAGGCGTCGTCCTCCAGGGCGACGAGCCGGTCGGCGTGCGCGGCGGAGGGCGGGACCGCGAGGTCGGCGTCGACGGTGAGTGCGGCGGCGGCCCACAGATGCCCGTGCCGCAGCCGCTCCCGCGCGCTCAGCCCGCGCAGCGTCGCGGACAGGAACCCGGCGGCGAAGGCGTCACCGGCCCCGACGGGTGCGCTGACGGTGACGCGGGGGGCGGGGGCGTCGGTGACGGTGTCGGGCGAGCCCGCGGCGCGGCGGTCGTACACCACCGCTCCCGCCGCGCCACGCTTGACCACCAGCACCGCCGGCTCCGGCAGAACGGCCCGGACCGCGTCCGCGCGCCGCACTCCCCACGTGTCCTCGGCCTCGTCCTCTCCGACGAACACGATGTCCGCCCCGCGCGCCAGATCCAGCAGGACCTTCGCGTCGGCGGGGTCCCGCCAGAGGCCGGGGCGGTGGTTGACGTCGAACGAGACGAGAGGGCGGTGGTCCCGCCGTGCGGTGAGGTCGCGCATCAGGTCGAGGCAATGGGACGACAGGGCCGCCGTGATGCCGGAGAGGTGCAGCATCCGGCCGGACCGCAGGGCCTCGTACGACACGGTGGTGGGCGACATCGCGGACGCCGCCGACCCGGCGCGGTAGTAGAGGACCTCGTGCGCGTCCGTCGCCCGGTCGGTCGCCGTGCGGAAGTAGATGCCTGTGGGCCGTTCCGGGTCGCGTGTCACCGCGGAGGTGTCCACCCCGTAGGCGGCGATGGCCCCGGTCAGGTGGTCGCCGAAGCCGTCGGCGCCGACTCGCCCCACCCAGCGCGTACGGTGTCCCGCCGCTGCGAGCGCGCAGGCCACGTTGGACTCGGCGCCGCCGATGCCGCGTACGAACGACGGCACGTCGGCGAGACGCCCTGCCCGAGTGGGCAGGAACGTGACCATGGACTCGCCGAGGCAGACGACGTCCACGGGTCCGTGCACGCTCGCGGTCATGATCGCGGGGGCTCCTCGCCGGTCGGTCGCCGGGCCCATTGACCCGGTGTCGGCTCGGATGTTAGACAGCGGTACGCGAAATACGCAATGGGTGTTGCATAGACTGCAACGCTATGGAGGAGGGCTCCCATGGCTGCCGACCACGCCGTCGCACGGCTCGCCGATGAACAGGTCGACCACCGCTTCAAGGCGCTCCCGCCCGATGCCGACGGCCTCACCGTCGGGGAACTGGCAGCCGCTCGCCGCAACCTGTTCACCGGCGGCTTCACCACCCCCGTCCTCGCCCTGTCCGCCGAGTCCGTCGAGCACAATCTGGCCCTGCTCGAGACCTACTCCAAGCGTCACCGGCTCGCCTTCGCGCCGCACGGCAAGACGTCCATGTCCCCGCAGCTCTTCGAGCGCCAGCTGGAGCACGGCGCCTGGGGCATCACGGCCGCCGTGCCGCACCAGGCCCGCGTCTACCGCGCGTACGGGATCCGCCGGATCTTCCTCGCCAACGAGGTCGTCGACGCCGCGGCCCTGCGCTGGATCGCGGGCGAGCTCGACACCGACCCCGAGTGCCGCTTCATCACCTACGTGGACTCCGTCCGCGGAGTCGAGCTGATGGACGAGGCCCTGCGCGGCGTCTCGCGCCCCCTGGAGGTCGTGGTCGAGCTCGGCGCCGGCGAAGGCGCCCGCACCGGGGCCCGCACGGATGCCGACTGCGCGGCCGTCGCCGACGCGGTCGCCGCCACCGGCACGCTGCGGCTGGTCGGCGTCGCCGGCTACGAGGGCGAGGTCCCGCAGGCCGACGGCGAGCGCGTACGGGACTGGCTGGGCCGACTCGTCGCGCTCGCCGCGGACTTCGACAAGGCGGGCCGGTTCGACGGCACCGAGGAGATCGTGATCAGCGCCGGCGGCAGCGCGTGGTTCGACGCGGTCGCCGACGTGTTCGCGGACATCCCCGAACTGTCGTTGCCGGTACTGAAGTTGCTGCGCTCGGGCGCGTACGTGTCGCACGACGACGGCCGCTACCAGCATCTCACCCCCTTCAACCGGGTCCCGGAGGAAGGTGCGCTCCAGCCCGCGTTCCGTCTGTGGGCCCAGGTCGTCTCACGGCCCACCGCCGAGCAGGCCTTCGTCAACGCGGGCAAGCGGGACGCGGCGTACGACCTCGACCTCCCGGTGGCACAGGCCGTCCGCGACGCCCGCACCGGCGAGATCCGCCCGGCCGACGGCATCACCGTCTCCGCCCTCTCCGACCAGCACGGCTGGGTCCGTACGACCCCGGAGGCGGACCTGGAGGTCGGCGACTGGGTGGGGATGGGGCTGTCGCACCCGTGCACGTCGTTCGACAAGTGGCAGCTGATTCCGGTGGTGGAGGGGAACGGGACGGTGACGGACTTCATCCGCACGTTCTTCTGACCCTGCGGGGCGTTTTCCCCCACCCCTCCCCGCTGCACCGGTGTGCGGCTCCGCCGTGTGGGGGGCAAGCCCCGGACCCGATGCCGCGCTCCGCGCGGTGTCCTCGATCTCCCCCTGCGGCCTGGCGGCCGTGGGTGGGGGTACCTCCCACGGCCGCCAGGCGTTGGTGGAGTGCCCCTGGACGGGCTGAAGCTGCCCGGCAACTTCAGCCCCGCCGGCGTTCGAGGCGCGGGAGGCCGGGGGGGCGGAGCCCCCGGTTCGGGAAAGGGGCGGGGCAGGGGAACGGCCCCGCGCAGCGGCCCCACCCCGCCGCCCACCCCCGAAAGGCGACCCCATGGACCTCGTCATCCGCGACGCCCGCGTCATCGACGGCACCGGCGCCGCCTCCTTCCGCGCCGACGTCGCCGTCGAAGACGGACGTATCAAAGAGGTACGCCGAGAGCGCTCCGGCCCCCGCCCCACCGCCCCCGGCGTGCTCGACGCCGACGGCCTCGCCCTCTCCCCCGGCTTCATCGACATGCACGCCCACTCCGACCTCGCACTCCTCCGCGACCCGGACCACTCCGCGAAGGCCGCCCAGGGCGTGACCCTGGAGGTGCTCGGTCAGGACGGCCTGTCGTACGCGCCGGTCGACGACGCCACCCTCGGCGCCGTACGCAAAGCCGTCACCGGCTGGAACGGCGACGGGTCCGGCATCGACTTCGACTGGCGCACGGTCGGCGAGTACCTGGACCGGCTCGACCGCAACTTCGGCGGCCGGGGCATCGCGGTCAACGCCGCGTACCTGATCCCGCAGGGCACCGTCCGCATGCACGTCATGGGCTGGGAGGACCGGCCGCCCACCGGCGCCGAGCTCACGCGCATGAAGCAACTCGTGGCGGAAGGGCTCGAGCAGGGCGCGGTCGGCATGTCGTCGGGGCTGACGTACACCCCCGGCATGTACGCGGACGACTCCGAACTGGCCGAGTTGTGCCGCGTGGTGGCCGCCCACGACGGCTACTACTGCCCCCACCACCGTTCTTACGGCGCCGGGGCGCTCCAGGCGTACGAGGAGATGGTGAACCTCACCCGCGAGGCCGGCTGCGCCCTCCACCTGGCGCACGCCACCATGAACTTCGGCGTGAACAAGGGCAAGGCGCCCGATCTGCTCGCGCTGCTCGACTCCGCCCTGGACGCGGGCGCGGACATCTCCCTCGACACCTATCCGTACACGCCCGGCTGCACCACGCTCGTCGCGATGCTGCCGGGCTGGGCGGGCGAGGGCGGGCCCGACGCGGTGCTGGCGCGGCTGCGGGACGAGGCCACCGCGGAGCGGATCCGGCACCACCTGGAGGAGACCGGTTCCGACGGCTGCCACGGCGTGCCGATCGAGTGGGACACCATCGAGATCTCCGGCGTGAGCAATCCCGCCGTCGCGGGACACGTCGGGCGGACGGTCCGGCAGTCGGCCGACGAGCGCGGCGAGGCGCCCTGGGTGACCGCCCGGCGGCTGCTGGTCCAGGACCGGCTCGGCTCGACGATCCTGCAGCACGTCGGCCACGAGGAGAACGTGCGGCAGATCATGCGCCACCGGGTCCACACCGGCGGAAGCGACGGCATCCTCCAGGGCGACAAGCCGCACCCACGGGCGTACGGAACGTTCCCCCAGTACCTCGGCCGCTATGCGCGCGACCTGGGCATCCTGTCACTGGAGGAGACCGTCGCGCACCTCACGTCGAGGCCCGCCGCCCGCCTGCGGCTGCCCGACCGGGGCCTGGTCCGTGAGGGCTACCGCGCCGACCTGGTGCTGTTCGACCCTCGGACGGTGGCGGCGGGCTCGACGTTCGAGACACCCCGCACGCTGCCGGTGGGCATCCCGCACGTGCTGATCGACGGCCGGTTCGTGATCGAGGACGGGGTCCGTACGGACGTGTTGGCGGGCCGCGCCGTGCGGCGTGAGGCCTCCACGTAGGAAATGCCCTTTCGCCGGGCTGACGCCTGCAGACATCCCCGCTCTTCCACCTCCGAGGACCAGGGCCAGTTCCGTCAGTTGCTCGATTACAGCGATCACCTCCTCGAGCATGGTGGCGTGTTGTGGCAAAGCCGAGATTTCGTGCTGAGGATCGGCCGATTCACCCAGCGTTGCGGTCGCCGGCGGCTGAGAGTGGCGCAGCCGCCTGGTCGCCGCCGGAGACCCTGGGCGTTCGGCTGGTGAGCGTCATCGCCGACGATCTCCAGCACGCCGATCAGGCGGCGTCCGTCCGCGGCGTGCCCGAACGACGCCGACCGGCATGTGGCGCCCGGGGCCCGCCCCCGGGCACCAGGCCGTGCGCCTGCCGGCAGCAGGCGGCGGGCGGGCCTGTCAGCCGGAGCGGACGGTGAAGTCGAACCGCACCGTCTGCGGAGTGTGGTCCGACAGCGGCGTTCCCTCAGGGTCCAAGAAGTCCTCGTGCTCATTGTCGTAGGACGTGGCCTGCAGGGTCACTTCCCCGCCACTGCGGTAAAGGATCTTGTCGATGACCTCGCACTCGACGGCGTACTTGCACGTGGGCGCGTCGTCGTCCACCCCGGGTGTCGTACCGCCGTTGACGAGTCGCACCCAGGCATCGGTGAGGCCGTTGTCGTCACGGAACTGACGAATGCTGTCACCGGAGCGGGTGTAGCGGCTGTTGGTGTCGCCCATCACGATGACGGCCCGGCCGGCGGAGTGCTTCTTGATGTAGGCGGACAGCTGGGCGACGTTGTCCCGCCGTACCCGCAGGTGCTTCTTGGTGCCGGAGCCCGCGTTCATGTGCGCGTTGTAGAGGTCGAGCGAGGCCCCGCCGGGCAGTTCGAGCCGAAGATGGGTGAAGCCCTTGGGTGTCAGGCAGTCCGGGCCCGTGCACCGGTTCCAGGTGATCCGGTCGAGTTTCCTGAGCCGGTGGTCTGACAGGGTGTTGAGCCCGTCCGAGAAGGGCACGCCGGGCACCCACACGGGCACGGACGGGGGTGTCCGGTAAGGATGCTCGTCGTGTTTGATCAGGTCGGCGTGGTAGGCGAAGTCCTCCTGGACGTTGACCACGTCGTAGAGATTGATGCGTTTGGAGATCTTCTTCGTGTTGACGGCGGGACTGCCGCCCGACAGGGGCTCCGGCAGGCCTGCGACGTTGTACGTCAGCACGCTGAAGGTTCCGTTGGTGACGGACGGTGCGGCCTCCGCGGGGGCGGAACCGCACAGGGCCAGGCTGGTGCTGGCGGCCACTAAGCCGGCGGCGATCGGTCTGCTCCTGCCGGCCTTCGATTGCCCGGACACATCTCTGCCCTTCTCTCCGGGAGTTGGGACGCGGACCGCGCCGGTCTCCCGGCCCTCGGCGGTCGCAGCCACCTGCGTGACGGCCCGAGGGGTGGTCGAGACGCGGCGCCGCGGGGCGACGACGATACCCGCGGGCCCCGGCCGATGCCAGAGCGCGAGGCGCTACGGCTTGCCGATGCCCTCCGCCCGGCCCCACTCCTCCCAACGGGCACGGTGGCGCTCCCGCCACGCTCACAACCGTCGCGCCACGAATGGCCGCAGCAGCGCGGCGGCTGTCACCACAACGACGACGCCGTCCGCCTGGCCGCCTCGGGCGGCCACAGCCATCTCGACGGCGTCGGTGACCAAGGACGCGCGCATGGGACGCCGTGGGCGCCCCGGTGCCGACCGTCTTCGAACAATCCGACGCCGAGGCGGTCCACTCCCGATGACGCACGCCCCGGCCGCGCTCGAGGCCGAGTAAGGCCGGAAAGCAGCCCACTTGTAGTGACCCAGCACGACCTGCTCGGGTCCATCGTGTTCCCACGAGATCTCGTGCCGGATCTGATCCGGCAAACCGCGGAACGGCTGAACCAGGAGATCGCCGCCGCAGAACAAGGAATGGACCGATGCCCGCCGCTGCAAGGACCGGGAAGACCTCGCCAAGGCCTGTCTCCACCCGATCGACGGAGATACCGAAGACCCCGGCCTGCCGACCGAACTCCCTGCCCGGCCTGAATTCGGTCAACGAGTGGCATTGGCTCCGCCACTCACGCGGACGTGTCGTGCCTTGACAATCCCGTTGGAACGCATACCGGTGCGCGCGACATTTCGCGGCCGCTCGGGTGATCCTCATCCGCGACACGGGCCGGCTCGTGATCATTCGGCGCCGGGGAGTGAAGGATGTCCCTGTCCGTGGCCTTGGGCGACGTGACACGCAGGCGAATCAAGCGCACTTAAGAGGTGGGCACGCTTGCGGTGTGGTCACTCCAGTTCCGTGAGGAAGGTTCTCTTGTGAGCCGTAAAACGATCCGCAGTTCCCGCATGAAATCCGCAACGCTGGTTTCGGCGGGAACCCTTGCCGTTGTGCTCAACGTTGTCCCGAGCACAACGGCCGTCGCCGACGCGATTCAGCGATCCGGCACCGAGCACAGCATGGGGCTGCCGGGCCCCAACGGCGCTACCAGCGCCACCAGCGTCGACCGCGACCGCGGCCCGAAGGGCGACCGAGGCCAGAAGGGCGACCGAGGACCGCGGGGCTTCCAGGGCCCGCAGGGCTTCCAGGGCGCGCCGGGTGTGCCGGGCGAGGAGGGCCCGCAGGGCTTCCAGGGCGCGCCGGGTGTGCCGGGCGAGGAGGGCCCGCAGGGCCCGCAGGGCCCGCAGGGCGTGGCCGCCCTTGACGTCTACATCGTGGAGGGTGAGCCCGCGGCCGTCGATGAGGGGACGCTTGTCGGCCTCACCTCTCTCGAGTCCAGCGCTGCGTGTATCGGCAACGACGTCGCCACCGGCGGTGGCTTCAACACCACGGGATCCCTCGTGGACCTGGCCCCCGTCACCGGCACGCTCAACGTCACGCAGAGCACGCCGACACCCATCACGGACGGCGCACTGCCCACCGGCTGGCAGGCTGCTGCCGATCTCAGCCTGACGGTGCCGCTCGGCTCGGAGGGTTCGTTCACCGCCTACGCCATCTGCCATGACGTGGAGTAACATCCTGTGTCCGGTGCCGCGGTAGCGGCGTACGGCTGGAATGAACAATGGGTGCCCCGGGGCTTCGGCCTCGCGGGCACCATCCACATTCCCCGTTTCGGAAGAATTGATCTGGAGCTCCGGACGGGAATGCCGGGCACAAAACCGTCGGACAACCGTGCGCGTCCCTGTGGCCGACAGGGTGGGATTCATCGGTTCGGAATTCGTCCGGCGATGGTGGGTTCGGATCCGGCCCCGCGGATCACGGTCTTCGGCAAACCCGCCTGTTCCGGGGTCGAGGAGAATCCGGCGTCCGTGGCGCGGCACTCCGGCCACCGGTTCGTCCCAAGTCCTCCTCGGTTCACGTTGGCGAAAGACAGGGGGCACCCGGGGCCGGACACGACGAAGGCGCCCGGCCGGAGCGGTGAGCTCGGACGGGTGCCTTCGTCGTGTCAGGAGGGAAGCTGAAGCGTCGGCGTGGTCACGAGGCCGGCTTCGTCCCACGCCCGCTCAGGCGCCGGAGGCCGAGGTCCGAGGGCATGCGGCCCGCACCATGTGGAACCTCGTTCATGACTGGTGGGCGATGCTCCCCGAGGAGAGCCGCAGCCTGGCCGCAGCGGATGCGGCGATCCGGCAGGGCTGCAAGGAGATCCTCCGGCTCGGTGTCAAACCAGCAGCGGTCCACCGCAGCGGGCAGCGCCCTCCTTCACCGCGATGAGGTTCGCCACGACGTACGAGATGTTGTTCTTGGAGTGCCAGTCGGTCGGGTAGTAGGTGACCAGCCGTGAATTCTGGAACCGGGCCTGGATCTCGGGCACGAAGGTCCGGTACTGGTTGTCCGTGTAGTACCAGAACGAGTTCTCGTTGTAGAACGCGACGTGCGTCGGATCCTGGTACGCGCCCCGGCCGTCGGCGCTGGGGGTCATGGTGAGGAGCATGCCCCCGGGCGCCAGCAGCCGGTACAGCTCGTTGATCAGCGGCACCTTCGCGGGCACGTGCTCCAGGAAGTCCACCGCCCGCATCAGACCGACGGAGTTGTCGGGCAGGTCCAACTTCCCCGGCAGTGTCGCGACGATGTCGACGCCCTCTCCCGGGTACTGGTCCACCCCCAGGTAGCCGGGCGGCTTCCGATGGGCCGCACCGAGGTCCAGCGCGTACAGTCCGCGACGCTGGGTCCAGGCCAGCGCGTTGGCCTCGATGTACTTGTCGTACAGGGCGACCGTCTCACGCTGGATGTGTGCGTTGACCTCCGGGTCGCGCTGTGTGTTCGCGGGGTGGATCCGCTGGAGGTACAGGCAGCGAGGAATGTGGTGGAAGTCGCCGACATGGAAGAGACGGCACATCAGGTCCTGGTCGTCCAGGACCGTACGGGTGGCGTCGTACCCGCCGACCTTCTCGTAGGCATCCTTGCGGAACGCCCGCACGTGGTTGGGCGCGTACCAGATGTACGAGACGTTGTGCGGCGTCGGAGCCATGGACATGGCCTGCATCAGTCGGCGGCCGTCGACGTCCACGTCTTCGTACTTCCAGCCGTGCGCCTCGTTGAAGCGGGTCTCGTCGCGCTTTCCTTCCTCGGTGATCTGCGCGGTGTTGCTGTAGGCGAGAACGGCGTCGGGATGAGCGTCGAATGCTTCGGCGAGCTCCGCCAGGCAGCCCTTCGCCAGCAGATCGTCGTGGTCGAGTTCTACGAGGATCTCGCCACGCGCCAGTTCACAGGCCCTGCGTTTGGCCGCCCCGACGCCGTGGATTTCGTCCGCGATCTCCACGCGGACACGCTCATCTGGGTGCTCCGGCCGCCATCGGGCGCCGTTGTTGAGCAGGACGATCCACTCCCAGTCCGCGCAGGTCTGCGCCTGCAGGGACGCCAGGCACTCATCAAGGAAACGCGGCCTGTGGCTGGGAGTGAAGACGGAGAACCTCGGTGTCGCAGTCGACGTCATCTGGTGGCACCTGCTTGGCTCGTTGACGGTGATGGGCTGACGGAATCCTGGAAGGATTCCGGAACGAGAGAGTGCAGCTTGGGATCGATCGCAACGGCACGACGGAATGCGTCCTCGGCCTCGTCGTCGCGACCTTTCTTCGACAGGGCCCGACCGAGGCGCAGATAGGCCGTGGATGCCTTCGGGTCCGCGGCGACAGCACGCTTCAGGAGCGCGACAGCCTGGTCGGGATCGCTCGACTCGAACAGCACTGCCTCATTGAAGAGGGCAGACGCATACGTCGGATCGATCTCCAATGCCTTGTCATAGGCCTCACGCGCATCAGCCGTCCTGCCGTCCTGCTGTGCGATGACCCCCAGGTTGTACCAGGCCAGTTTGTTGTCCGGATTTAGCTCCAGAGCACGCCTGAAGGTACGGGACGCCCCGGAGAAGTCCTGGTACTGCGACTGCGCGAGGCCGGCCTGCACAAGAGCCTGCGCCTCCGAAACGGCCTGGGTGGCTGACTTGCCCTCGGATTCCGGGTTCGCGGCCGGCTGGGAAAAGACCGCCCATGCCGTCACCCCAACGGCGACCATCGCCATTGCGGCGAGCCCTGTCCACAATCGACTACGTTTCACTTGGTCACATCTCATGGAGTTGGTGGGGAAGGGACGGATCCGGCTGGTGCCAGGTGGCTGACACAGGGTCTCGAGAGCGGTGCCGACGAGATCGGAGTCCGAAACCCCTTCATTGTCACCAAAGTTGCGACGTGACCGTTGTGACATCACCCGTTGTCGGGAACTTGGGCCACACATACCACCCGAACGTACGCATCAGAGCGCGGCTCGTGAGAAGCGGATGTTGCGAATCCCGGCGCACCACAAGGTGCTTGGACAATCTCTTTTCTCATTCGTCCGCTGATAATCCAGCATCGTGATCGGCGAGTGATGTCGCCGTGGTCGAATGCCCATCCGATGAGCAACGTGAAACCGGTTGGCGTCACGACCAGTTCGCCGACCTCGAAGGGCAGCTGACAGAGGGGTGGGAGTGAGCGTCCATGACGACAACTCGACGCCACCGCACCTTGGTTGGGGACACCAGGCGTGGGCAGGTCCGAAAGTCCTTCGATGTGCTGCGGGGCTGCTGCCCACCTCGCCCCTCCCCGGGTCACGCTCGCCATGAAGTGCGGAGGCCTCGGCGACGAGGGCCGGCGCCGCCGGTCGATGCCACCCTCGGCATCGGCCCCGGTGCCGTCCGGCCGCCTCCCGTGCAAGGTGCCGACAAAACCGTCGGTGTCTGACTTTGCAGTGATCCGTTACCAGCGTCCGCTTTCTGCGTTGAACGGGACGTCCAGGCCGCAACACTGCGGCCGTCTCGTCGTCTTGCAAGGAGAAGTTGATGTCGCGTATCGCGAAGGCTGCCGCCGTTGTCGCCGGGACGGGTGCCATCCTCGTCGGCGGTGCCGGCATGGCCGCCGCCGACGCCGGAGCGCTCGGTACGGCCGCCGGTTCCCCGGGTGTCGCCTCGGGCAATGTCGCCCAGGTCCCCGTCCACGTGCCGGTCAACCTCTGCGGCAACGCCGTAGACGTCGTCGGGCTGCTCAACCCGGCCTTCGGTAACGGGTGCGCCATCTCCGACGGCGCCTGAGCACCGGACGGCGGATGAACGCTGCGGCCTCCCCTGCGTAGTGCAGGGGAGGCCGCAGTCCGTAGGAGCCCGTCGGGCTGTCAGCGTCGCAGCTGGGACACCGGCAGCAGGACGTGGGCCGTGGCGTTGAGCGCGTCTGCGTCGCCGAGGTGCGCCCGCAGCGTCTCCTCGGTGACGGGCGCGTCGGGCTCGGCCTCCGGCCACGCGCGTCCGGAGATCATGAAGTGCACATGGCCCCGCCGTTCGGCGGCGGCGAGCCACTCGTCAGGGACGCGGCACTGGGCGTTCATGTAGGGCATGTTGACGACGGCCTGCCCACCCTGGACGAGCAGCTGGATCGGGGAGACGCCTTCGCCGGTGTGGTCGTGCATGACGTCACCCGTGGTGAGACCGAGCTCTTCGATCATCGCCATGGAGGCGGCGGACGCCGCTTCCCCGCCGCCGGTGCCGTCGCCGAGGGAGTATGCGATCAGATACGGCGTGTCGTGTCCCTGGGCCGGGTCACCGGTCCAGGCGAGCAGGGCGAGGGTGCCCAACTCGGCTCGGTCGACGGTCGTTTTGGGGGGCTTGGCTGTGGTCATGGCTCGGCACCCTAGTACCCTGCCGCCTCCCGGCCGCTGCACCATTCACCTGCCCGGGTGAACGGGCTCCGGGCCGGAGCCGGTTGTCGCCTTCTTGGCCAACTGCCAACGCCCGTCCTGCGGGCGGCGAACCTCGCCGAAGCAGGTGCCGCCGACGTCGCCTTTTCGCCGACGCCTGCGGCGGACTCACCACGCTGAGCGACGGGCTCGAAAGGCCGTTCCTGCCGTACCCCAGCGTTCCCGCGTGGCAGTGACCTCCGGTACCGCGTGCGCGTTGGCCGCAGCATGGCAAGGACTACCGCTCCGGCTCGTTGGCAGCGCGTGCAGACGAGACCGGAGCCCGCACAGCCGGCGACGCCGCCCGGCAGCAGCCCCATCTACGACCAGCTGACCCGCGAGTGGGCGGCGGCGGGCCGGACCATGCCGGGCCGGCCGGACGGGGAATGGACACGGCTCATCCTGTTCCCGCCCCCGTCGGTGGAGGAACAGCAGATCCGTCCCACTCCCCCGCCGCCGCGCCGGGGCTGGCTCCACGACCGGCACACCGCCTGGGCCCCACCCGACGCCGGGCGCCGGCCACTGCCGGCAACGGCCAACGGCCCCGGCCCTGGCGGGCCATGGCCGGGCAACGCCTGATTCCACCCGTCGACGAGCAAAGGTGTCCCGTACGAGGACGGCTCGTTACGCCTGTCGACGGCGGGAAGCACCGCCGGGAAAGGAATACGAAACATGAAGTACTCGAGGGCCGCTGTCATCCTTGCCGGTTCCGCGGCTGCGCTGGGGGCTGCCGCTCCCGCGTTCGCCTCCCACTCGGCGGGCATGCCCCCCATGAGCCTGAACGGCGGTCTCGGCGAGGTCGTCTCCTCCGTCCCGCAGTGGGAGGACGGCACCGACGCCGTGACCGTCCTCGGCCAGGTGGGCGATGTTGCCACCGACCTGAACAGCGCCAAGAGCAACGCGCCCGAGCAGGTGCTGGAGAGTGCCGCCGCGACCACCCCGATGTTGGGCGGTGTCTCGCTCGGCGGCTGATCCGGCGCTGCCCGCGACGCATCGCGGTCGGCCGAGCGGCAGGGCCGTACGCCCCTCAGCGACATCCCGGACCTCGCGGAGAACGACGACGCCACCCGCTGATCGAAGCGGGAGCCCCGGCGCCGTGAGGCTGCCGGGGCTCCTTTGCGTTGCGCTCCGCCACGCGTGCGCCTGCGCTCACGTACGCGAGGATCAGCTGGTCCAGAAGTCCCACCAACGGGTCAGCACCAGTACACCGACGATCCCGATGTGCAGCACGGGGAGCACCCAGGTGAACTCGCCGAAGAAGCCGCGCAGCGCGGCCGGGGCGGGCAGGATGCCGTTGCGGACGTTGTGCGAGGTCACGTACCAGAGCATGATGATCGTGGCGACCCAGGCCAGACAGCACCACAGGCACAGCGCGTTGATCTCGTACAGCGACTGGTACTGCAGCCAGGTGCAGAAGGCGACGCCGAACCCCGTGCCGGCGTTCACGCCCAGCCAGAACCACCTTCGGTAGCGCGCTCCCGCGAGCAGCGCCGCCCCGATCGCGATCACCATGCCGTAGGCGACGAGTCCCAGCATCGGGTTGGGGAAGCCGAAGACGGCCGCCTGTTCGCTGTTCATGATGCTGCCGCACGACACGACGGGGTTGAGGCTGCAGCCCGGCGTGAAGCCCGGGTCCTCCAACAGTTTGAACTTGTCGATCGTGATGACCCACGCCGCCAGCAGTCCGGCTGCACCGGTGGCCACCAGCATCCAGGCGAAGGCCCGACTCGCGCCGACCGTCCCCCAGCCGGGTTCCCTGACGGCCCGCCGCCTCTCCGCCTGTCCGGCGGACAGATATCCGGTAGACATAATTGTCATATTGAATTCACCGCTCGTTCGGCCCGATGGATTCGTCTATTGTGCCGCAACCGAACGCGGCGCCCGCGACGGGTAATCCATTCGGCGAAACGAGTGAACGCGATACGCCAATGGCCCACATCGGCAGCGTGCAGCATTCGGGTGAACGTCCGAAACCAAACCCCCCGGGTTCCGTTGACCAGGCTGCACCGCGTTCGCGCGTTCAAACGAAAAGGGACAAGTAAGTGATCAAGAAGATTCTGACGACGGCCATGGTCACCGCTTCGATGGTGGGCGCTGGCGCGGCGATGGCCCCGCAGGCTCTGGCTGTCGGCGACGACCAGAGCACCTCCACCGCAAGTGGGGTCGGCGCCACGCAGCACTACGGCAACTCCGCCACCTACGGCACCATGAGCCCGCAGATGAGCCTGATCCAGGGCTCGCTCAACAAGCCCTGCCTCGGCCTGCCCGCCAAGGCCAACCTCGGCTCCCTCGCCGGTGTGGTTCCGGTCGGCGTCCAGGACATCCCGGTCCTGTCGGCCCCGCAGAACCAGCAGTGCGTCGAGAACTCCACCCAGGCCAAGGGCGACGAGCCCCTGTCGCACATCCTCAGCGACATCCCGGTCCTCTCGGGGAACGGCTCCTCCACCCGCTGATCACCGGGCCGAAGGGCTGCCCCCGTCCGCGTCGCGCACGGGGGCAGCTCCGTGCCGCAATGAAAGTCCCGGAATCGGGAATTGTCCCTGCGGATTCCGCGCCCCGAGTTCGGCACGATATCCGTGAGGCATACGAGTGACTTTTCGAACCGGCAGTCGCACAGTGGTTTCCCAGGGGGAACCGATTCGTTACCAGTTACGCGGAGGCGCATGTCTGCATGGCTGAAATGCAGCTTCGCGACACGATGGCCGTACCGCGTACAGCGCCCCTGCTGAAAGGATCGAAATGAAGTACACAAAGGCTGCAGCCGTTGCCGCCGGTCTCGTCGTGGCGCTCGGAACCGCCGCGCCCGCCATGGCTGACGCGGGTGCCCTGGGGGCTGCTACCGGCTCGCCGGGCGTTCTGTCCGGCAACGTCATCCAGCTTCCGGTCAGCGTTCCGCTGAACCTCACCGGCAACTCGGTGAACGTGCTGGGCCTGCTGAATCCGGTGAGCGGCAACACCTCCATCATCGGCTGACACTCCACAACGGCGCCCCCTGGGCGCGGTGGCGGAACGGCCCCGCGGAGCGATCGCGCTCCGCGGGGCCGTTCCGCTGTCCGCTTGCTCGCCCGTGCGGGCCCGTTCCCCCCTATACGGGCCTGGTCCCGATCACCACCGTGGCGTCCAGCTCCTCGTGAACGGCGATACGGGGGCGGAGACCGTGATCGGCGAACGCGGCAACGGTTCGCGGGGCCTGTCGCCGGCTCGTTTCGACGAGCAGCGCCCCGCCGGGAGCCAGCCACCGTGCGGCCCCGGCGCTCACCCGCCGCTGGATGTCCAGCCCGTCGGCCCCGCCGTCCAGCGCGACCCGCGGCTCGTGGTCCCTCGCCTCTGGGGGCAGGAACCCGATCTCGGCGGTCGGCACGTAGGGGGCGTTGGCGACGAGCACGTCGACACGGCCCACGAGCGCTGCGGGCAGGGGGTCGTAGAGGTCGCCCTCGTACACCCGCCCCCCGACCGCCCCGACGTTGCGGCCGGCGCAGCGCACGGCAGTCGGCTCGATGTCGGCGGCGTGCAGTTCGCCGCCGCCGAGCGCCCGCACCACGGCTGCGCCGAGCGCGCCCGAGCCGCAGCACAGGTCGACGACGACCGCCGAGGGCGGGGCGAGGGCGGCGGCACACTCGACGAGGAACTCGGTGCGGCGCCGGGGCACGAACACCCCGGGGTCGACGGCCATGCGTGTACCGAGGAACTCGGCCCACCCGAGGACGTGTTCAAGGGGCAATCCCGCGACACGCCGGTCGGCCATCACGGCGAGCTCGGCGGCGTCACGGGCGGCTGCGATCAGCATCTCCGCCTCGTCCTCGGCGAACACGCAGCCGGCGGAGCGAAGGGTGGTGACGAGGGAGCGGAAGGAGGTGTCGGTCGGTGAAACCGGCATGAAGAGCCTTTCGGGTACTTGAAGGGCACCCTCGCGGTCACCTAGACCCGGTCGACCGCACGGCAAGGAGATGAGGGCACCCGGTCTGCTGCTGCGGAAATGGGGCTCACCTCCCGGGTCGGTCCGTGCACTGCGTGGTCGCACACACTATCGCGTCCGGGACCACCCGTCGGCCCCCTGGGTGACAAGCGCAACAGTCGGATGCCCGCAAGGCGAATCACAGGTTGTCCACCTGTTCCCGCTGCGCATTCCAAGGGCTCTGGGGACCCCAGCCACAGGAAGCCAATAATCCAGACATTCCTGTCGTGTGTGTTGTCGCCGATAACACGAAGCGATCACCACCCGGCACCCGTAAGCTCGCGTCATGCAGGTGATCCAGTCCACGAAGCTCGCAAACGTCTGTTACGAAATCCGGGGCCCGGTCCTCGAGGAGGCGATGCGGCTCGAGGCGGCAGGTCATCGCATCCTCAAGCTCAACACCGGCAACCCGGCCGCCTTCGGCTTCGAGTGCCCGCCCGAGATCCTCGAGGACATCCTCCGCAATCTCAGTGGCGCACACGGCTACGGCGACGCGAAGGGGCTGCTGTCCGCTCGGCGGGCGGTGATGCAGCACTACCAGACCAAGGGGATCGACCTCGACGTCGAGGACGTCTATCTGGGCAACGGCGTTTCCGAGCTGATCCAGATGTCCATGCAGGCGCTGCTCGACGACGGCGACGAGGTACTGGTGCCGGCGCCGGACTATCCGCTGTGGACGGCGTCGGTGTCGCTGTCCGGCGGGACCGCCGTGCACTACCGGTGCGACGAGCAGTCCGACTGGATGCCCGACCTGGCGGACATCGAGCGCAAGATCACCGACCGCACCAAGGCGATCGTGATCATCAACCCGAACAACCCGACCGGCGCCGTCTACGACGACGAGATGCTGCGCAGCCTCACCGAGATCGCCCGGCGCCACAATCTGGTCGTTTGCTCGGACGAGATCTACGACAGGATCCTCTACGACGGCGCCACGCACACCCCCACCGCCGCCATCGCCCCGGACCTGATGGTCCTCACCTTCAACGGGCTGTCCAAGAACTACCGGGTGGCCGGCTACCGGTCCGGCTGGATGGCGGTCTGCGGCCCCAAGGCGCACGCCTCCTCGTACATCGAGGGCCTGACGATCCTGGCCAACATGCGACTGTGCGCCAACATGCCCTCGCAGCACGCGGTGGCCACGGCACTGGGCGGCCGGCAGTCGATCGAGGACCTGGTGCTGCCCGGCGGCCGAATCCTCGAGCAGCGGGACGTCGCGTACGACCTGCTGACGCAGATCCCGGGCGTGACCTGCGTGAAGCCGAAGGGCGCGCTCTATCTCTTCCCGCGGCTCGATCCCAAGGTCTACAAGGTCAAGGACGACCGGCAGATGGTGCTGGACCTGCTGAGGGCCGAGAAGATCATGGTCGTGCACGGCACGGGGTTCAACTGGCCGGAGCCCGATCACTTCCGGATCGTGACGCTGCCGGCGGCACAGGATCTCGCGGACGCCGTGACCCGGATCGGCACGTTCCTGGGCGGGTACGGGCAGCCGTAGCCCCGGGCCCCGACCGGACTCAACTTTAGACTCGTTCCAATGTAGGATGGTCTCCTGACTGTGAGCAGGAGGCCATCCCCATGTACGAGCCGATCCGCACCAAGTCGGTCCACTCGGTGGCCGACGAGCCGCAGTACCCCCACCGCACTCGCGAGGAAGAGCTGGACACCCAGCTCGCCGGGCACCTCTCCGCCCTGCTGGCCGTGACCGACGAGCTCGGTCTCGAGCCGGCCGCGGAAGCCATCGCCGCACAGATCTCGAGGCTGCGCGGCGCCCCGCCGGCCCGCCATGCGGGCCTCAGCGGCGCCGACCCCGCCGATCTGCACCGGCGCGCTCTCGCCCTCGCGGGCCGAGCCCTCGTCGTCGCCGCCTCGCGCGCCGACACCGCCGTCGCGATCCTCTCCGCCGAGCGGATGGACGCCCACACCGCCGCCCTCAAGGACCAGTACCTGGTCGGCGCCCCCTGACGACCCCGGTCCACGGGCCGGGGAGGCGCGTGGACCGGGGCCACCCAGGCAAGGCGAGGCCCGCTCGTCGGGGGACGAGTTCGGCCCCCGAAGCCTGAGGGGACTTCGGGGGCCGTCTTCACGTGGCGGGTCAGGGATGACCCCACAGGTCAGGGCGGATGTCAGGATGCCCCGCCACGAGGTCTACGCGGTCAGCCCAGGCGGGAGACCAGCGCGCGGTACTCGTCCCACAGCTCCTTGGGCGTGTGGTCGCCGAAGGTGTTGAGGTGCTCGGGGACCAGAGCGGCCTCCTCGCGCCAGACCTCGGCGTCGACCTTGAGCAGGAAGTCGATGTCCTCCTCCGGCAGGTCCAGGCCCTCGGTGTCGAGCGAGTCGCGCGTCGGCAGGATGCCGATGGGGGTCTCGACCCCCTCGGCCTTGCCCTCGAGGCGCTGCACGATCCACTTCAGGACGCGGCTGTTCTCGCCGAAGCCGGGCCACACGAACTTGCCCGCGTCGTTCTTGCGGAACCAGTTCACGTAGTAGATCTTCGGCAGCTTGGCCTGGTCGGCGTTGGCGCCGACCTTGATCCAGTGCGCCATGTAGTCGCCCATGTTGTAGCCGCAGAACGGCAGCATGGCGAACGGGTCGCGGCGCAGCTCGCCGACCTTGCCCTCGGCGGCGGCGGTCTTCTCCGAGGCGACGTTCGCGCCCAGGAAGACACCGTGGTTCCAGTCGAAGGACTCGGTCACGAGCGGGACCGCGGAGGCGCGGCGGCCGCCGAAGAGGATCGCGGAGATCGGGACGCCCTTCGGGTCCTCCCACTCGGGGGCCGCGATCGGGCACTGCGAGGCGGGGACGGTGAAGCGGGCGTTGGGGTGCGCGGCCGGGGTCCCGGACTCGGGCGTCCAGTCGTTGCCCTTCCAGTCCGTGAGGTGGGCCGGGGCCTCCTCGGTCATGCCCTCCCACCAGACGTCGTTGTCGTCGGTGAGTGCCACGTTGGTGAAGACCGCGTTGCCCCAGAGGGTCTTCATGGCGTTGGCGTTGGTGTGCTCGCCGGTGCCGGGCGCGACGCCGAAGAAACCGGCCTCGGGGTTGATCGCGTAGAGGCGGCCGTCCTCGCCGAAGCGCATCCAGGCGATGTCGTCGCCGATGGTCTCGACCGTCCAGCCGGAGATCGTGGGCTCCAGCATGGCGAGGTTGGTCTTGCCGCAGGCGGACGGGAACGCGGCGGCGACGTACTTGGCCTCGCCCTGCGGCGGGGTCAGCTTGAGGATCAGCATGTGCTCGGCGAGCCAGCCCTCGTCGCGGGCCATGACGGACGCGATGCGCAGGGCGTAGCACTTCTTGCCGAGCAGGGCGTTGCCGCCGTAACCGGAGCCGTAGGACCAGATCTCGCGGGTCTCGGGGAAGTGCGAGATGTACTTGGTGGAGTTGCACGGCCACGGAACGTCGGCCTCGCCCTCCGTCAGGGGCGCGCCCAGCGTGTGGACGGCCTTGACGAAGAAGCCGTCGGTGCCGAGCTCGTCGAGGACGGGCTGCCCCATACGGGTCATGGTGCGCATGGAGACGGCGACGTACGCGGAGTCGGTGATCTCGACGCCGATCGCGGACAGGTCCGAGCCGAGCGGGCCCATGCAGAACGGGACGACGTACATCGTCCGGCCCTTCATCGAGCCGCGGAAGATCCCCTTCTCACCGGCGAAGATCTCCTTCATCTCGGCCGGGGCCTTCCAGTGGTTCGTCGGGCCGGCGTCCGCCTCCTTCTCGGAGCAGATGAAGGTGCGGTCCTCCACGCGGGCGACGTCGGTGGGGTCGGATGCGGCGTAGTACGAGTTCGGGCGCTTGATCGGGTCGAGCTTCTTGAACGTGCCCTTCGCGACCAGTTCCTCTGCCAGCCGCTCGTACTCAGCCTCGGAACCGTCGCACCAGACGATGTTGTCCGGCTGCGTGATTGCCGCGATCTCGTCGACCCAGGAGATCAGTTCCTGGTGATTGGTGGGGACGCTGGGAGCCGCGATGTCGCGCGCCACGATCGCTCCTAAATGAGGGGTTTATAGGTTTATGCCCCGTGGGGGCTGCGACCCGGACGCTTCGTACCTACTTTTGGCTGGCGCTCATCCGGTGCCGACCGCACTCATCTGATCATCGATGCCGAATGCCCATATGTCCAGAGGTCCTCTCACGTGAGCATCACCACTCGTGACTGTTACCTACGGTTGCGTAGGTAGCATGCGGGCATGACTTCAGCCGTGCCCGAAGTGACCGAGATCGATCCTCCCCCGGTGAAGCCGAGGCTGCGCGGCTGGCTGCACGCAGGGATGTTTCCCGCCGTCCTGGTCGCCGGAATCGTCCTCACGGCTCTCGCGGACTCGACACGCGCCCAGATCGCCTGCGGCATCTACGTACTGACCGCATGCCTGCTCTTCGGCGTGAGCGCCGTCTACCACCGGGGCAACTGGGGGCCCCGGGCCACGGCCGTGCTGCGCCGACTGGACCACGCGAACATCTTCCTGATCATCGCCGGCACCTACACCCCGCTCACTCTGCTCCTGCTCCCCGACTCCACGGGGCGCGTGCTCCTCTGGGCGGTCTGGGCGGCCGCGGTGGCGGGAATCGCCTTCCGGGTCTTCTGGGTCGGCGCGCCGCGCTGGCTCTACACCCCCTGCTACATAGCGATGGGCTGGGCGGCGGTCTTCTTCCTGCCCGACTTCATGCGCGAGGGCGGCATCGCGGTCCTGGTCCTGGTGATCGTCGGCGGCCTGCTCTACAGCGCGGGCGGCGTGATCTACGGCCTGAAGCGGCCCAACCCGTCGCCGCGGTGGTTCGGCTTCCACGAGGTGTTCCACTCACTCACGCTGGCGGCGTTCATCGTCCACTACGTGGGGATCTCACTGGTGGCGTACCAGCAATCCTGACACCCGGCCCCTCGGCCGTCGCCCGAGCACGGCCCCGGCGGCGACCGAGAGGGCGGCGCCCCGCGAGGCGGGATCTGATGTAATCGACTCCGGTGATCGCCAGGGCGGGGTCAGAGGCGGGGGGCGGCTTGCGAGCGCTGGATGCGGCAGATCCGCGGCAGGTGGGGCGGTATCGGATTCTCGCGCGCCTGGGCGCGGGCGGCATGGGCCGCGTGTACCTGGGGCGCTCCACCAGCGGCCGAATGGTCGCGGTCAAGGTGGTGCGCGACGAGCTGGCCGGGGACCCGGAGTTCCAGCGGCGGTTCGGACGCGAGGTCGAGGCCGCCCGCCGCGTCACCGGCTTCTTCACGGCGGCCGTGGTGGACGCGGATCCCACCGGCTCGCCCGCCTGGCTCGCCACCGCCTACGTACCGGGGCTGCCGCTCGACGAAGCGGTGGGCAGCCATGGGGCGTGGCCCCGGCGCTCGCTGCTCGTCCTGGGCGCCGGGCTCGTGGAAGCCCTGGAGGCCATCCACGGCGCAGGACTCATCCACCGCGACCTGAAGCCGTCGAACGTGCTGCTCGCCGGCGACGGGCCCCGGGTGATCGACTTCGGCATCTCGATCGTCGCCGAGGCGAGCGCCCTCACCCAGACGGGGATGGTGATCGGCTCTCCCGGGTTCATGTCACCGGAGCAGGTGACCGGTCAGCCGGTCGGCCCCGCCAGCGACGTGTTCTCGCTGGGCGCGGTGCTGGCCTTCGCCGCCACCGGGGCGGGCCCGTTCGGGACCGGCGCCCCGCACTCGGTGAACTTCCGCGCCGTGTACGAGGACCCCAACCTGAACGGGCTGCCGCCGGGCACGGACTTCATCGCCCGGTGCCTGCACAAGGATCCCGCCCTGCGCCCGACCGTGCCCCAACTGCTCGCGGAGTTCGCGCAGCTGCTCGGCGAGCCGAGCGGGCAGACGCTCTCAGCCTGGGTGCCGAAGGAGACCGACTGGCTCCCGGAGGCGGTGGCGACGGCCCTCGTCGCCCGGGCGTCGGGGACTGCCGCCGGGGACACTCCGAACGCCACGCCGGTGCCCGCGCCCGATCCCCGGATCGATCTCGCGAAGCGTCCCGCGGCTCCGCCCACGCCGCCCGCGCCGCCGACCGCACCCCCGTCCGTGCCGCCGTTCGCGTCCGGCCGGGCGGCGCCCGCTCCCGGCCCCGTCACAGCAGGTCCGCCGGGGTACCCCGCGCCGCCCGTCGCCCAGCCGCCGCTCTCCCAGGCGCACCTCGTCACCGGGCCGCCGGCCGCCTACCCGTCGTCCGCGACACGCCCTCCCGCGAACGGGCCCGCCCGCGCGCGCCGCCGGCGCATCGCGGCGATCGCCCTCGCCGTGGCCCTCGTCGCCGGTGGCGGCGTCACCGCTCTCGTTCTCAACCAGGAGAAGGACAAGGGCGTGACGGAGGGGAAGGGGCAGGGGAAGGGCAGCGGCCAGGGTTCCTCGTCCCCGGCCACGGGCTACGACGCCGCGGTCGGCAACGTCGTCAACGCGTCCTCCAAGCAGGGGGGCACCCTCCGCCTGATCAGTTCCTCGGACGCCGACTCCTGGGACCCGGCGCGCTCCTACTCCGGGTGGGTCTGGAACATGCAGCGCCTGTACACCCGCACGCTGCTGACGTACTCCGCCGCGCCGGGCAAGAAGGGTCTCGGCCTCGTTCCCGACCTGGCCGCGGCACAGCCGGAGGTGTCCCCCGACGGCACGACCTACACCGTCAGACTGAGGCCGGGCCTGAAGTTCGAGGACGGTTCACCGATCACCGCCAAGGACGTCAAGTACGGCATCGAGCGCATCTTCGCGCAGGACGTGATCACCGGCGGTCCCACCTACTTCCTCGAGTCCCTGGACCAGAAGCAGAACTATCCGGGCCCGTACAGGGGCGCGAAGTCCGGGCTGCGGTCGATCGAGACGCCGAACGACCTCACGCTCGTCTTCCGGCTGGCCGAGGCCGACTCCCAGTTCCCGTACCTGCTGGCCATGGGCGCGACGGCTCCCGTCCCGCGGGAGAAGGACACCCGCGCCGAGTACGGGGACAAGCCCGTGTCCTCCGGCCCGTACAAGTTCGACTCGTACCGGCCGGGTCGGAAGCTGGTGCTCGTCCGCAACGGGAACTGGGACCGGGAGACCGATTCGGTCCGCAAGGCACTGCCGGACCGCATCGAACTGGACATCCGTTCGACCCCCGACGAGGTGGACCAGGAGCTTCTGACGGGCAAGGCCGACCTGGACGCCTCCCAGGCCGGTCTGTCACCGAACGGCGTCTCGAAGGTGATCAACGATCCGAAGCTGAAGGCCGACGCGGACAACCCGCACAGCGGCTACCTCCGCATGGTCACGATGGTCTCGAAGACCGCGCCGCTGGACAACCAGCAGTGCCGTGAAGCGGTGATGTACGCGGTCGGCACCGACGCACTGCGCACGGCACGCGGCGGTCCGACGGCCGGCTCGCTGCACGGCAACATGCTGCCTCCGACGATGCTGAGCTCCGACGACTACGACCCGTTCGGCCTGACCAAGGGCAAGCCGCAGCCCGACAAGGCCAAGGAGGCGCTGCAGGCGTGCGGCAAGGCCGACGGCTTCACCGCCAAGCTCGCCGTGCGCAGCGGGAACTCCAAGGATTTCGCGGCGGCCACCGCCCTGCAGAACCACCTGAAGGTCGTCGGCATCACCCTGGACATCGAGCAGATCGACGACTTCGCGAGCTTCTACTCGCTGATCAGCACCCCAGCCACGGTGAAGAAGAAGGGGATCGGCATGGTCCTGCTGGGCTGGGGCGCCGACTTCCCCACCGGCACGGGTTTCCTCCGGCCGCTGGCCGACAGCCGACTCATCACCCCGAACGGCAACAGCAACTACGCCCAGGTCGACGACCCCCGTATCGACGAGCTGTTCGACAAGGCGGCAGCCGAGACCGACCGCGCCGAGGCCGGCCGGATCCACCGGGACATCAACCACCGGCTCACCGACGGGGCCTACTACCTGCCGTTCGTCGCCGACAAGACCGTGAACTACCGCAGTCCGCGGCTGACCAACGTCTACGTCCACGAGGCGTACAGCATGATCGACGTCCAGGCCCTCGGTACCGGCGACGCCTCATGACACGCCGCCGGGCCCTGTCCCCCTCGGGGGGCCAGGGCCCGGCGCACCGTCAGACGTTCACCGCCTGCGCACGTCCCCCTTCCCGCACGCCACGCCGTCGCGGTTCGGGTCGAGACGCAGGGGGTCGTCGCCGCCATTGACCTTCAGGCGGCCGTAGTCGTGGTCCTTCAACCATGCGCAGCGGGCCGCCGTCGTGCGCTTGACCTTCTTCGGGAAGACGGTCGGCACGCACACTCCGGCGTTGCCGTAGTGCCGGTCGCAGCCGGCGACCTGCGGGCTCACCGGGACCGAAGTCCGCTTCTTCTGCTTCTTCTTCGGCGCCTTGGCGAGGTCGTCGGCGAAGTCGTGCACATGCGCCGACGGGGCGTCGGCCGCGGCGCGGGCCATGGCGGGCGGCCCGCCCAGATGCACCCACTCGGCCACCGACGGCACACCGTTCGCGTCGACCGCGAAGAGCATGTACCAGCCCGGCGGCGCCAGGTTCGGGTTGCTGGTGACGTTGAGGTCGACGTTGTTGCCGTCGACCGTCATCGGCAGGTCCACGAAGCGCTGGTTGGGGTCGGACGAGTGCGTGACCGCCGCCGGGCGGATCAGCTCCGCCTTGGCGATGGGCCGGTCGACCGTGATCCGCTGGGTGTCCCCGTACGTCCACTCACCGTCGATCACCGAGGTGATCTGCGGGCGCGCCCCCTTGAGCAGGTAAGGCGGCGTGTAGATCGACACGTTGTGGTTGTACGTGCCGTTGCCCGGGTTGTCGCCGACCGACATCACCCTGCCGTCGGGCAGCAGGAACGACGACGAGTGGTAGCCGCGCGGGATCGGGTCGGTCGCGAGCCCCGGCTCGTAGGTGTTGGTCACCGGGTCGAAGAACGACGCCTCGTACACCGGGTCGGCACGGTCGTGCAGCCCGCCGCCGGTTTCGAAGACCTTGCCGTCCGGCAACAGGACGGCCGAGACGTACATCTTGCCCTCCGCGCCCGTCTGCGGGCGGCGGCCCTGCCCCTGGTCGACCTCGCCCTGGGGGAGCAACGGGCCGTGCACATAGGCCGGGTTGGGCTGCTTGAGGTCGATGATGTCGGTGAAGCGGTTGGCGACGGGGTTCGTCTCGTTGTTGCCGCCGCCGATCGTCAGCACCCGCTGGTCCTGCGCGGGCGGCAGCAGCACGCTCGCCGACTCGTCGCGCTCGTCCTTGGCCTGGAGGCCGGGGACGTCGGTGATGGTGTTGGCCTCGTAGTCGTAGATGGAGGCGCCGGTGCCGGGCGTACCGTTGCCGAAGACGTGGCTCCCGGAGTAGAAGAGCCGGCCGTCCTGCATCAGGATCATCGACGGGTACAGGCCCCAGTACGACCAGGTCTGGTTGACCTCGTTCATGGGCAGCCACTTGTTCTGCGCGGCGGAGAACTTCTCGGCGGTCACATTGCCGGTCGAGTCCTCCTTCAGGCCGCCGAAGGAGATGACGTCACCGTTGCCGAGGATCGTCGCCGACGGGTACCAGTGGCCGCCGTTCATGTCGTTGGTACGGGTGTAGGTCTCGGTCGCCGGGTCGAAGACGAACGAGTCCTTGAGCCCCTGGTAGCCGATCGTGCCGTCGGCGGACGGATAGCCCTTGTTGCCGGACATGATCAGGATCTTGCCGTCCTGGAGCTGCACATGGCCGGCGCAGAACATGTCGACGGGTGTGGGGATCGTACGGAAGGTTCCGTCCGCCGGGTCGTACACGGCCGACGTGAAGCTGCCCGCCTCGAACAGTGCCGGGTCGTTGCCCGAGCCGGCGATGACCAGCACCTTGCCGTTGTGCATCACGACCGAGTGCATGGAGCGCACCGGGTTCTGCATCGGCAGGACGTCCCAGCGGCCCTTGAGGCACTCCTCGGGCGTGGCCGTGCACTGCGGTTCGGGCGCGGGGAGGGACACCTCCTCCATCACGTAGTCGTCGGTGGTGACGGAGCCGGTGCCGTACACGGACACGCCCCAGGCGATCCGGTCGGTACCGGGCGGGACCGCGGGGGTGCGGACCTCGGCACGCTGGTAGCCGGCGCTCATCTCGAGGGTCTTGAGGTCCGTCCAGTACTGCCAGCCCGCCGTGGTGTCGTGACGGAAGAGCGTGACGGACGTGTCGGGAGTGGTGGACTTGTACCAGAGGGAGAGGTCGTACTGCCGGTCCGGCGTCACCTGCGGCGCGCAGGCCATGGTCTCGGTGATCAGGGCCTTGCGGTCGCCGTCGACACGGCGGGTCAGCGAAACCTTCATCGCCTTGGAGCCGGAGTGGGCGTCGGCGACCGTCTCGAAGGTGTAGTCGTTGTCGCCCCAGCCGGACTTCGACCAGCAGGCCGGCATGTCGCCGCTGCCCGCCGTCTCGAAGCCGGGGTTGGAGATCAGGTTCGGCGGCCCCGCCTGGGCCGCCTGGGGCGCGGACATCAGCAGACCCGTGGTCATGGCGCCGATGGCGAGCAGCGCGGTTCGGCGTCTGCGGCGGCGGGCGGCCGGGGGCGGTGGTGACATGGCGGTTCCCTTCGTGCGGCTCTCTGCCAGGGCTTGCGGGTGGCGTGCGAGAGAGGTCAGGGGTCGAGACGGCTCAAGGGTCGAGACGGCTCAAGGGTCGAGACGGCTCAGGGGTCGAGAGGGGCAGGGATCGAGAGGGTCAGAGGTCGAGAGGAGGCGGTCGAGAGGGGGCAGGGGCAGGCAGAGAAGGTCAGGGGCGGCTGACGCGTACGTCCGGCTGCGGCGCCACGCGGGAGGCGCTGTCCCGGCGCGGCAGATAGACCAGCGCCTCCGTGGCGGCGAACCGCACGACGAACGTGGTCAGCAGGGCCAGCGCCGTCGCGGGCAGCACCGCCATGTCCAGCCACGACACGAACAGTGCGATCAGCGGGATGCGCAGCAGCAGATCGGCGTTGGCGAGCAGCGCGAAACGGCCCACCCGGTCCGCCCAGTGCCGGTGTCGCCGGCGGTCGCGGAACAGCAGCACCTCGATGAGGAGGAAGTTCCAGACCACGCCGAACTGGTTGGCCACGATCTCGGCCGGCAGGTAGTGCATGCCCGCACCGGTCAGCAGGTGCAGTCCGAGCAGGTTCGGTACGAAGCCCGTCAGCCCGATCAGCCCGAACGCGATCATCCGGGCGACCGGCGACGCGGTACGCAGCCCGGCGAGATGCCCGAGGAAGCGCATGCCCTCCTTCGCCGTCGACTTCGACTCCCCCGCGAAGCGGTCCTGGAAGACGAACGGCACCTCCGCGACGGTCTCCGGCCGGCAGCGCACCGCCAGCTCCAGCAGGATCTTGTAGCCGAGGGGCTTGAGCATGTCGGCGGTCACCACGCTGCGCCGGATCGCGAAGAAGCCGCTCATCGGGTCGCTGATCCCCCGCAGCCGCCGGGGGAACAGGCCCTTGGTCAGCCAGGTCGCGCCGCGCGACACGGCGATGCGGTAGCCGCCCGCGAGCCCTTCCCGGCTGCCGCCGCGGATGTAGCGGCTGGCGACGACGAGGTCCACGCCCGCCTGCTCCCCCGCCGCGACCAACTCCGGCACGAGCGACGGGGGGTGCTGCAGATCGGCGTCCATGACGACGATCCAGTCGGAGCCCGCCTTCCGCATGCCTTCGACGACCGCGCCGCCCAGCCCTCCGGTCGGGGTGTCCCGGTGCAGCACGTCGACCGGAAACGGGCAGTCCTGGGCGGCGCTGCGGATCACCTCCGGCGTGTCGTCGGTGGAGTCGTCGACGAACAGGACCTCGCAGGGCAGCCGGGACGGCACGGACTCGGTGAGCCGGCGCAGCAGTTCACGGATGTTGCCGGACTCGTTGAAGGTCGGGACGACGAGGGAGACGGCGCCGGGTTCGGGCACCTGGGTAGCGCTCAGCTCCGGATCGCCGAGTTCCTCGGCGCCCGTACGGGGGGTGGTCACAGTTCGCCTCCAGCGATCCTGCGGATCTCGATGCGGTCCTCGCCCTCGCCGAATGTGGCGACCGGCGTCGAATGCTCCAGAGCGGCCTTGACGTTGGGCAGGTCCACGGCGTCGCGCCGTACGGTCGGCGAGGAGACGACGTAGTCGATGTCGCGCCAGCCGCGGGGCATCGTCTTCGCCACCGCGGGGTCGAGGTCCGCCTTGTAGAACCAGATCGCCCCGGTGCCGGGTTCGAAACCGTCGTGCACCAGATCCAGCCACAGGGCGTCGTCGACGAGTACGCGGGTACGGGCGGGGTCGTCGACCTCGTTCTGCATCCAGGCCGCGGCGGCGCGGTAGGGGGCGTTGGCGTCGAGGGTGAGGGAGTCGCGGTTGCCGTCGTACCAGCGGGGCGCGATGTAGGCGGTGGCCGCGAGGGCGAGGAGGGTGGCGAGGCCCAGGCGGGCCCTGCGCTCCAGGCGGGCCCGTGCGGGCGCGGCCTTTGCCCCGGCGTCACCGGTCGGGAGCTCTGCCCCCGGACTCCCGTTGCCCGAAAGCCCCTTGGTTCGCGCGGGCACGTTGGGCGACGTTCGGCCGACCGGCCGCCTCAGTACCGCGTGGGCCACGCCTGCCGCGGCCCCCGCCAGGACCAGCGCCAGGAAGGGCAGGGCCTGGATCACGTACATCGCGGGCAGGTAGCCCGACGGGCGCATGGCGACGACCGCGAGGATCGCCACGACGAGTGCCGGGCCCGCGAGCGCCCGCGCCGTGACCGACCAGCGCAGGGTGAGCAGCAGCAGGGCCGCCCCCGCGAGCCCGCCGAGCGGCAGGACCTGGTCGTAGTAGAGCCACGACCGGAACACCCCGTGCGAGCCGGAGCCCACCTCGAAGATCGAGCCTGAGCCCTCACGGCTCATCTGGTAGGTGATGCCGTCGATCAGCGACACATGGCCCTCGCCCGGGAACAGCTCGTTGTTCAGCAGGGCGAACAGCGGATACGACAGACCGATCAGCGCGCAGGCCGTGATCGCGCCGGTCACAGCGAACTTGCGGGTGTCCCGGTGACTGTGCCGCCACATCGTCACCAGCAGCGCCGGCAGCACCACCAGCATCGTCTCCTTGGTGAGCACGGCGACGGCGGCGGTGAGCCCGGCGGCGAAGTGGTGCCACAGGTGCCGATTGGGCGACGCCGCCAGGCAGAAGGCCAGCAGCATCCACATCACGGCGATGTTGTCGAGGAAGATCTCGCGCTGCAGGACGACGGAGAGCGGCGAGAGGCCGAACAGGGCCATCGCCAGCCCTGCCGCCCACCGCGGCAGGAACAGCCTGCGCGCCAGGACGTACAGCAGCACCGCGCAGGCCGCGCTGACGGCGAGCATCGCGAACCGCATCGAGGCGACGGTCATCGTCTCCGGCGCGATCAGCGACGGTATCCAGGTCAGGAACGCGATCTGGATCCAGCCGAGCGGCGGATGGTCGTACCAGTACGTGTAGTGGGCGAGGCCCTCGCCCTGCTGCACCGCCCACGCCTGCGCGAGATAGGTGCCCTCGTCGTCGCTGAGCGTCGGGAAGTGGGTGATGTTCCAGCCCTGGACGAGCAGGATCACGCAGAGCAGTACGCCGCACAGCAGCAGGTCGGGCCGCGAGCTGCGGAACCGTACAACCCTGCGTATCTGTACAGGGGTGATGTCGGCGGCGGTCGCCGACGTGCGGGCGGCCGGGACCGGCTGGGTGGTTTCGGGGGCCGGAGGCAGGGTCGTCGTCACCGTCGGGCGTCCTCTCTCATCTCGGTCACATCGGTGAGGTGCGCGCCGACATGGCTCGTCAGCTCCCACTCGTTACGGCCGCGCTGCTCCCGCCAGACCGCGCGCACGGCGGCGCCGGCGAGCAGTACCTGGTAGAAGGGCCCGCCGACGATGAGCTTGAGGTAGTGCACGGCTCGGACCCGCATGCCGTACTGCTTGCCGAAGTCGTGCAGTCCGACGATCTCGAAGACGAAGGTCACCATGGCCGTGATCAGGGGCAGGAAGGTCACGATGGCGATCCCGACAGGGACGTCGAGGAAGAGCGCGATCGCGACGTTCAGCGGGATGATCACGCCGGAGAAGGCCTGCAGGAAAGGCGTCATCAGGGTGTAGCGGGCCAGCATCCGCTGTCCCCGTCCCGGCAGTTGCTTCCAGTCCTTCTTGCGGTAGACCTGAAGGAATCCCTGATTCCAGCGGGTGCGCTGTTTGAGCAGGCTCATCAGGGTGCCCGGGGTCTCCTCCCGGGTGACCATGTCGCTGTCGTAGGCGACGACGACCTTCTTGCCCACGGACGACAGCCGCACACCGAGGTCGCAGTCCTCGGCGAGGCAGTTCGGGTCCCAGCCGTCGGCCTGGCGCAGCACCGCCGTCCGTACGAAGACGGTGTTGCCGCCGAGCGGGATGAAACCCTTCTGCGCGTGCAGATGGAGCCTGCTGCGGAACCAGAAGAAGTACTCGAGGCAGTTCCGCAGGCTGTACCAGCTGGAGTGGAAGTTGATCAGCTGCACCCCGCCCTGGACCACGTCGGCGCCGGTGGAGGTGAAGGCGTGGTCGACGTGCGCGAGCAGCTCGGGATGGACCTGGTCCTCCGCGTCGAAGACGCCGACGATGTCGCCGCGGCAGTGCGGGAGCGCGGTGTTGAGCGCCTTGGGTTTGTTCTTGACCTCATGGGTGTCGGTGATGACCCGCACCCGGACCGGGTCCCGCTCGGCGGCCCGCTCGGCGACCGCGGCCGTCTCGGGATCGTCGTGGCCGACGATCACGATGATCTCGAAGTTGGAGTGGCTGGATTCCAGCAGCCGCTCGATGGTGTGTTCCAGCACCGCCTGCTCGTGCCGGGCCGGCAGCAGCAGCGAGAACGACAGTCCGACGCCGCCGTCCGGGCTGTCGAATCGCGTTGCCGCGAGAGTTTCCGGCGTACGCCAGGCATGCATCTGCCACCACAGCGTGAAAGCGGCCATCCAGAAAAGCGCCACCGAAATGGCAGCAACGAACACCGATATGAGCACAAGCCCCCCTAGGCCCCTCGCGCCGCGGCAAGGACCCCCCTGGCCGCCGACGCGCTTCCCCCACGCGCGCACTCCCCAGTACGCACGCCGACTTTCGTCGTTCAGGACAATAGAGGCGGAGGATTGCGTTCCGGTGCTCGTCCGTTAAATTCCGTAGTTCTGCTCTCAGCTGGTGAGTTTTCGGACAAGTTCTGATGCGCTTGTGGTCGGTGAATCGCACACGAATCCGCGGCAGACATAGGCTGCCGAACTGCCGTTCACCAAAGGACGGTCCCGCAGCAACGGAAACTCGTCACTGTCCGGCTCGCCGACGGCGACGGCCAGTCCGGGTGCCGTGCCCAGCAGCGCCGTACGGTGCAACTCCCTTACCGCCGGGTCGCCCTGAGGGCCGACGACCGCCACCTCGCGCGGCCCGTCCAACAGCGCCTCCGCCACCGCGAGCCCCCATCCGATGAACCGCGGAGCACGCGGGCCCAGAGCCTTCACCACCCCCAACGCGCCTTCCGCAGCGGCGCGATGGGCCTCCGACCCCGTGTGCGCCGCGTACAGCAGAAGCGCGCCGGCAGCCGCCGACCAGCCCGAGGGCGCGGCGTTGTCCGTGGGGTCCTGGGGACGCCGGATCAGCTGCTCCGCGTCGTGCGCGGTGTCGTACAGCGCCCCGCCCTCCGCGGTGAACTGGTCGATGACGATGTCCAGCAGGAAGCCGGCGAACTCCAGCCACGTGCCCTCGCCGCCGACGGCCGCGAGGGCGAGGAAGCCCTCCGCCACATCGGCGTAGTCCTCGAGTACACCCGCGTTGGCGCCGGCCCTGCCGTCCTTGGACGTGCGGGCGAGACGTACGCCGCCCGCGGAGAAGTCCATGTGCACCCGGACCAGCAGGTCCGCGGCCTCGGTGGCCCGCTCGACCAGGTCCGGGCGGTCGAAGTACGCCCCGGTCTCGGCGAGCGCGGCGATGGCGAGCCCGTTCCAGGCCGCCACCACCTTGTCGTCGCGGCCCGGGCGCGGCCGCTCCTCGCGGGCCGCGAGCAGCCTGCTCCTGATACCTTCCTCCGCCTCGCCGCGCGGGAGTTGCAGGACGGAGGCGCCCTCCTCGAAGGTGCCCTCCTCCGTGACGCCGAACATCTCCGCCGCCCGCGCCCCGTCCTCGTCGCCGAGCACCTCGCGCAGCTGCGCCGGCGTCCACACGTAGAACGCGCCCTCGGCGTGACCGCCGTCCGCCGTGTCGCTGTCCGCGTCCAGCGCGGAGGCGAACCCACCCTCGGCGGTGCGCATCTCGCGCACCAGGAAGTCCGCGGTCTCCAGCGCGACCCGCCGCGCCAGGTCGCTGCCGGTGGCGCGCCACAGGTGGGCGTAGACGCGGCACAGCAGGGCGTTGTCGTAGAGCATCTTCTCGAAGTGCGGAACCGTGAATTCCCTGTCAACCGAGTACCGGGCGAAGCCGCCGCCGAGCTGGTCGTAGATGCCACCGCGTGCCATCGCCTCACAGGTGTGCGCGGCCATCTCCAGGGCGCCCTGCGCGCCCGTGCGGGCATGGTGCCGCAGCAGGAACTCGAGGACCATCGACGGCGGGAACTTCGGCGCACCGCCGAACCCGCCGTGCCGCTCGTCGTAGTCCCGGGTCAGCCCGAGCAGGGCGCCCGCGAGCTCCTCCTCGCCCGGCACGCCCTGCCCGCCGTGCGCGAGGGAGCGCGACGCCAGATCGCGGGTGATCTTCCGCGCGACCTCGGCCACCTCCTCCGGCCGCCCGGTCCACGCCTCGCCGACACCCTCCAGCACCTGCCGGAAGGACGGCATCCCGTGCCGGGGCGCGGGCGGGAAGTACGTACCGAAGTAGAACGGCTCCCCCTCGGCGGTCATCCACACGGACATCGGCCAGCCGCCCTGCCCGGTCGCCGCCTGAACGGCCTCCATGTACACGGCGTCGACATCGGGCCGCTCCTCACGGTCGACCTTGATGTTGACGAAGTGCTCGTTCATGTACGCGGCGGTGTCCGCGTCCTCGAAGCTCTCGTGCGCGAGCACATGACACCAGTGGCAGCTGCTGTACCCGACGCTCAGGAACACCGGCACGTTGCGCCGCCTCGCCTCCTCGAAGGCGGCAGGCTCCCACTGCCACCAGTCGACGGGGTTCTCGGCGTGCTGGAGGAGGTACGGGGACGTGGCCTGCGCAAGTCGGTTCGCCATGCCTCCATCCTCGCGCACAGCCTGCGCCGTGGCCCGGGGGCGGGTCCGGCGCGGCTGCGGCCGCGTCAGTCGTCGCGATCCTGCCAGGTGGTCACGTGTGCAGCACATCAACATCCGCCACCCGGAGCGCTTCACCGTGATCGGGAACCGCCTCGCCCAGCACGAGAACCTCACCCTCACGGCCATCGGGCTGTCCACGCATGTCCAGTCCCTCAAGGCGGGAACAGTCATCTCGATACGGGCCATCGCCCAACGCTTCCCCGAGAGCGAGAAGCGCGTCGCCGACGCCTTCAAGAGCTGGAGGCAGCCGGGTACACGTGACGGGCGTCCCGCTCGTCTACACGTACGTCCTGGACCCGGCGACCCGCGTCCACCGGGACGCGGACGTGTTCACCGGCGTGGTGAAGGCCGTTGCGCCGTTCGCCGTCGAGGTCGGCCTCGGCGCGCTCTGAGCCGACGGCCGCTCCCGATCCGTCCCCACCGGAAACCCTCGCACTTCCCCCCCGGGGCAACGACACTTGACGGTGCAACAGATGGGTAGCCACACGGAAACCGGGTCCTTCCCGGGGGGCGGGGGACATACATGCGGGACAGCCACCGGGCGGAAGCGGAACGGCTGTTGGCACGCGCAGTGGAGGAGGAGGAGGGGCGGTCCGGCGGCCGGTTCGACGGGGGCGCGCTGCTTGCCCGCAGCCGGGCCGCGCTCGACTCCATGGCGGCGAGCGCGAGCGAGGAGTACGCCGCGTACGAGCAGGCGCTCGAGGAGGCGGAGGCAGGGCAGCTGCCGCTGGCCGAACGGTTCAGCCGGAAGAACCTCGCAACACCGGTCCTGGTCACGGCCGTTGCCGCAGCCGCCGCCGTCGGCGCGGACGTAGCACTCGGGACGGCCATGGGCACCGCGTTCGGCGCGGGCGCCGTCGTCGCCGTGGCCGGGGCGGCGACCACCGTCGCCAAGGTGACCGCCTCCCACTGGCCGGCCGCGCACCGCAGGGCCGGGGCCCTGGGGCAGCCGGGCGGTGCGGAGCAGCTGCGGCTGCAGTGGCTGACCGCCCTGGAGGTACGGGGCATCCGCCCGTTCCTGGACCAGCAGCGGATGCTGGCCTCGTCGACGCGTCCCTCCACCGCGAAGAAGGCCTCTGTGGTGCCGCAGCTGCGTGGGGCGGACCGGTCGGCCGCCGCGCGCCGCAGGTCCGTGCTGGAGCAGTCGTTCGGGCATCTGCCGCAGCCGGGGGGCCCGTTCGCGGGCCGGCGGGAGGAGATGGCGCAGATCACGCAGTGGGTGCAGGCCGCCCGCGCGTCGACCCGGACGCGTCCGGTGGTCGTGGTGCTCCACGGCGAGCTCGGTTCCGGGCGCACCACGCTCGCCGTGCGGGCGGCACAGCACCTCAAGGACCTGTTCCGCGGCGCCTGCGTGGTCGATCTGCGGGGCGAGAGCGAGCAGCCGCTGGCCACCCGTGACGCGCTGCTGCACCTGCTGAACCGGCTCGGCGCCCCGCGCGAGCAACTGCTGTTCCGCGAGAGGTCGTCCGCCGAGCAGCAGGTCCGGCGGCTGGGCGAGCTGTACCACCAGCATCTGACCGACCTGCCGGTGACGGTGGTACTGGACGACGCGAGCGACGCTGCCCAGGTGCGCACGCTGATACCGGAGCGGTCGGACAGCCTGGTGCTGGTGACGTCCCGCGCGCCGCTCGACCTGCCCGACGACGTCCCGGCCCGGGTGCACCAGCTGCCGGTGGACGCCCTGGACGCGGCGGGCGCGGAGGAGCTCCTGCGGGCCGCGGCCGGGGAGGCTTCACCGGGGCCGTACGACGCGCAGTCGGCCGACGAGGTGAAGGAGTTGTGCGGCGGACTGCCGCTGGCGCTGCGGGTGGCGGGCTCGTCGCTCGCAGAGCGCTCCGCCGACAAGCTGGCCGCGGATCTCGCGGCGTACGGGCCGGCCGATCCGGTCGAGCGGGCCCTGCGGCTGCGCTACACCGACCAGTCCGAGCAGGCACAGCGGCTGCTGCGGCGGCTCGCGCTGGCGGGACGGGCGTCGCTCGGCCCGGCCGCCGCGGCGGCGCTGCTGGCCACCGGCGACCAGGAGGCGAAGCGGCTGCTGGGGGCCCTCGCGCAGGCGGGGCTGATCGACCATGTGCGCTCCGAGCGATACCGGCTGCACGACGCGGTGCGCGCCTTCGCCCGGGCCCGGCTGCTGGACGAGGAGGACGCCCCCGACCGCGCCGCCGCGCAGGAGCGGCTGATCCACAACTACGCCGAGCTGGCAGGCGCGGTGATCCGCATGGTCGACGGCAAGATGTCCACGCGTGCGGGCCGGTTCGGGGCATACGGCTTCCCCTCGCTCGACGCGGCGCTGCGCTGGCTCGACGAGGAGTCCAGCTTCATCACGTCCGCGCTGCGGCACGCGGAAGGCGTCGACCAGCAAGCCGTGCTGGGGCTGCTGGGCGCCTTGTGCGACTACTGCCTGCTGCGCGGCGACCTCTACCGGCTGGGCGAGATCAGCGAGCTGACGCAGGCCGTGGACCAGGGTCTGCTGGAGCGTTCGGTGCGCTGGCGCACGGGTATCGCGGCCCGGCAGCTCGGTGACCTGGACAAGGCGCGTACGACGCTCTCGTCGGTCGTGGGTCTGTACCAGGACGCGCACCAGGACGCGGGGGCGGCCCTCGCGCTGTGCTCGCTGGGGATCACGCTCCACCACCAGGGCAATCTCACGGAGGCCGCGGCCAAGCTGCACGAGGCGATCGACCTGCAGGCCTCCGACGAGCAGGCGGAGGACCGTGCCTGGTCGCTGCACGCCCTGGCGGCCGTGGAGCGCGACCGGGCGAACCTCGCCGAGGCGGTGCGGCTGCTGGAGGCCGCGCTGGCGCTGCACCAGGAGGGCGAGTCGCTGCACGGTGAGGCGTGGACCCGGTTCCACCTGGGCCAGGTGTCACTGCGGACAGGCGACGTACCGGCCGCCGAGTCCGCGCTGCGGGAGGCCCTCGAGCTGTACAGCCGCACCCACGACGGCCGCGGTGAGGCATGGGCACTCACGCAGCTGGCGCGTGCCCGCCTCGTCGACGGCGACCCGGCGCCCGCCGTGGAGGGGCTCCGCCAGGCGCTGGCCCGCCACCGCGAGAACGAGGACGCCCGCGGCGAGGGGTGGACGCTGTACTACCTGGGCCAAGCCCTGGAGGAGGCGGGCGACCGCGACCAGGCGGTACGGGATTTGGAGAGGGCGCGGACGATGTTCTCGCGGATGCGGGACGTGTACGGGCTGGCCTGCGCCCGCCACCACTCGGGCCGGGTCACCCGCGACCAGCTCGCTGCCCGCACCGGAAGCCTGCGCAACTCCGGCTTCGCCCGCCAGCTCCTCGTCGACGCCCGTGCCGACTTCTCCCGTATCGGGCTCGCGCACGGCGAGGCGTGGACCTGCCTGGAACTGGCGATGATCGACGGGGGCAACAACCGTGCGCCGCAGGCGCTGGACCTGTGCGGCGAGGCGGCGGCCCTGTTCACCTCGTACGGCGACGAGCGCGGCGCCGACTGGGCGCGCTTCCTGCGCTGCACGCTCCTGCCGTACGCGTCCCCGGGCGGCATCGAGGTGGGCACGGTGGTGGCCCAGGAGGAGCTGTCCCGGCTGATGGCCGCCACGCACCCGTCGCGCGACGCCAAGCTGGAGGACTGCGCCGAGGCCCTGGCGGTGATGCTGGAGCGCGGCGTGCGCCTCGAGGACGGCTGGCAGGCCTGGCACCTCGGCCTGGTCCCGAACCGGCACGCGCGGGAGGTCATGGGGGTGCGGGTGGAGACGGCGCGGTAGCGGCAGGGCAGCCTCATGCGCCGTGGCAGGCATGGACGGACTCCCCTGGACGCGCCGGGTCCCGGGCGCCGGGCAGCCTCATGGGCCCGGACCGCTGCGGCGGCCCGGGCCCATGCGTGACGGCGTCAGGCCGAGGCCGAGCCCGTCGTGCGGCTCTCGGGCGCGGACTTCGCGGAGTCCGGGTCCGGAGCCTCCTCGAAGTTCACCCGGCCCATGTGGCGGTTCATGGACTTCATCAGGGCCCACACACCGACCGCCAGCGCCGCGAAGACGAGAAAGCCCAGGACACCAGGGGTGACCTTGTTCTCGTCGAGCTCCTTGGCGAGGGTGGCCATGTGCGTCATTGCGAGGTTTGCGCTTGCGCTCATGTCAGGCATTGTCGCGGACGCCCGCGAAGAGGTCGTCCTCGGGGAGGGAAGTATCGACGAGCGACTTCGCCAGCTCGTACTCCTCCGTCGGCCAGACCTCCTGCTGGATCTCCATGGGGACGCGGAACCAGCCGCCCTCCGGGTCGATCTGCGTGGCGTGCGCGATCAGCGCCCGGTCGCGGGTCTCGAAGAAGTCGGCACACGGCACGTACGTGGTCAGCGTCCGCTCCGTGCGCTGGAACTCCTTCCAGCGCTCCAGCCACTCCCCGTAGGGGGACTCGATGCCGCGCGCGAGCAGCGCCTCGTGGAGGGCAACCGTGCGCGGGCGGTTGAAGCCCTGGTTGTAGTAGAGCTTCTGCGGCTGGTAGGCCTCGCCGTACTCGGACTCCGGGAACTTCTCCCGGTCGGCCGCCCCTTCGAACGCCACCATCGTGATCTTGTGGGTCATGATGTGGTCGGGGTGCGGGTAGCCGCCGTTCTCGTCGTAGGTCGTGATGACCTGGGGACGGAAGGCGCGGATCTTGCGCACCAGCTCACCGGCCGCCTTGTCGACGTCCTCGAGGGCGAAGCAGCCCTGCGGAAGCGGCGGCAGCGGGTCACCCTCGGGCAGGCCGGAGTCGACGAAGCCGAGCCACTCCTGCTTGACGCCGAGGATCTCGCGCGCCTCTTCCATCTCCTTCCTGCGGACCTCGTGGATGTTCTCCTCGATGTAGGCGTCGCCCTGGAGCTTCGGATTGAGGATGGAGCCGCGCTCGCCCCCCGTGCAGGTCACGACCAGCACGTCCACCCCCTCGGACACATACTTGGCCATCGTCGCCGCGCCCTTGCTCGACTCGTCGTCGGGGTGGGCGTGCACGGCCATCAGTCGCAGCTGCTCAGTCAAGACTCGATCCTCAATGAATAGTCGCGTCGTGCAACTCATATAGTGACCGAATCGGGGGACGGAAAATTCCTGCATCCGGCTCTTGAGAGGAACGATCATGGCGGCTGTCGGCGAGAAGCTTCCGCAGGGGCGCTATGGACGCTCCGCGGACGAGCACGCGGACCGCAAGCTGCGGATCGTGGGCGCCGTGCTCGGGGTGGGCCTGCTCGGCCTCGTCGGCTGGTTCGGCTACGACTACGTCGCGGGCACGAAGATCAGCGCCGAAGTGATCAAGTTCGATGTGACCGAGGGCGCGGACGAGGTCCAGGTGCATCTCGAGGTGCGCAAGGACGAGGCCGCCACGGGCAGCTGCACACTGCGGGCTCTCGCGGAGGACGGCGGCGAGGTCGGCCGGCTGGATGTGCGCATCGGCCACGAGGGTGAGAGCCGCATCGACCAGGTCGTGAAGATCCGTACGACCCGGCAGGCGACCAGCGCGGAGCTGATGGGCTGCCACGCCGGGTGATGTCACCCGTGGCGCCCCGCTGAGCAGGGGTTCTTCATCCACTGGGACTTTCGTCCTCCCCCTTTCCCGCGGGAATTGTTAGGCTCGTGGTTTCGCCCGCCCGTGGAGGAACATTCTTCTGGGTAGGGCGATGCTTTGTATTCCCAGTACCTACGAGGAGCACCTGTGACCCAGACCAGCGACAACGTCACCTGGCTGACCCAGGAGGCGTACAACCAGCTCAAGGCCGAGCTGGAGTACCTGTCTGGTCCGGCGCGCACCGAGATCGCCAAGAAGATCGAGGCAGCGCGTGAGGAGGGGGACCTGCGGGAGAACGGCGGGTACCACGCGGCCAAGGAGGAGCAGGGCAAGCAGGAGCTCCGTGTGCGCCAGCTGACCCAGCTCCTGGACAACGCCAAGGTCGGCGAGGCCCCGGCGGACGACGGCATCGTCGAGCCCGGCATGGTCGTCACGATCGCCTTCGACGGCGACGAGAACGACACCCTGACGTTCCTGATGGCGTCGCGCGAGTACGCGAGTTCCGACATCGAGACGTACTCGCCGCAGTCGCCGCTGGGCGTCGGCGTGAACGGCAAGAAGGTCGGCGACGACGCGGAGTACGAGCTGCCGAACGGCAGGACGGCCTCGGTGACGATCCTCGCGGCCAAGCCCTACTCGGCCTGAGCGAGGCGCAGACACGGCGAAGGGGCCGGACCGCGTGAAGCGGTCCGGCCCCTTCGCCGTGCTCGTGGCGCCGGTCAGGCGGCGGCGGAGCGGTACTTGCGGACCGCCAGGGTGCGGAAGACCACCAGGATCACCACGGACCACAGCACCGAGGCCAGGATCGGGTGCTGCATGGGCCAGGCGTCTGCCGCCTGGAAGCCCGGCGGCAGGTTGCCGAACAGTTCACGGCATGCCTGGACCGTGGCGCTGAACGGATTCCACTCCGCGACGGTGCGCAGGAAGCCGGGCATCTTGTTGGCGTCCACGAAGGCGTTGGATATGAACGTCAGCGGGAAGAGCCAGATCAGACCACCGGAGGTGGCTGCCTCGGGGGTGCGCACCGAGAGGCCGATCAGGGCGCCGATCCACGAGAAGGCGTAGCCGAGCAGAAGCAGCAGCAGGAAGCCGAGCAGGACCTTGCCGATGTTCTCGTGGACACGCCAGCCGACGATGAGGGCGACGACCGCGAGCACCACGAGGGTCAGCGCGGTCTGCACCAGGTCGGCGAGCGTACGGCCGGTGAGGACGGCGCCGCGCGCCATGGGCAGCGAGCGGAAGCGGTCGATGAGGCCCTTGTGCATGTCGTCGGCGATGCCCGCGCCCGCCCCCGCCGTGGCGAAGGTGACCGTCTGGGCGAAGATGCCGGCCATCAGGAATTCGCGGTAGTCGGCGGCGGATGTGGAGCCGCCGACCTCGATGGAGCCGCCGAAGACATAGGTGAAGAGCACCACGAACATGATCGGCTGGATCAGGCCGAAAATGATCATCTCCGGGATGCGCATCATCCTGATCAGATTGCGCTTGGCCACGACCAGCGAGTCGCCGACCGCCTGCCCGATGCCGCCCTTGGGGCGGGGCGCCGCGATCGGCGCGGCTTCTGTGGTGGCGCTCACCTGGCGCTCTCCTTCCTGGACTTGCGGCCGGACCCTTCGGCCCGTGCCTCGGTGCCTGCGGGGTCCGCGTCCGCGATCTCGGCCACGTGCCCGGTGAGCGAGATGAAGACGTCGTCGAGGGTGGGGCGGCGCAGGCCGATGTCGTCGATCTCCACGCCGCGGGTGTCGAGGTCGCGGATGACCTCGGCGAGCAGCTTGGCGCCACCCGTGACGGGGACGGTGAGCTTGCGGGTGTGTTCGGCGACGGCGACCTCGCCCTTGCCGTAGGAGGCGAGCACCTCGCGGGCCGGGAGAATCTGGTCGCGCTCGTGCACCACGACCTCGACCCGCTCGCCGCCGGTGCGGGCCTTGAGCTGGTCGGAGGTGCCGCGGGCGATGACCTTGCCGTGGTCGACGACGCAGATGTCGTCGGCGAGATGGTCCGCCTCTTCCAGGTACTGCGTGGTCAGCAGGAGTGTCGTACCGCCGCCGACGAGCTCCTGGATGACCTCCCACAGCTGCTGGCGGTTGCGCGGGTCAAGGCCGGTGGTCGGCTCGTCCATGAACATCACGGGCGGGGAGACGACCAGTGCCGCGGCCAGGTCGAGCCGGCGGCGCATACCGCCGGAGTACGTCTTGGCGGGGCGGTCGGCGGCGTCGGCGAGATTGAAGCGCTCGAGCAGCCGGCCCGCCCGTGCCCTCGCGTCCCTGGCGCTCATCTGGTAGAGCTGCCCGACCATCTGGAGGTTCTCCCGGCCGGTCAGATACTCGTCGACGGCGGCGAACTGGCCGGAGAGGCCGATGGACCTGCGCACCTCGTTGGGGTACTTGAGGACATCGATGCCGGCGACGACGGCGGAGCCGCTGTCGGGCTGCAGCAGAGTGGTCAGTACCCGCACGGTCGTGGTCTTGCCGGCGCCGTTGGGGCCGAGAAGTCCGAGCACCGTGCCTTCGGGGACGTCGAGATCGACGCCGTCCAGTGCCCTTACATCGCCGAAGGTCTTCACGAGACCTTCGGCGTAGATGGCGCCTGGCATAGGGGGTCTCCCAAGGTGAAAAGTGGATGGGTGCGTCCGCGCAGAAGGAGGTGGTTCGCCGGCGATCCCGCCGTTGGCGGGAACATGACGGAACCACCATAACGCGATACATCGCGTTACTCAAGTATGTCGCGTTACCCTGCGCACAGGTATCGCGATGTGGGTCGCGAGGTGGCTAGCCCATGACCGTGTAACCCGCGGCGCGCAGCGTCGCCGCGACCTCCTCGCAGTGCTCGGGGCCCTTCGTCTCCAGATGCAGCTCCACCTCCGCCTCCGTGAGCCCCAGCCGTGGATCGGTGCGTACATGACTCACATCGAGAACATTGGCATCCGCCACTGACAACGCACCGAGAAGTCCGGCCAGCGCCCCGGGCCGGTCGGTCAGACGCAGCCGCAGCGACAGATACCTGCCCGCCGCCGCCATGCCGTGCCGCAGAATGCGCTGCATCAGCAGCGGGTCCACATTGCCGCCCGACAACAGGGCGACAACCGGGCCCTCGAAGGACTTCGGATCGCTCATCAGCGCGGCCACCGAGCTCGCCCCCGCCGGCTCGACGACCATCTTCGCCCGCTCGAGACACAGCAGCAGCGCACTGGAGAGCGCGTCCTCGGAAACCGTACGGACTTCGTCGACAAGATCGCCAACGATTTTGAAGGGCACATCGCCCGGGCGCCCCACCTTGATGCCGTCGGCCATCGTCGACGGCTCCCGGATGGAGACCGGACGTCCCGCCGCGAGCGACGGGGGATAGGCGGCGGCGCCCTCCGCCTGCACGCCGATCACCTTCACATCGGGACGCACCGCCTTCACCGCGACAGCGATGCCGGCCGCCAGACCGCCGCCCCCGATCCCGACGACGATCGTCCGCACCTCCGGGCACTGCTCAAGGATCTCCAGACCCACCGTGCCCTGCCCGGCGACGATGTCGGGATGGTCGAAGGGGTGGATGAAAACGGCACCCGTCTCGCTCGCGTACTCCTGCGCCGCGGCCAGCGTCTCGTCGACCACCTGCCCGTGCAGCCGGACGTCCGCGCCGTACTCCCTGGTCGCCGCGACCTTCGGCAACGGGGCTCCGACCGGCATGAAGACCGTGGAGTGCACGCCCAGCAGCGACGACGCCAGCGCCACACCCTGCGCATGGTTGCCCGCGGACGCGGCGACGACGCCCGCCGCCCGCTCCTCGGGCCGCAGGCCGGCGATCCGCACGTACGCCCCGCGCAGCTTGAAGGAGCCGGTGCGCTGCAGGTTCTCGCACTTGAGATGGACGGGCGCCCCGACCAGCTGCGAAAGGTACCTGCTGCCCTCCATCGCCGTGACCCTGGCGACGCCGGACAGCATCTTCTGCGCCCCCCGGATGTCGTCGAGAATCACGGAACGAAGGATCTCGGGCGCACGGAAGCTCATGCCGCAAGTCTCGCAGTTCGGCCCCTGAGGCGCGGTGGCGTCCGCATCCCGGGCCAGGAGCGGGGAGCGGTTTGTGCAGCGCAGGCACGGGTGGGCCCAGGGCCGCGTACTCTGTCCCCCACCAACCGACCACCGCACAAGAGAGCCCCCGCAGCCATGCCCACTTCTCAGGACATGACGACCACTGCGTCTGCCTCCCGGGGGAACCCCACCTCCGAACCGCCCAGCGGCCCCGGTCTCCTCGATGCCCTCCAGCACCAGGTGGCCCTGTTCGCCCGCCGTGCGGAACAGACCCGGCTCGGCGGAGTCGGCCAGGTCCGCAACTCGATGGACCGCGCCGCGTACCTGTTGCTCAACCGCCTCGACATCGAAGGTCCGATGGGCGTCAAGGCGCTGGCCGCCTCGATGGGCATCGACTCCTCGACCGTGACCCGGCAGGTGGCGCCGCTCGTCGACACCGGTCTGGTCAAACGCACCTCGCACCCGGAGGACGGCCGCGCCGTCGTGCTCCAGCTGTCCCCGCGCGGCCAGGCCCGGCTCCAGGAGGTCCGCGACTCGCGGCGCGAGCTCATGTCGCAGGTCACCGAGGGCTGGACGGAGAGCGAGCGCGAAGCGTTCTGCACACTCCTCACCCGTTTCAACTCGGCGCTCTCCGCCCGCCAGGCAGGCCTGCCCGCCTCGGACAGGGACACCACGCCGACCTCTTGACCTGGGCCCGTCCCCGGGCCCTATATGAGGACGTGAGCGAGCGGCAGTCGGCCATGGACCGCCGCCGCGCCCGGGAGTTCGATGCCTTCGTGGCGGGCGCGGCGAGCCGACTGCTGCACGTCGCGACACTGCTGACGGCCGAACCCCCGGCCGCCAACCCTCGCGCGCAACGGCTGCTGACCGCCTCGCTTGCCCGTACGTACGCGCACTGGGACCGGCTGCGCGGCGAGGATCCGTACAACCGCACCCGCCAGGAGCTCGCCGTCCGCTTCGCGCGCAACGCCTGGCGCTATCACCGGGTGCACGGCGGGGTACTGGACCGCCTCAGCCCGCAGGAGCGGCTGATCCTCGTGCTGCGGCTGCACGAGGGCGTCGCGGAGGAGCAGACAGCGGCTGTCATCGGACTGCCGGCGGACCGGGTGCGGGCCGTCTGCAGCCGTGCGGTCTCCGCCATGCGCGGCACCCCCCGCACACCGCACCGACCCGTCCTGCGGATCGTGTCATGAACCGGATCACGTCGAACGGACCCGAGCGCGGTGAGGACGAGGACGCGTCGTGAACGGGCCCGAGCGCAAAGAGGTCGAGGTCCGCCGGATGATGGACGGTCCGCACCCCGTGGTCCCTGCCGGCCTCGGCCCCCTCGCCGCCGAACAGGGCGTACGGCTGCTGCGCCGACGGCGCGCCCTGCGCCGGGTGTGGCTCGTGCTGCTGCTCGTGGCGGTGATCGCCTTCACGGCGTGGGCCACGGTCGCCGAGCCGTGGACGGCGCCTCCGTCGGACACCACGCCGCCTCTGGAGGGCTGGTGACGCCCGGGGTGGTTCGGCCTCACGCCTGAGGTGGTTCGCCCTCTTCATCCGGATCTATCCTGAGATGAGCGGCACTTTGAACGAGCCCAGGAGGCCTTCATGACCAGGAAAGTAGTCGATTGCCGCGACACCCCGAGCGTCTCCGGATGCACCCTCGCCATCAGCGGTGAGGAAGAGGAAGTCGTACGGGCGGCCGCGGAGCACGCCGTCTCCGTTCACGGACACACCGACAATGCCGAGCTGCGGCAGATGATCCGCGAATCCCTGAAGGACGAGAAGGTCGGCGTCTGAGGCAGCCGCGGAACGCACCGCCGCAGACCCTCGAAAGGACGCTGCCCGCAAACCCCCGCAAGAAGTCGGGGGCCTGCGGCACGTCAGGAGCGTGTCAGCGTGTCAGCCCAGCGCCTGCTGCAGATCGGCCAGCAGGTCGTCCGCCGCCTCGATACCCACCGACAGACGGACCAGGTCACCAGGGACCTCTAGCGCGGAGCCCACGACGGACGCGTGCGTCATCCGGCCCGGGTGCTCGATCAGCGACTCCACACCGCCCAGGGACTCGCCCAGTGTGAACAGCCCGGCGCGGTTGCAGACCTCCACCGCCGCCTGCTCGCCGCCCTCGACGCGGAAGGAGACCATGCCGCCGAAGGCGCGCATCTGCTTGGCCGCGATCTCGTGGCCCGGGTGCTCGGGCAGCCCCGGGTAGAGGACCTGGGTGACCTTCGGGTGCCGGGTGAGCATCTCGGCGACACGCGTCGCGTTCTCGCTGTGCCGGTCCATGCGGACCGGCAGCGTCTTGATCCCGCGCAGCACAAGCCATGCGTCGAACGGTCCGGCGACCGCACCCATCGCGTTCTGGTGGTACGCCAGTTCCTCGCCGAGATCGGCGTCGGCGGCGATCAGCGCACCGCCGACGACGTCCGAGTGCCCACCCATGTACTTGGTCAACGAGTGCACGACGACGTCCGCGCCGAGCGCGATCGGCTGCTGCAGATAAGGGCTGGCGAAGGTGTTGTCGACGACGAGCTTCGCGCCCGCCGAACGCGCGATGTCGGCGACGGCCGCGATGTCGGTGATCCCGAGCAGTGGGTTCGACGGCGTCTCGACCCAGATCACCTTCGTACGGTCCGTGACCGACGCCCGCACCGCGGCGGGGTCGGACGTGTCCGCGACGGAGAAGTCCACGCCCCAGCGCTCGACCACCTTGGCGAAGAGCCGGAACGTGCCGCCGTACGCGTCGTTCGGGATCACCACGTGCGCCCCGGGGGACAGCAGCGTCCGCAGCAGGCAGTCCTCCGCCGCGAGCCCGGACGCGAAGGCGAGACCGCGCCGGCCGCCCTCGATCGCGGCGAGGTTCTCCTCGAGCGCGGTGCGCGTGGGGTTGGCGCTGCGGCTGTACTCGTATCCGCCGCGCAGGCCCCCCACGCCGTCCTGCTTGTACGTGGACACCTGGTAGATGGGCGGGACGACCGCGCCGGTCAGCGGATCCGCCGTGTTGCCCGCATGGATGGCGCGGGTCTCGAAGCTCTGCAAGCTGTGCTGATCGCTCATGAGCCCCGAGCGTAGTCCCGTACCGGACCGGGCGTGTCCGATCGCCGCCCACGTCCGGGACAATGGGCTCATGGAGATTCTCTGGTTCCTGATCGCACTGTGCATGCTGGTCGCGATCATCGGCCCCGCGGTGCTGCGCCGCCGCAACGGCATCCGGCTCGCCGAGCGCGGCTCGCCCGACGCCGCTGACCCGGACGACTACGGCTTCGTACGCCAGGAGCTGCTGGACGTCCGGATGCCCGGACCGGACCAGGACCTCCTCGACGTACTGGACGTCGTCCAGCACACCCAGGACTGGAAAGCCGCGTCGCAGCTGCTCGCCGGGACCCCGAAGGAGAGCGAGCAGCGCTGGCAGCGCGTCCAGGCGTTCGCCGGCGCCGCCTCCCTCGAACTGCAGCAGCAGCCCGGCGTCGGAGGGGCGTGGCTGCGCAACTGGCGCTCCGAGGCCCCGAAGGACGCGGGTGCGGCGCAGGTGCACGCCGAGTTCCTGGTGCAGCAAGCCTGGCGCACGTCGACCGTGGGCGCGGACGACTTCCGGATCATCCTGGAGGAGGCCCGCACCGTCTGCGGAGAGGCCGCGCTCCTCGCTCCCGGCGACCCCGTGCCGTACATCGTCGAGCTGGCCGTCGCCCGCGGACTGGGCTACAGCAACGAGCAGTTCGACCAGCTGTGGGCGAAGGTGATCGACCGCGCCCCCGACCACATGGGCGCCCACCTGGCCGCGCTGCACCACCTGTGCGAGAAGTGGCACGGCTCGCGCGAGGAGGCGGACCACTTCGCCACGACCGCCGCGGCCCGCGCCCCGCACGGCTCCCTGCTCGCCGCCCTCCCGCTCTTCGCACTCTACGAGCACCTGCCGGAGGTGAACCTCGTGCGCTCCTTCTACCAGAGCGCGGTGGTCACCAAGGCCATGGAGGGCGCGCTGTTCGCCGTGCACTCCGCCCGTCCCGACGACCCGATGCTCGCGCACGTACGCCACATGCTCGTCGTCTTCCTGGTGAACTCCGAGCGGTGGGCGGAGGCGATGCACCAGCTGGTGCAGGTCGACGGGCATGTCGGCGCGCTCCCGTGGACGACGGAGCCCGACCCGGCGGCGGCGTACACGGTCTACCGTGCCCTGGCGGTCGCCGGTTACGAGGCGAACGGCGGCAACCCGGCGACACTACTGCGTTAGCGCCTTGCAGGCGCCCGTGCAGGCCGGCGGAATTCATGGCGGCACCGGGACGTTGTTCCGGGTGCCGTCACCGTGAAGGAGAACCAGCCATGCTCTTCGGCCGTACGCCCGTGCTGCCCACCCCCGAGCAGGCCCTCAGGGGCCGCCCCGACCCGTCCTTCACGGTCCCCGACCGCCACACCGTCCTCGGCAACCCCCTGCTGGGGCCCTACCCCGCGCACCTGGAGACCGCGGACTTCGCGCTGGGCTGCTTCTGGGGCGCGGAGCGCAAGTTCTGGCAGACCCCGGGCGTGTGGACGACCCTGGTCGGCTACCAGGGCGGCTACACGGAGAACCCCACGTACGAAGAGGCCTGCTCGGGCATGACGGGCCACACGGAAGCGGTCCGCGTCGTCTTCGACCCGTCGGTCGTGTCGTACGAAACCCTGCTGAAGCTGTTCTGGGAGTCCCACAACCCGACGCAGGGCTTCCGCCAGGGCAACGACGTCGGCACCCAGTACCGCTCCGCGATCTACACCCACTCCCCCGCCCAGGCCGCGGCGGCGAAGTCGTCCCGCGACGCATACCAGAAGGTCCTGACGGGCTCGGGCTACGGCACGATCACGACGGAGATCCTCCCGGCGGAAGGCCGCCCGTTCTATCCGGCTGAGGCGTATCACCAGCAGTACCTCGAGAAGAACCCGGCGGGCTACTGCGGCATCGGCGGCACGGGCGTCTCCTGCCCGATCGGCGTCACCAGGGCTCAGTCCCCGGAGGCCTGACGCCGCTCAGGGCGACGATCCGCCGGCGGGCCCGGGCACCGGGCGAGCACCGTGATCGGCGGGCCTCACGCCCGCCGAATCCACTTGTTTCGGTCCCGGAACGCGGCGGTTCCGAGGCCGATGCCCGCGTCGACGCGGCGAGCCGCACGGGCTGGGTACCGCCCGTATCGCACGCGGGCGGCGGCTTCGAGGAACGGTAAGGAAGCCGGGGCCTCTGCTAGGAGCGAATCTGCTGCCGGCAGAGGTTTCTGACGCGGCGCCATGTGCGGGCCGACAGTGGGAGGACCGCGGCGACCACCGCCGCGGACCTTCACGAGGAGGCCCGATGTCAGCTCTTTCCCCGTATCCCCATCCACGTGCGGCCGACGAGGACACACCCCCGTCGCGGTTCGACGACCATCTGGCCGCGCAGCTGCTGACGCAGCGGATCGTGTTCCTCGGTACGCAGGTCGACGAGGTGTCCGCGAACCGGGTCTGCGCACAGTTGCTTCTGCTGTCGGCGGAGGACCCGCGGACCGACATCAGCCTCTACATCAACAGCCCCGGCGGTTCGGTGACGGCCGGGCTGGCGATCTACGACACGATGCGGCTGATCCCCAACGACGTGTCGACGCTCGCCATGGGATTCGCGGCGAGCATGGGGCAGTTCCTGCTCACCGTGGGCACGGCGGGCAGGCGTTTCGCGCTGCCGAACGCGCGGATCATGATGCACCAGCCGTCGGCCGGCATCGGCGGGACCGCCGCCGACATCGCGATCCAGGCCGAGAACCTCGAGTTCACGAAGAAGGCCGTCGAAAGGATCACGGCGGAGCACACCGGTCAGTCCGAGGAGACGGTCTCGCGCGACGGCGACCGCGACCGGTGGTTCACGGCGGATCAGGCGAAGGAGTACGGCATGGTCGATCACGTCGTCGAGTCGCTCGAGGACGTCCGGCCCGCCGGGCCCCGGCGGCGTATCGGACTGGGGGGCTGACATGGGCCAGTACACGATCCCGAACGTCGTCGAGCGCACCGCGCAGGGCGAGCGGTCCTACGACGTGTTCAGCCGGCTGCTGTCCGAGCGGATCATCTTCATCGGCACGGAGATCGACGACGGCGTCGCGAACGTCGTCATCGCGCAGCTGCTCCACCTGGAGTCGTCGAGCCCGGACACGGAGATCGCGATCTACATCAACTCGCCGGGTGGCTCGTTCACTTCGCTGATGGCGATCTACGACACGATGACCTTCGTCCGCGCGCCGATCTCCACCTTCTGTGTCGGCCAGGCGGCCTCGACCGCCGCGGTGCTCCTGGCCGGCGGCGACCCCGGCCGGCGGTACGTCCTGGAGCATGCGCGGGTGCTGCTGGGGCAGCCCGCGAGCGGCGGCAGGCAGGGCACGGTCTCGGACCTCAGCCTCCAGGCCAAGGAGATGCTCCGGATCCGCTCCCAGGTGGAGGAGGTGCTGTCCCGGCACACGCACCACGACGTGGCCGCCCTGCGCGCCGACATGGACCGCGACAAGGTCTTCACGGCGCACGAGGCGGTGGCGTACGGGCTGGCCGACGAGGTGCTCAGCCGCCGGCTGGTGTGACGGCCGGCCGGCGTGTCACGCGGCGAGGCGTACGTCGCCCTGCCGCGTGGTCCCCGCGGTCCGGCCGAGCCGGGTGGTGGTGGACCGGACGGGGCGTACGAGTTCCCGGTGGGAGAGGGCGAGCAGATCCGCGAGCCCGAACCCCAGCGCGTGCGCGGCGGCCGCGAGGACCTCTGAGGATGCCTCCTTGCGGCCGCGCTCGAGCTCGGAGAGGTACGGGACGGAGATCCGCGCGGCGTCTGCCACGTCCTTGAGGGTGCGCTCCTGCGCGAGCCGCTCGCGCCGCAGGACGCCGCCGACGATGTCCCGCCACAGGGGTTCCCTCGCGGGGGTGGGGGATGCCGGGGCGGGAGTCGCCGGGGCGGCCGGGGCGGCGGCCGAAGCCGGGCGCAGAGGGATGACACGGGCGCGGTTCGTCTCGTGGCTGCTCACCCCCTCAGCCTAGGAGCGTCGCAATCGCCTTGCGAGCAGGCGGCGTTGCGCCGGGGGCGAAATCGTCCGGGCGCGGGGCCGCCCCCTCAGCGCCCGGCGGCGACCGAGCCGTCCCGCGCCGCCCTCATACGAGCCGCGGTGCGGGCGGGGTCGTAGCCGGGCGGGACGCCGTCGACGAGGACCACGTCGCCGGTCATGTGGCGGGTCCGCAGCGGGATGAGCTCCTGGTAGGCGTCGGACGCGTACCAGTCGCGGCCCTCGTCGATGCTGGGGAACCCGATGACGACCAGGGCGCCCGGCCACTGCCCCTCGACCATTTCGAGGGTCGCCCCATGGAGTACGGGAGGTGGCCACGACGGTCGCCGACGAGAACGGCCCCATGCTGGCCGTCAACGAACGACTCGGCTACGTGCACGGTCCGGGCGTTGACGGAGGACGAGAGAAGCCTGCCCTTGGTCTCGACCCGCCCCGGCGCGGGCACATGCCCGGGCAGATCCACGAGGTGCGCGGCCCGTACGGCGGCATGCCAGGCGTCGACGGCGGAGCCGGAGGGCGGTGCGGGAAGGGGGGTGATCGTCATGCCGGGACGGTACGTCCCCGACCTGCCCGGCCGCTCGGAAATCAGGCACCGCCCGGAGTGGAGCCGCCGATGTCTCCGGCCACCGCGGTCTCCGAGGGAAAACGACGGTGGCGGCACCCGTCGCGGGTGCCGCCACCGTGAAGGACGCGGGACGGGTCAGACGGCGGAGCCGGCCTTCCACTGCGCCCAGCCCAGGTTCCAGCCGTTCAGGCCGTTGTCCGGCTTGATGGTGGTGTCCTTGGAGTTCTTGACGATCACCACATCGCCGACGATCGAGTTGTTGTAGAACCAGGCGGCCGGCTGGTTCGGGTCGCCGGCGCCCTTGACGTCGTTCAGGCCGACACAACCGTGGCTGGTGTTGGCGCCGCCGAAGACCGAGTCGGGGCCCCAGTAGTTGCCGTGGATGAACGTGCCCGACGTGGACAGCCGCATGGCGTGCGGGACGTCCTTGATGTCGTACTCGCCCTTGCCGTCGTCGTCGGTGAAGCCGACCGTCGCGCCGTTCATCCGGGTCTCCTTGAACTTCTCGGAGATCACCATCTGACCGTTGTACGTCGGGTTCTCCGGTGAACCGGCGGAGATCGGGATGGTCTTGACGACCTTGCCGTCCTGAGTGACCGTCATCGACTTCTTGGCGACGTCGACGGTGGAGACCTGGTTGCGGCCGATCTTGAACGTGACCGTCTTCTGCTGGACACCGTAGACGCCCTCGGCACCCTGGACCCCGTCGAGCTCGAGCTTCAGGCTGACGGTCGAGCCCTCGGTCCAGTACTGGTCCGGGCGGAAGTCAAGGCGCTGGCTGTTGAACCAGTGGCCGACGACCTCCTGGCCGGTGCTGGAGGACACGGTGATGCCCGACTGGACGGCCTTGCGGTCGGTGATCGGCTTGTTGAAGTTGATCGAGACCGGCATGCCGACGCCGACGGTGGAGCCGTCCTCCGGCGTGAAGTTGCCGATGAAGCTGTTGTCGGGCGAGACGGTCGTGAACGACGCGTTCTCGTGAGCCTCGAGTCCCGCCGCGTCCTTCGCCGTGGCGGAGATCTTGTACGTGGTCGAGCGCTCGAGCTGACCGTCCGGCTTCCAGCTCTTGCCGTCGGCGGCGAGCGTGCCGGGGACGGCCGTGCCGTCGGCGGTGGTCATCTCGACCTCGGTCAGCGTGCCGTCGCTGACCGTGACCCTGGCGGCGTTGTTGATGCTCGCGTTGTCGGCGCCGTTCTTCGGCGAAATCGCTATTCGCGCCTTGGAGACTTCCTTGGCCGCCGCCTCGTCGATCTGGGCCTGTGACGTCTTCGACTTGTCCGAAGCGGCCGATGCCTCGTCGTCCCCGCCACTGCAGGCCGACAGGGCCAGCACGCCCCCGAGCACGGCGGACGCGACCTTCAGGCCGGTGCGCCGCTTGCTGTCCGTCATCACACGCTTCTCCATCGTTGCCGAGACCCTGACCAACCACTATGGACAACCCCATTTCAGGGCATCCGGTTCCACATCGGGTAAGGATGTGGGGAACAACACTCACCAACACGGCCTGTCCGGACGGCGGACAGGCCGCTCGCCGGACGCGCCACGCCCCGAACTGATCGACGCCGACGGGCCCGCATCGGTTGCAGTACCCGCAGACCGGTTTCCCCATTTCCGATTGTCGTCCTTCTCACCACGGCACGGCCACGACCGCGCCCCGGTTCGCCTGCCCGGCGATCCGGGACCGAAGCCTCTCGTGTCTCCGACCGGGCAGGCCTACGGGTTGCGGCCGTCGCCACCGTTCATGTCCAGCAGCGGGTAACCGTCCGGACCGCCCTCGTAACCATCGTCCTCGTCGTCCTCGTCACCCAGGTCCCATTCATCGGAATCGGGGTCGTAGTCGATCTCCTCGCTGCTCCACGACGCCTGAGCGAGATCGATCCCCGGCACCTCGCCGACCAGGTCGAACGGGTCCACGAGATAGGCGAGGGCCTCCGCGTCGTCCTCCCGGACCGCGGAGCTCGCATGGGCGCGCTCCTCGTCGGGCATGAGCTCGTCCTCCGCGATCTTCTCCAGCGCCGCGCCGGTCAGCGCCCCGGAGTCCTGAACCTCGAGTACCAATTCCACTCGTAGCCGCACATAGCGTGATGTCTCAGAAGTGGTCATACGACGGAGAGTAGGGCCCCCGAGGCCGTGGCTTCCCGCGACCCGCTGCTTTCACTAGCATCAGCCCACCGGCCAATTCGAGGATTCCTCAAGGAGGATCGACTCCGTGTCCGTCGCACGTCGACCGCTGCTCACCGCCACTGCCGCAGGGACGCTGCTGTGTGCGCTGTGGTTCGTTCCCTCGGCGAACGCGACCGCCGAGAGACAGGGCGCGCAGCAGTCCGCCGGCAGCTCCGCCGCCGCCCCGCAGACCGCGGGAGAGCAGAAACTGCTCCTGGCCCGCACGGGCAGCGTGGACACCACGCCCTATGTGATCGGCGGCACCACATTCGTCGGGATCGGGGCGGGTCTCGTCGCGTACTCGACGCGCAGGCGCGTGCCCTCCGCCGTCTGAGACCCCTGACACGCAGCAGACCGCCCCCCGCCGTCTCGGCGGGGGGGCGGCCTCGGCGTTACGGGGTCAGGCCAGCGGACCGGTCACCGGCTCCACCGCCGCAAGGAGCTTCCCGTCCCGTACGAACGTGTCCGCGGCCGCCAGGTCGGGCGCGAGGAAACGGTCCTCCCCCGGGCCCTGCACGCCCGCCGCACGCAGCGCCTCGATCGCGGCCTGCGAAGCGGGGGCCGGGGTGAGGTGGCGGCGCAGTTCGATCGCGCGGGTCGCCGCGTACAGCTCCACCGCGATGACGCGTGTCAGGTTGTCGACGGCGGCGCGCAGCTTGCGGGCCGCCGACCAGCCCATCGACACGTGGTCCTCCTGCATGGCGGAGGACGGGATGGAGTCCGCGGAGGCGGGGACGGCGAGGCGCTTCATCTCGCTGACGAGGGCCGCCTGCGTGTACTGGGCGATCATCAGGCCCGAGTCGACGCCGGCGTCGTCGGCGAGGAACGGCGGCAGGCCGTGGCTGCGGTTCTTGTCGAGGAGCCGGTCGGTGCGGCGCTCGGCGATGGAGCCGAGGTCCGCGACGGCGATCGCGAGGAAGTCCAGGACGTAGGCGACGGGCGCGCCGTGGAAGTTGCCGTTGGACTCCACTCGGCCGTCGGGAAGCACGACAGGGTTGTCGACTGCCGAGGCGAGCTCGCGTTCGGCGACCATGCGGGCGTGCGCCATGGTGTCGCGTCCGGCGCCCGCGACCTGCGGGGCGCAGCGCACCGAGTAGGCGTCCTGGACGCGGGGCGCCTCCTCCTCCTGGAAGTGGCCGGTGAGCCCGGAGCCCTTGAGGACGGCGAGCATGTTCGCGGCGGACGCACCCTGGCCGGGGTGGGGCCGGATGGCGTGCAGCTCGGGGGCGAGGACCTTCTCGGTGCCGAGCAGGGCCTCCAGGGACAGGGCCGCGGTGATGTCGGCGGACTTGTAGAGGCGCTCGAGGTCGGCGAGGGCCATGACCAGCATGCCGAGCATGCCGTCGGTGCCGTTGAGGAGCGCGAGGCCTTCCTTCTCGCGGAGCTCGACGGGCGCGATGCCGTGCTCCGCGAGCAGCTCGCCGGCGGGGCGCACGGTGCCGTCTAGGCCCTCCGCGTCGCCCTCGCCCATGAGCGTCAGGGCGCAGTGGGACAGCGGTGCGAGGTCTCCGGAGCAGCCAAGGGAGCCATACTCGTGGACGACGGGGGTGATGCCCGCGTTCAGCACGTCCGCCATGGTCTGCGCGACCTCGGGGCGTACGCCGGTGCGGCCGGAGCACACGGTCTTCAGGCGCAGGAACATCAGCGCGCGCACGACCTCGCGCTCGACCCGCGGGCCCATGCCGGCGGCGTGCGAGCGCACGATGTTGCGCTGGAGCTGGGCGCGGAGCTCGGGGCTGATGTGACGGGTGGCAAGGGCTCCGAATCCGGTGGAGACGCCGTAGACGGGCTCGGGCTTGGCGGCCAGCGCGTCCACGATCCCGCGGGCCGCGGCGAGGGCTGCGACGGCCTCGGCGGAGAGCTCGACACGGGCTCCGCGGCGGGCCACGGCGACGACGTCGTCGGCGGTGGTACCGGACGTCCCCACCACGACAGTTTGCATATCCATATTCAGCAGCGTACGGACTGAATCCAAACCTGTCACCACTGGAGGCCGACCCGACCCCTTACCCATCCGGTGCCGCTTACGCATCCGGTGCCGCACTCACGGCTCGCCCCACGCCTCCCGCGCCGCACTCACGGCTCGCTCCACGGCTCCTCCACGGCCTCCTCCGGGCGCGCGTCCCGGAAACGGCGACGGTCGCGCGGGGAGCGCGGCGGGGAGTCGGCGAGCCGCATCACCGTGCCGTCGCGGCCCGCGACCACCGGCTTGAGGGAACGGGCCGCCTTCGCCCGGTACTGGGCCGCGTCCGCCAGCCGGAAGAGCCGCCGGGCCGAGTGCACCTGCCCGATCGGGTCGCCGGTCGACGCCACACCACAGGCGACACCCTCGCCGATCTCCAACTCCTTCGCCCTGGTGCACAGTTCGTCGGCCACGCCCACCACTTCGTCGGCGGTGGGCCCCACTGCCACCAGACAGAACTCGTCCCCGCCCAGACGGGCCGCCAGCGCGCCGGGCAGCATCGCCCCGCACAGCGACAGGACCGAACCGAACCGCTCCAGCAGGCGGTCCCCGACCGCGTGGCCCTGGGTGTCGTTCACCTGCTTGAGCCCGTTGACGTCGCACACGACGAGGCTGGCCACCGCGCCCTCCGCCCGATGCTGCTCCAGCGCCTCGTCGAGTCGCGTGTCGACCGCGCGGCGGTTGGCGAGGCCGGTCAGCGGATCGGTGAACGCGAGCCTGCGGACCTCCTCGAGCCGCTCCGTCTGGGCGATCCCCGCGGCGACGACGGACGCCAGAACCGTCGCGAAGTCGGCGTCGTCCCGGTCGAACACCGGCGCCTCCTGCGGCCGGGCCACATACAGCTCGCCCCACGCCCTGCCGTGCAGCACGATCGGCGCGACGACGCAGCATCCGCGGCCGCGGCGGCGGAGCGCCGCCACGCGCTGGCGGCAGTAGCTGTGACCCGGAGACGCGTGACCCACCGCGGTCTCCACCCAGGCTCCCCCCCAGCGCTCCGCGTGCGGGAGGGGCCCCCACTCACCGCCGCCCGCCCAACGCTCGTGCAGGAACTCGGTGATCTCGGGGAAGCGGTTCACCGGGTACGTCTCCGACTCGGGGAACTCCTCCTCGTCCGGAACTCGTTCACCCGCGTTGACGAGCACCCGCAACCGCCCGCGCTCGCGTTCCCACACGGAGAGCGCCGAGAACGATCCGGCGAGCGCACCGCACGCGCCGAGAGCCGCCGCCCGCCAGCAGTCACGCGGGGTCTGGGCGGCGGCCATCGCCTGAGCCAGCGCCACCACGGACCGCAACCGCCCATCCACAGCCATCCACCCAGCTTAGGGAGGTTTCAGGCGATTTGATCAGTTGGAGTGGACCGAGCCGGTCGCGCGTCCGCCGATCCCCCTGTCACGCGCTCCCGCCCCTTCGCTCAGCCGCTCACTCGCCGGGCCACTGCGGCTTGCGCTTCTCGTTGAAGGCGGCCACACCCTCCGCCCGATCACCGGAGAACGCGGTGGCCCGCCACGCGGCGTCCTCGACCTCGAGACCGGCCCGCAGGTCCAGTCCCTGCCCGAGCCGCATGGCCTTCTTCGCGTTGCGCAGGCCGACCGGCGAGTTCACGGCGATCCGGCCGGCGAGCGCGAGCGCCTCCGTACGGGCGTCCTCCGCGAGGATGTCGACGAGCCCCAACTCCCGCGCCTCCCCCGCTTCCACGCGCCGCGCGCTGAACACGAGCTCGGCGGCACGGGCGGCCCCGACCCGGCGCGGCAGCAGCTGCGTACCGCCACCGCCGGGGATGACGCCGACGGACACCTCGGGCAGACCCACGACGGCGGTCGCGTCGGCGACGATCACATCGCAGGACAGCGCCAGCTCGAACCCCCCACCGAGCGCGAACCCGTGCACGGCGGCGACCGTCGGCATGGGCAGCTCCAGCACACCGGTGTAGGCGGCACGTGCGGTGGGCCGCTGCCGGACCAGCTCGGCGTCGGAGAAGGAGTTGCGCTCCTTGAGGTCGGCGCCGACGCAGAAGGCGCGCTCGCTGCTCGACGCGACGACGGTCACCCGCACGTCCCGGTCCGCGGCGAGCTCGTCGCAGGCGGCCCCGATGGAGCGGGCCATCTCGGTGGAGACGGCGTTCATGGCCTTGGGCCGATCGAGGACGAGCTCGGCGACATGGCCCTGCTCGTGCCTGCGCACGACGACGAACTCCCCGAACCGCTGCTCGGACTCCGACATGGCACCCTCCCGGTTAACGATGGTTCACCGGGATCATAGGCCGGGCCCGATTCCCCCATCGGCCCGACGGCCGACAAAGTCGGGCCCGCCCGCCTCACCGCCTCACGACGGCCGACGCGACAGCAGCCACGGCTCGACGACGCCCAGGCCGCGCACCGGCCGCTGCCACATCGGCTGCAGCGCGAAGCGGTACGTGGGGACCTCGCGGCCCTCCTTCTCCGCCTTCACCGCCTCCTCCGCGGCCTCCGCCTCGGACGCCGGCGCGTCGCCGGTCCTGATCAGCTCCTCCGCCAGCGCCCCGTCCACCAGCACGGCGTCCTTCGGCGCTATCGACGTCAGCCTGCTGGCCAGGTTGACCGTCGTGCCGAAGACGTCGCCCATCCGCGTGGTGACCGTTCCGAAGGCGATGCCGACCCGCAGTGCGGGCATCGACTCGTCGTCCGTCATCGTCTCGATGAGCCGCAGCGCGATCTCCGCCGCGGTGCCCGCGTCGTCCGCCGCGTACAGCACCTCGTCGCCGAGGGTCTTGATCAGCCTGCCGCTGTGCGCCGCCACCAGGTCCGCGCAGGTGGTCTCGAAGGACTCGACGAGCTCGCCGAGCTCCTCCTCCTCCAGGCGGCGGGTGAGCCGGGTGAAGCCGACCAGGTCGGCGAAGCCGACGGCGAGACGGCGGTCGACCATCTCCTCGTCGTCCGCGGCCTGCACGACGCGTCCGGTCGCCGCGGCCAGCTGCCGCCGCCAGACGTAGACGAGGAACTCCTCGAGCTCGGGCAGGAGCAGCTCGACCAGGGGGTAGGTGACCTCGGTGCGGGTCATACCGGGCTCGGGCGGCTCGGTCAGGCCCTCCAGGAAGGAGTCGATCTGCCAGTCGGCCAGTCGGGCGGTGGTCTGGCCGGTCGAGCGGGCCACCTGGACCGCCATCGGCTCGCTGAGCAGGCCCGCCTCGACGAGACCGGCGAGCCGTCGCAGGGCGAGCACGTCCGCCTCGGTGAGCGCTTTCGCCTGCCCGATGTCGGCGAAGCCCATGGCCCGCCAGAAGCGGGCGGCGAGCTCCATGGACACACCGGCGGTGCGGGCGGCCTGGAAGGCGGTGTAGCGCCGCTCGGCGCCGAGGATCAGATGTTCCAGCCGTATCGCCAGCGGATCGTCGGAGGGCTCCGCCGTGTGGTCGACCTCGTGATGGGGCGTGGGGTGCACCGCGCCGGAGGCCCCGGACGACCCGGAACCGGAGGCCCCCCCGGACGCCCCCGAACCGGAGGCCTCAGGCGACCCGGAAGAGGCACCGGAGGAACCGGAGGACGACCCTGTGGGCCCGGATTGCCCCGGTGACGAGGCGGACGCGCCGGAAGAGCCGTCGGACGGCGGCTGCGCGCCCGCGCCGGAAGTGGTGTCGTCGACGGTCACCAGCCGCCTCCTGCCCGTTCCCTGCGCAATGCCCTGCCGATCTGTCGCTCGATCGCCTCAACGATACGGCAGGTGTGCCCTGGCTCACGTCCCGACGGCCGGGCCGGTTCGTCCGGGGCCGCCGTCCACCGCTGCCGGGGCGGTCGGTCCCGCTGCCCGGACTCTCAGTCCGACGGCAGCAGATGCACGATGTCGCCCGCGCTCACCGGGTGCCGCTGCCCGTCCTGCGTTGCCAGCACCAGCCTGCCGTCGCCGTCGAGGGCGACGGCCTCGCCGGTCACGGCCGTGCCGCCGGGCAGCTCGGCCCGCACCTGGCGCCCCAGGGTCGCGCAGCCTGCCGCGTACGCCTCCTGCAGGCCGCAGGCGGCGGGGTCGCCGCCTGCCGCGCGCCAGTCGGTGTACCACTTCTCCAGGGAGCGCAGCACGGCCCGCAGCAGCGGGTCGCGGTCGGTGGACACGGCGTTCGCGAGGCCGAGGGAGCCGGCCGCGGGTACGGGCAGCTCGTCGGCGCGAAGGGAGACGTTGATGCCGATGCCGAGCACCACCGCGTCGTCTCCGGCCCGCTCGGCGAGGATGCCGCCGGTCTTGCGCTCCTCGCCGTCGACGGTGACCAGCAGGTCGTTGGGCCATTTGAGGGACATGTCGACGCCCGCGGCCCGCGCCAACCCGGTCGCGGCGGCGACCCCGGCGAGCAGCGGCAGCCAGCCCCAGCGCGCCGCGGGCACACCGGGGCCTGGCCGCAGCAGCACGGAGAAGAAGAGTCCGGAGCGCGCGGGCGCGCTCCAGGTGCGGTCGAGCCTGCCCCGCCCCGCGGTCTGTTCCTCGGCGACCAGCACCGCACCCTCCGGCAGCGCGGCCGCCCGGGCCGCAAGGTCGGAGTTGGTGGAGCCGGTGGCGGCCACCACCTCGAGCGAGGTCCACAGGCCGCCGGGGACGACGATGCCGCGACGCAGCGCGAGGATGTTCAGAGGGGGCCGGTCCAGGTCGGACCAGCGGCTGTCGGGCGCATTGGGAGGCGTCATGCAAGCCAGATTAGGTGTGGCCAACGCCGCACTGCCGAACGGTATGCGCGCCGATACGCTACGGGTCAGTAGCAACCGATCGTCAACACGTACGTCCCCGTAAGCCGTCCCCGTGAGCAGCCAGGGAGCCGCATCCCGATGTCCGAGCCGGAAGAGATCGCCCTCTCACCTGACCCGAGCAGCCACACCACCGCAGGAAAGATCGCGGATCTTCAGCGCCGTATCGAAGAGGCGACGCACGCCGGCTCCGCCCGCGCAGTGGAAAAGCAGCACGCCAAAGGCAAGTTGACGGCCAGGGAGCGGATCGACCTGCTCCTCGACGAGGGCTCCTTCGTGGAGCTGGACGAGTTCGCCCGCCACCGTTCGACCAATTTCGGCCTGGAGAAGACCCGGCCGTACGGCGACGGTGTCGTCACCGGCTACGGCATGGTCGACGGCCGTCCCGTCGCCGTCTTCTCGCAGGACTTCACCGTCTTCGGCGGTGCTCTCGGCGAGGTGTTCGGACAGAAGATCATCAAGGTGATGGACTTCGCGCTGAAGACCGGCTGCCCGGTCATCGGCATCAACGACTCCGGCGGCGCCCGCATCCAGGAGGGCGTCAGCGCGCTGGGCATGTACGGCGAGATCTTCCGCCGCAACACGCACGCCTCCGGCGTCATCCCCCAGATCTCGCTGGTCGTCGGCCCCTGCGCGGGCGGCGCGGTCTACTCCCCCGCGATCACCGACTTCACGGTGATGGTCGACCAGACCTCGCACATGTTCATCACCGGCCCGGACGTCATCAAGACCGTGACCGGTGAGGACGTCGGCTTCGAGGAACTCGGCGGCGCCCGCACCCACAACACCACCTCCGGTGTCGCCCACCACATGGCGGGCGACGAGAAGGACGCGATCGAGTACGTCAAGTCCCTGCTGTCGTACCTGCCGTCCAACAACCTTTCCGAGGCGCCCTCGTTCCCCGAGGAGGCGGACACGGCGATCAGCGACGAGGACCGCGAGCTGGACACGCTCATCCCGGACTCGGCGAACCAGCCGTACGACATCCGCACCGTCATCGAGCATGTCGTCGACGACGGCGAATTCTTCGAGACGCAGGCGATGTTCGCACCGAACATCACCACCGGCTTCGGGCGGGTCGAGGGCTACCCCGTCGGCATCGTCGCCAACCAGCCGATGCAGTTCGCCGGCTGTCTGGACATCAACGCCTCGGAGAAGGCCGCGCGTTTCGTGCGCACCTGCGACGCGTTCAACGTCCCGGTGCTGACGTTCGTCGACGTGCCCGGCTTCCTGCCCGGCGTCGACCAGGAGTACGGCGGCATCATCCGCCGCGGCGCCAAGCTGATCTACGCGTACGCGGAGGCGACCGTCCCGCTGATCACGGTGATCACCCGCAAGGCGTTCGGCGGCGCTTACGACGTCATGGGCTCCAAGCACCTGGGCGCCGACCTCAACCTCGCCTGGCCGACCGCACAGATCGCGGTCATGGGCGCGCAGGGCGCGGTGAACATCCTGCACCGCCGCGCCATCGCGGCCGAGGCCCCGGAGAACCAGGAGGCCACCCGGGCCCGCCTGATCCAGGAGTACGAGGACGCGCTGCTCAACCCGTACACGGCGGCGGAGCGCGGCTACATCGACGGGGTGATCATGCCGTCCGAGACGCGGGCGCAGATCGTGAAGGGCCTGCGCCAGCTCCGTACCAAGCGGGAGAGTCTGCCGCCGAAGAAGCACGGGAACATTCCCCTGTAGGGCTCCGAGGCACGAGGAAGGGACGCGACGATGATCAGGGTCGTACGAGGAAACCCGACCCCCGAGGAGCTGGCTGCCGCACTGGCGGTGGTCCAAGCCCGGGCCGCGGCGCTCCAAGGCGCCACGGCCGGGGGTCCCCCGCTGCCGGAGGGCTGGTCGGACCCGGCGCGCATCGCCCGCAGCAACAGGCCCCTGCCGGGTCCGCGGGCGTGGGCGCGCAGCTACTGGCCGGTCTGAGCGTGACGTGAAGGCCGGGCCCTTGATGAAGGGCCCGGCCTTCACGCCGCTGGTTCGTGGTTTGAGTACGCGTACTCAGGCGCGTGCGACGTCCTCGCCAGCACCATCGAAGGCATGCTGTGGTCCGACCCCAAGAACGAGCCCCCCAAGGAACTCCGCGACGTGCAGGCAATGCTGCGCCGCGCGGGCCTGCTGCTGGCGCTGGCGATGCTGGTGGCCATGCTCGCGGCGGGCCTGCGGTAGCAACGGGCCGCAACGTCAGCCTCGCCGACGACTGGGACACCTCCCGCCCCGCCGGCGATCGAGGCACGGGCGCGCTCCCAGCCCCGCCGGCGATCGAGGGCCCAGAGGCACTCCCAGCCTCACACCCGCCCAAGGCACAGGGCACTCTCAGCCTCGCACCCGCCCGAAGCCCCGGCGCACATCCAACCCCGCCGGCCCTCGAAGGCCCACGGGCACTCCCAGCCTCACACCCGCCCAAGGCCCCGGCGCACATCCAGCCCCGCCGGCGATCGAGGCCCAGAGGCACTCCCAGCCCCGCCGGCGATTGAGGCGCGGGGTGCGGGGCGGAGCCCTGACGGGCGGGCCAAGGCCCACCGGCCAAGACGGGGGCCGGGTCCGGGCGGAGCCCGGTTCGGGAAGGGGCGGGGTGGGGAAAAAGCACCGCCGCCTACGATGACCACCATGACCCCGCCCCGCCCCCGCCCCCGCCTCGTACTCGCCTCCGCCTCCCCCGCGCGCCTCAACCTGCTCCGGCAGGCCGGCCTCGCGCCCGAGGTGATCGTGAGCGGCGTCGACGAGGACGCCATCGACGCGCCGACGCCCACCGAGCTCGCCCTGATGCTCGCCGAGGCGAAGGCCGCGGCCGTCGCCGCGCGGCCCGAGGCCGCCGGCGCGCTGCTGATCGGCTGCGACTCCGTCCTGGAACTCGACGGTGAGGCGCTCGGCAAGCCCGCGGACGCCGAGGAGGCGACCGCCCGCTGGAAGGCGATGCGCGGCCGGGCGGGCGTGCTGCAGACGGGGCACTGCGTGATCGACACGGCGACCGGACGCCGGGCGTCGGCGACCGCGTCCACCGTCGTGCGGTTCGGCGAGCCGACGGACGCCGAGATCGCGGCGTATGTCGAGAGCGGCGAACCACTGCACGTGGCGGGCGCGTTCACGCTCGACGGCCGCTCGGCACCGTTCATCGACGGCATCGACGGCGACCCGGGCAATGTCATCGGCCTCTCGCTGCCCTTGCTCCGTACGCTCCTCGCCGAGCTGGGCTTCTCGATCACCGACCTCTGGGCCGATCCCGCCGCCTGAGCCACCGGCCCCGTCGGCAACCGCCGCAGTCTCGGCCCAGCCGACGCCGCCCCCGACATCTCACGCCGGCGACGCCGCCCCGCCCACCGGCGGCACCGCCGATCCGTCCTCCCCGTCGACGTCCCGCGACGGCCGCTCCTGCCCGTACGCGATCAGCGACGCCACGAGCAGCCCGAGCACCACCATCATCCAGGCGAACGCGGTCCATCCGACCAGGCCCACCGTCAGAGCGCCCAGCACTCCATGCAGGACCGCCAGGCCGATGAGCAGGATGCGGGTGAAGCGGCCGGGCGCCCGGTCGCGTATCGCCACCACCAGCAGCAGGACTCCGCACAGCGCGAGGAGCAGGCCGGTCCCGATCCCCAGTCCCCAGGTCGCGGTCACCATCACGTCCGGGTCCAGGCCGTCCAGGGACATCCGCTGGGCATCGACGAAGGTGGCCATGATGCCGTTGAGCACGACGATGCCGACGGCCTCCACCAGCAGGACAAGCGCAGCCACTACGGCCACCGGTCTGCGCACCACGGCGCCCCCAACCCTGTGTGTACCGGAAGTACGTACGACAGCCGCGAGGCTACTGACCGGTAAACGCTGCGACAAGAGCCGCGGCACGCTCGGTCTCAGGGCAAAGAATCATTGGGCCATTCGTAGGGACTCCACAAAGAAACCCATTCGGCCGCTGGCCTCGCAGACAGAGACCTTGACCACACCTGAGGGCTACTGTGCGGGAGAGGAACCCGTCGTACCGTGGTGCGACAAGGGATTTCGCGATCGAGCGAGCCTCGAATCACGCTCCGTGTGGGCAAGCTCACCATTGGGGACGGGTCGAAAGGCCGTGTCGGCAGTCCCTAAACTCAGCTTGTTTCAAGGAGGGAGCCATCGTGCGCAAGGTGCTCATCGCCAACCGTGGCGAAATCGCTGTCCGCGTTGCCCGTGCCTGCCGGGACGCCGGGATCGCGAGCGTAGCCGTCTACGCCGATCCGGACCGGGACGCTCTGCATGTCCGCGCGGCCGACGAAGCGTTTGCCCTGGGCGGTGACACCCCGGCCGCCAGCTATCTGGACATGGCCAAGGTGCTTCAGGCCGCAGCCGATTCGGGAGCGGACGCCGTCCACCCCGGATACGGTTTCCTGTCCGAGAACGCCGAGTTCGCTCAGGCGGTCATCGACGCGGGCCTGACCTGGATCGGTCCGCCGCCGCAGGCGATCCGCGACCTGGGTGACAAGGTCGCCGCCCGCCATATCGCACAGCGCGCCGGTGCGCCGCTGGTCGCGGGTACGCCCGACCCGGTCTCGGGGGCCGACGAGGTCGTCGCGTTCGCCAAGGAGCACGGCCTGCCGATCGCGATCAAGGCCGCCTTCGGCGGTGGCGGTCGCGGCCTGAAGGTCGCCCGCACCCTCGAAGAGGTGCCCGAGCTGTACGACTCCGCGGTGCGCGAGGCCGTCGCCGCCTTCGGGCGCGGCGAGTGCTTCGTCGAGCGCTACCTCGACAAGCCGCGTCACGTCGAGACCCAGTGCCTCGCCGACTCGCACGGCAACGTGGTGGTCGTCTCCACGCGTGACTGCTCGCTGCAGCGCCGCCACCAGAAGCTGGTCGAGGAGGCTCCGGCGCCGTTCCTGTCACAGGCTCAGAACGCCGAGCTGTACCGGGCGTCGAAGGCCATCCTCAAGGAGGCCGGTTACGTCGGCGCCGGCACCGTCGAGTTCCTGGTCGGCCTCGACGGCACGATCTCCTTCCTGGAGGTCAACACCCGTCTTCAGGTCGAGCACCCGGTCACCGAAGAGGTCACCGGCATCGACCTGGTCCGCGAGATGTTCCGTATCGCCGACGGCGAGGAGCTGGGTTACGACGACCCGGCGGTGCGCGGCCACTCGTTCGAGTTCCGCATCAACGGCGAGGACCCGGGCCGGGGCTTCCTCCCCGCCCCCGGCACCGTCACCACCTTCGCCGCGCCCAGCGGCCCGGGTGTGCGTCTGGACGCGGGCGTCGAGTCCGGCTCCGTGATCGGCCCGGCGTGGGACTCCCTCCTCGCCAAGCTGATCGTGACCGGCGCGACGCGCGAGCAGGCGCTGCAGCGCGCCGCGCGTGCGCTTGCGGAGTTCCAGGTCGAAGGCATGGCGACGGCGATCCCGTTCCACCGCGCGGTCGTGGCCGACCCGGACTTCACGGCGGACCCGTTCCGGATCCACACCCGGTGGATCGAGACCGAGTTCGTCAACGAGATCAAGCCCTTCGCCGCCCTCGGGGACGCGGAGGAGGACGAGTCCGGCCGCGAGACGATCGTGGTCGAGGTCGGCGGCAAGCGCCTCGAGGTGTCGCTGCCGTCCTCGCTCGGCATGACGCTGGCGCGCACCGGCCTCGCGGCGGGTGCCAAGCCGAAGCGCCGGGCCGCGAAGAAGTCGTCGTCGGCCGCGTCCGGCGACACCCTCGCCTCCCCGATGCAGGGCACGATCGTCAAGGTCGCGGTCGAGGAGGGTCAGGAGGTCAAGGAGGGCGACCTCGTCGTCGTCCTCGAGGCGATGAAGATGGAGCAGCCGCTGAACGCACACCGCTCCGGCACGGTCAAGGGCCTCGCGGTCGAGATCGGCGCGTCCCTCACCTCCGGCGCAACGATCTGCGAGATCAAGGACTGACACCTCGATCTGCTCGATCCGGGCATCGGCCAAGGGCCCACGGCATCCGTGCTGTGGGTCCTTCGTCATGGGTGTGGCGCTGATGTCCCGGCGTCCGTACCGGCGAGGGCACTGCCCCCACAACCCCCACAGCCGGTCCGCCCGCCCGCCCGCCCAGGATCTTCCGGCATCCTTGACGGCGTGACCGACACCAGGCCCAAGCGCGCCGACGCGCGCCGCAACTACGAACGACTGCTGACCGAGGCGCGCGCCACCTTCGCGGAGCGCGGGACCGACGCGTCGCTCGAGGAGATTGCGCGCCGCTCGGGCGTGGGCATCGGCACCCTGTACCGCCACTTCCCGAATCGCCACGCCATGATGAACGCCGTCTTCCAGGAGGCGCTCGCCGCGCTGCTGGAGCGCTCGCACGAACTGGCGGGCGCGGAGCAGCCGTGCGGGGCGCTGGTGGAGTGGCTGCGCGCCCTCGTCACCCACGCGGGTGAGTACCGCGGCCTGGCCCGCGCGCTGATGTCGGCGTCCCACGACGAGACCTCGGCCCTCACGGCCTGCAGCGTCCCCCTCCGCCAGGCCGGCGAACGACTGCTCGTCCGGGCTCAGGAGGCTGGCTCGGTCCGGGCCGATGTCTCGATCGCCGACCTGATGCAACTGACGAACGCGATCGCTCTGGCGGCGGAGCAAGCCCCGGAGGACCCGGAGTTGGCGGACCGCCTGCTGACGCTGACCCTGCGCGGCCTGCGCGCGGACTAGCCTCCTCAGCCCCCGGGGGTACGGGCGGCTCAGCGGCGGCGGAGGTCCGCCACGCGGGGGCGTTCCGGGAGCGCCTCGGAAGGCAGCGCGCTGCGAAGGCCCGCGCGGGTGCGCCGCTGACCGGGAAGCGGTACGTCATGCCGCGGCCCGGCCGCCGCACCCCCGCCGCCCGCAACGGCGATCTGCACTCCCTGATCGGCCAGCGCCTGCAGCTCCGTGGCCGCCCGGTCGTCGTGCGCCGGCGGCTCGTCCGTCACGAGACGCGTGATCACATCCGTCGGCACCGTCTGGAACATCGTGTCCGTGCCGAGCTTGGTGTGGTCCGCCAGGACCACGACCTCCGCCGCCGCCTGGACCAGCGCCCGGTCCACGCTCGCCGAGAGCATGTTGGAGGTGGACAGGCCGCGCTCGGCCGTGAGCCCGCTCCCGGACAGGAACGCGCGGGAGACCCGCAGTCCCTGCAGGGACTGCTCCGCACCGCTGCCCACCAGCGCGTAATTGGAACCGCGCAGTGTCCCGCCCGTCATGACGACTTCGACCCGGTTGGCATGCGCCAGCGCCTGCGCGACCAGCAGCGAGTTGGTGACCACGGTCAGTCCGGGAACGCGCGCGAGCCGGCGGGCCAGCTCCTGCGTCGTCGTTCCGGCGCCGACCACGATGGCCTCGCCCTCTTCGACGAGGGCCGCCGCGAGATCGGCGATGGCCGTCTTCTCGGCGGTCGCGGACAGGGATTTCTGCGGGAAGCCGGACTCGCGGGTGAACCCGCCCGGCAATACCGCACCGCCGTGCCGGCGGTCGAGGAGTCCTTCTGCCTCCAGCGCCCGCACGTCCCGCCGTACGGTCACTTCGGAGGTCTGGACGACGCGGGCGAGCTCACGGAGCGACACGGCTCCGTTGGCGCGCACCATTTCGAGGATCAACTGGCGACGTTCTGCAGCGAACACAGAACTGACAGTAACCCCACTGCTCGTCAGTTTTCAGCTCCATGTGCCGAAAAGCGGAAATTGCGCACTTAAGAGGCCGCCAACTGATATAGGCGGCCCCAAAGTTGATCGCCCACTGCGTGGAGTGCCCGGGGTTCGCCGGGTTCAGCCCTCGCCTGCCGTCTTCCGGGTGTGCAACTGGCGTGCCACCTCGGCGATCGACCCCGACAGAGACGGGTACACGGTGAAGGCGTTTGCGATCTGTTCGACCGTCAGGTTGTTGTCGACCGCGATCGAGATGGGGTGGATCAGTTCCGACGCGCGGGGCGAGACGACCACGCCGCCGACAACGATCCCCGTGCCCGGACGGCAGAAGATCTTGACGAAGCCGTCCCTGATGCCCTGCATCTTGGCCCGGGGGTTGCGCAGCAGCGGCAGCTTGACGACTCGGGCGTCGATCTTGCCCGCGTCGACGTCCGCCTGGCTGTAACCGACGGTCGCGATCTCGGGGTCGGTGAAGACGTTGGAGGACACGGTCTTCAGGTTCAGCGGGGCGACCGCGTCGCCGAGGAAGTGGTACATCGCGATCCGGCCCTGCATCGCGGCGACCGACGCCAGCGCGAAGATGCCCGTGACGTCACCGGCCGCGTACACACCCGGCGCCGACGTGCGCGACACCCTGTCGGTCCAGATGTGGCCGGAGTCCTTCAGCCGGACCCCGGCCCCCTCAAGACCCATGCCGGCCGTGTTCGGGATGGCACCGACCGCCATGAGGCAGTGCGTGCCGGAGATGACCCGGCCGTCGGAGAGCGTGACCTCCACCCGATCGCCGACGCGCTTGGCGGACTCGGCACGGGAGCGGGCCATGACGTTCATGCCGCGGCGGCGGAAGACGTCTTCGAGGACGGCGGCGGCGTCGGGGTCCTCGCCGGGCAGCACGCGGTCACGGGAGGAGACGAGGGTGACCCGGGAGCCGAGCGCCTGGTACGCGCCCGCGAACTCGGCACCCGTCACACCGGAGCCGACCACGATGAGCTCCTCGGGGAGCTCGTCGAGGTCGTACACCTGCGTCCAGTTGAGGATGCGCTCGCCGTCGGGCTTGGCGTCGGGGATCTCGCGCGGGTGGCCGCCGGTCGCGATCAGCACGGCGTCGGCGACGAGCGTCTCCTCCGTGCCGTCGGCCGCTCGCACGATCACCTTGCGGGAGCCGTCCGTCGCCTGCTGCCCGTCGAGCCGGCCGCGGCCGCGCACGACGCGTGCGCCTGCCCGGGTGACGGACGCGGTGATGTCGTGGGACTGGGCGAGCGCGAGACGCTTGACGCGTCGGTTGACCTTGCCGAGGTCGACGCCGACGACGCGGGCGGCCTGCTCGATGTGCGGGGTGTCGTCGGCCACGATGATGCCGAGCTCCTCGTAGGAGGAGTCGAAGGTCGTCATCACCTCGGCGGTGGCGATCAGGGTCTTCGACGGTACGCAGTCGGTGAGCACCGACGCCCCGCCCAGACCGTCGCAGTCGACGACGGTCACCTCCGCGCCGAGCTGGGCGCCCACGAGGGCCGCCTCATATCCGCCGGGTCCGCCACCGATGATCACGATCCGGGTCACGAAAAAGTCCGCCTCGCATTGTCGATCCCGGCCCGCCTGCCCGCTCTGCCGGGGGTCCGGGGGTGCCCCCGGGGGAATGCAGTACGTACTTCATTGTCCCGCATCGTTCAGGCGTTCTCCCTCCGGGGGCTCCCTACGGCCGCGACCACGGAAGTTGTCATGTCCAAGGCCCGCTGGGCTCCGTCGAGCGGGCAGTTTCTCGCCCCCCTCCCGTACCCTCGACCCCATGTCGCTCTACGCCGCGTACGCCGGCAACCTCGACGCGCGGCTGATGTCCCGCCGCGCACCGCACTCACCGCTGCGCGGGACAGGCTGGCTGAACGGCTGGCGGCTGACCTTTGGCGGCGAGCAGATGGGCTGGGAGGGCGCGCTCGCCACGATCGTGGAGGCGCCACGCTCACAGGTTTTCGTCGCGCTGTACGACATCGCCCCGATGGACGAGGACTCCATGGACCGCTGGGAGGGCGTCGGCCTCGACATATACCGGCGCATGCGGGTCCGTGTGGACACGCTGGACGGCGAGGAGCCGGCCTGGACGTATGTGCTGAACGCGTACGAGGGCGGCCTGCCGTCCGCCCGCTACCTGGGCGAGCTCGCGGACGCGGCGGAATCGGCGGGAGCGCCGCACGACTACGTGATGGAGCTGCGCAAGCGCCCCTGCTAGGGCTGCGCCCCGGAGTGCCACGCCGCTTCGGGGGGTCCGTCACACCGCTTCCCCCTGCTTTCGTCGGAAACGACAAGACAACGATCCGAAGACCGTGGGCTGAGGCATCTACGCGCGTAGGACTTCACGGGTTACCCTCGTCCGCGTGAACGCATCTGTGAATCCGGACCTCGTCGGCGCACTGGCCGACCCCCACGCCGCGGCCGACGCCGCCGCCGCGCGCCTGCGCGAGCTGACCGGCACCGAGACCCACGACGTCGCACTGGTGATGGGCTCCGGCTGGGCTCCGGCCGTCGACGCGCTCGGCACTCCCGAGGCCGAGTTCCCCGTCACCGAGCTGCCCGGCTTCCCGCCGCCGGCGGTCGAGGGCCACGGCGGCAGGATCCGCTCGTACCGCATCGGTGCGAAGCGCGCGCTGGTCTTCCTCGGCCGTACGCACTTCTACGAGGGCCGCGGCGTCGCGTCCGTCGCCCACGGGGTGCGCACCGCGGTCGCCGCGGGCTGCAAGACCGTGGTGCTGACCAACGGCTGCGGAGGACTGCGCGAGGGCATGCGCCCGGGCCAGCCGGTGCTGATCAGCGACCACATCAACCTGACGGCGGCGTCGCCGATCCTCGGCGCGAACTTCGTGGACCTGACGGACCTCTACTCGCCGCGGCTGCGGGCGCTGTGCAAGGAGGTGGACGCGACGCTGGAGGAAGGCGTCTACGTCCAGTTCCCCGGCCCGCACTACGAGACCCCGGCCGAGATCAACATGGTCCGTGTCATGGGCGGCGACCTGGTCGGCATGTCGACGGTCCTCGAAGCGATCGCGGCCCGCGAGGCCGGCGCGGAGGTGCTGGGCATCTCCCTGGTCACCAACCTGGCGGCGGGCCTGTCGGGCGAGCCGCTGAACCACGAGGAAGTGCTCCAGGCGGGCCGGGACTCGGCGGCGCGGATGGGCGAGCTTCTGACGCGGGTGCTGGAACGCATCTGAGGCGCGTGAGGGCCGGCGGCCGGCGGGTGGTGCCGTTACGGGGACGTTGCCCGTGCACCCGGTGCTCGACGAGTCCGGTGCCTGCCGAGCGAGGGCCCGGCGGGGGCGACGCGGTGGCGTTGCGGGGCTACGGCCCCGAGCGTCCGGGCCTCGACCGGCCCCGTTACCTCCCGGGCGCCGGGCGTGGCCGGCGGCCGGCCGGGCGGCGTCGACCCAGGAGCGGAGCGCCGGGCGGGGGCCCGGTAAGCGCGAGGCGGTGTCGTCGCGGGGGCTTTGCCCCCCGAGTGCCCCGGGCCACGACGGGCCCGGTGCCTCCCGGGCTGGGGCTCGGGGTGGCCGACGGCCGCATCCCGGCGTTTCGGGGGCTCCGCGCCCGAGCGCTCGGGCTTCGACGACCCCGGTACCTCCCGGGCGGGGGGCCGGCGTGGCCGACGGCAGCAACGCTGCGTTTCGGGGGCTGCGGCCCGGTTACCTCCCGGGCGCAAGGCGTGCCGGCGGCCCGCCAGGCGGCGTCGACCCGGGAGCGGAGCGCCGGGCGGATGTGGCCGGCACCTGCCCTCCCTCGCGCAGTCGCCTCGCACCCCGCCCTTGGCACGGCTGCCTTGCGGCCCGTCCGTCGGACCGGCCGTGCCACAGGGCGGGGGTGCCGGCGGAGCCGGGCTGCCGCGCAGCGGCAGTCCAGGCGGACCGCCGGCAGCCCAGCCGGCCGCCACCCGGGCGCGGGTACAGTCCAGGACCCGATGCGGGGGCCTGGGCCCCTTGCCCCATGGGGAGGGGCCGGCCCGCCACCCGGCGGAGCCGCCCACCAGTACAACGGGAAGCAGGACTCCCCCATGGCCACCCGGCCGAGGCGGAGTTCAAAAACCCGCCACCGGCGCCCGGCCCCACGCCCCACCGCGAGGGGCCGGCCCGCCACCCGGCGGAGCCGCCCACCAGTACAACGGGAAGCGGGGCTCCCCCACGGCCCCCGGGCCGTAGGGGAGAGTGCGGCCCCGCGCAACGGCCACGCGGCCACACGGCCACACGGCCACACGCCCACCCCACAGCCATTGACGCCCGCCCACCCCGCGGGCGCGCACACTCGACGTAGTCGGAGACGAGAGGCGGAGCAACCGTGCAGCAGGACCTCATCGCGCGGGCCCAGACGTGGCTCGCGGAGGACCCGGACAGCGAGACCCGGGACGAACTCGGGAAGCTCATCGAAGCGCAGGACCTCGACGAGCTGGCCGACCGGTTCGCCGGGACGCTCCAGTTCGGCACCGCCGGGCTGCGCGGCGAACTCGGCGCCGGGCCCATGCGGATGAACCGGGCCGTGGTGATCCGGGCCGCCGCCGGGCTCGCCGCGTATCTGAAGGCCAAGGGCCAGGGCGACGGCCTCGTCGTCATCGGCTACGACGCCCGCTACAAGTCCGCGGACTTCGCACGCGACACCGCCGCCGTCATGGTCGCCGCCGGTCTGCGCGCCGCCGTGCTGCCGCGCCCGTTGCCGACGCCCGTACTGGCCTTCGCCATAAGGCAGTTGGGCGCGGTCGCCGGTGTCGAGGTGACCGCGAGCCACAACCCGCCGCGGGACAACGGCTACAAGGTCTACCTCGGCGACGGCTCGCAGATCGTGCCGCCCGCGGACGCGGAGATCGCCGCGGAGATCGACGCGATCCGCAGTCTCGACGACGTCCCCCGCGCCGACGAGGGGTGGGAGACGCTGGGCGAGGAGGCGCTGGAGGCGTACCTGACGCGTACGGACGCCGTACTGAGCGCCGGCTCCCCCCGCACCGCCCGCGTCGTCTACACCGCCATGCACGGCGTGGGTAAGGACGTACTGACGGCCGCCTTCGCACGAGCCGGGTTCCCCGAGCCGACCCTCGTCGTGGAGCAGGCCGAGCCGGACCCCGCCTTCCCGACGGTCGCCTTCCCCAACCCGGAGGAGCCCGGCGCGATGGACCTCGCCTTCGCGACCGCGCGCCGCACATCCCCGGACGTCGTCATCGCCAACGACCCCGACGCGGACCGCTGCGCCGTCGCCGTCCCGGACGAGGCGGCCGAGGGCGGTTGGCGGATGCTCCGCGGCGACGAGGTCGGAGCGCTGCTCGCCGAGCACCTGGTCCACAAGGGCGCCACGGGCGTCTTCGCGGAGTCGATCGTGTCGTCGTCCCTGCTGGGCCGCATCGCGGGGGCGGCGGGACTGCGTCACGAGGAGACCCTGACGGGCTTCAAGTGGATCGCCCGGGTCGACGGGCTGCGTTACGGCTACGAGGAGGCCCTCGGCTACTGCGTCGACCCCGAGGGCGTACGCGACAAGGACGGCATCACGGCGGCGCTGCTCGTCGCCGAGCTGGTCTCGGAGCTGAAGGAGCACGACCGTACGCTCACCGACCTGCTCGACGACCTCGCCGTCGAGCACGGCCTGCATGCGACCGATCAGCTGTCCGTGCGGGTCGAGGACCTGAGCGTCATCGCGAACGCGATGCGCGCGCTGCGCGAGCAGCCCCCGGCCTCGCTGGCGGGGCTCCGGATCACCACCGCGGAGGACCTGACCCGCGGCACGGACACCCTTCCGCCGACAGACGGTCTGCGCTACTACCTGGAGGGCGAGTTCAAGGCCCGCGTCATCGTCCGCCCGAGCGGCACGGAGCCCAAGCTCAAGTGCTACCTGGAGGTCGTCGTGCCGGTGGCGGACGCGGGCGCACTGACGAACGCCAGGTCGCGGGCCACGGAGGTTCTCGACGCCATCAAGCGCGACCTGTCAGCTGCGGCGGGCATCTGACACCACCGACGGTGGGCCCGGCACGAACCGGGCCCGCCCAAGGGCTACCGCGCCCGCCCTACCCCACCGCCAGCAGCACCGCCAGCAGCACCGCCCCCGCGACCGCCGGGGCCAGGAGCTCGAACGCCCAGCGGATCTCCGGCTCTCCCTGTGCCTCCGGTGCCGTGGCGCGGCGCCGGGCCAGTGCGCGCAGGTCGGCGATCGTCTGGTCGGTGGGTGCCACGCGTGCCTTCGCGTCTTTGACGTCGGCGTGCACGGACGTTCGGCCGTGCGGGTCGTCGTATGCGGCCTGCGCCTGCCTGCGCGCGGCGCTCTTGCGCTTGCGCAGGGAGACGGGAATGGCCCAGAGCTGGTACTTCGTGCCGGCCTGCGTGAAGATCTCGCTCGAGTAGGAGGCCCGCACGTCCGCCACGGCGCCCCACGGCAGCGTGACCGTCCGGAACGGGTTGCGGATGCGGATCCGCTCGTTGCTCGCGAAGACCGCGGGCCGGAAGGTGAAGGCCACGACCACCGGCGCCGCCAGCAGCGCTCCGGCCAGCGCGAACCAGGGCGTACGGCCCTCGCCGCGGACGACCGCGTCGACGGCGATCCAGGCGACGAGCGCGAGCAGCACCGTGCCGCCCGCCATTCCGGCGGGCGAGCGGAAGACCCGTTCGCTGTCGGTGGAGGGCTCGGGCTGCTGGGGGCTCGTCATGGTTCCGATTCTGCCGCACGCCGGACGGCGCGCCCCGGCGCGGGCGGGCGCGCACAGCCGACACAAGGGGCGACGCCGCTTGTGTCCCGTTTCGCGCGAGGATTCGGTGGACCCCCTGTACAGGTCGCTACGCGCGTAGATATGCTCGTCTGGTGACCATGCCCACCACCGCACCTGCATTCGCCGACGTGACCGCGTCCGACAGCACTCTGCGCGGCTTCCTGCACGGGCTGCCCGGCGTCGACGCCGTCGGCCTCGAAGGCCGCGCAGCGTCCCTCGGCACGCGTTCCATCAAGACCACGGCCAAGGCGTTCGCCATCGATCTGGCCATCTCCATGATCGATCTGACGACGCTCGAAGGCGCGGACACCCCGGGCAAGGTCCGGGCGCTCGCCGCCAAGGCCGTCAACCCCGACCCGACCGACCGCAGCGCCCCGACGACCGCCGCGGTCTGCGTCTACCCCGACATGGTGGCGACCGCCAAGGAGGCCCTGAAGGGCTCCGACGTCAAGGTCGCCTCCGTGGCCACCGCCTTCCCGGCCGGCCGCGCGGCTCTCGAAGTGAAGCTCGCGGACGTCCGTGACGCGGTCGCCGCAGGGGCGGACGAGATCGACATGGTGATCGACCGCGGCGCCTTCCTGGCCGGCAAGTACATGAAGGTGTACGAGGAGATCCGCGCCGTGAAGGAGGCCTCCGGCAGTGCACGGCTCAAGGTCATCTTCGAGACCGGCGAGCTCTCCACGTACGACAACATCCGCCGCGCCTCCTGGCTCGGCATGATCGCCGGCGCGGACTTCATCAAGACGTCCACCGGCAAGGTGGCGGTGAACGCCACGCCGGCGAACACCCTGCTGATGCTGGAGGCTGTCCGCGACTTCCGGGAGCAGACTGGGGTACAGGTGGGCGTGAAGCCCGCCGGCGGTATCCGCACAACCAAGGACGCGATCAAGTTCCTGGTCCTGGTCAACGAGACCGCGGGCGATGACTGGCTGGACAACCACTGGTTCCGCTTCGGCGCGTCCAGCCTGCTCAACGATCTGCTGATGCAGCGCCAGAAGCTGGCGACCGGCCGCTACTCCGGCCCCGACTACGTGACGGTGGACTGATCATCATGGCTTCCGTATTCGAATACGCACCCGCACCCGAATCGCGGTCGGTCGTCGACATCGCACCGTCGTACGGCCTGTTCATCGACGGCGAGTTCACCGACGCGGCCGGCGGCAAGGTCTTCAAGACCGTCTCGCCGTCCAGCGAGGAAGTGCTCGCCGAGGTCGCCCAGGCCGGGGCCGAGGACGTGGACCGTGCCGTGAAGGCGGCCCGCAAGGCGTTCGAGAAGTGGTCGGCCCTGCCCGGCTCCGAGCGTGCCAAGTACCTGTTCCGCATCGCCCGGATCATTCAGGAGCGCAGCCGCGAGCTGGCCGTCCTGGAGACCCTGGACAACGGCAAGCCGATCAGGGAGACCCGTGACGCGGACCTCCCCCTGGTCGCCGCGCACTTCTTCTACTACGCGGGCTGGGCCGACAAGCTCGACCACGCCGGCTACGGCGCGAACCCGCGCCCGCTCGGCGTCGCGGGCCAGGTCGTCCCGTGGAACTTCCCGCTACTGATGCTGGCGTGGAAGATCGCCCCGGCGCTGGCCACCGGTAACACCGTCGTACTGAAGCCGGCCGAGACGACCCCGCTCTCCGCCCTCTTCTTCGCGGACATCTGCCGGCAGGCCGGTCTGCCCAAGGGCGTCGTCAACATCCTTCCCGGCTACGGAGACGCGGGCGCCGCGCTCGTCGCGCACCCGGACGTCAACAAGGTCGCCTTCACCGGTTCGACCGCGGTCGGCAAGGCCATCGCCCGCCAGGTCGCCGGTACGCACAAGAAGGTCACCCTCGAGCTGGGCGGCAAGGGCGCCAACATCGTCTTCGACGACGCTCCCATCGACCAGGCCGTCGAGGGCATCGTCAACGGCATCTTCTTCAACCAGGGCCAGGTGTGCTGCGCGGGCTCGCGCCTCCTCGTCCAGGAGTCGATCCAGGACGAGCTGCTCGACTCCCTGAAGCGCCGGCTGTCCACGCTGCGCCTCGGCGACCCGCTGGACAAGAACACCGACATCGGCGCGATCAACTCAGAGGAGCAGCTCTCCCGGATCACGTCGCTCGTCGAGGCGGGCGAGGCGGAGGGCGCGGAGCGCTGGTCCCCTGCGTGCGAGCTGCCCACCTCCGGCTACTGGTTCGCCCCGACGCTCTTCACGAACGTCACCCAGGCGCACACCATCGCGCGCGACGAGATCTTCGGTCCGGTCCTGTCGGTGCTGACGTTCCGCACGCCGGACGAGGCCGTCGCCAAGGCCAACAACAGCCAGTACGGCCTCTCCGCCGGCATCTGGACGGAGAAGGGCTCCCGCATCCTCGCGGTGGCGAACAAGCTCCGTGCCGGTGTGGTGTGGGCCAACACGTTCAACAAGTTCGACCCGACGTCGCCTTTCGGCGGGTACAAGGAGTCGGGCTTCGGCCGCGAGGGCGGCCGTCACGGTCTGGAGGCCTACCTCGATGTCTGATGCGATGCGTCTGAGCGTCTTCAAGACCTACAAGCTGTACGTCGGGGGCAAGTTCCCCCGCTCCGAGAGCGGCCGGGTGTACGAGGTGACGGACTCAAAGGGCAAGTGGCTGGCCAACGCGCCCCTCTCGTCCCGCAAGGACGCGCGGGACGCGGTCGTCGCGGCCCGCAAGGCGTTCGGCGGCTGGTCCGGCGCGACCGCGTACAACCGCGGGCAGATCCTCTACCGCATCGCCGAGATGCTGGAGGGCCGCAAGAGCCAGTTCGTGCACGAGGTCGCGGACGCCGAGGGCCTGTCCAAGTCCAAGGCCGCGGCCCAGGTCGAGGCGGCCGTCGACCGCTGGGTCTGGTACGCGGGATGGACTGACAAGATCGCTCAGATCGTGGGCGGGGCGAACCCGGTCGCGGGCCCGTACTTCAACCTGTCCACGCCGGAGCCGACGGGTGTCGTGACGATCGTCGCGCCGCAGGAGTCGTCGTTCCTCGGCCTGGTCTCGGTCGTCGCCCCGGTGATCGCCGCCGGCAACACGGTCGTCGTCGTCGCCTCCGAGCGGGCTCCGCTGCCGGCGCTTGCGCTGGGTGAGGTGCTCGCCACCTCCGACCTGCCCGGCGGCGTGGTGAACATGCTCTCCGGCCGCACGGCCGAGATCGCGACGCCGCTCGCGGCGCACCAGGACGTCAACGGCATCGACCTGACGGGCGCCGACGAAGTCCTCGCGAAGGAGCTCGAGATTCATGCGGCGGACAACCTGAAGCGGGTTCTCCGTCCACAGGCTGTGGATTTCTCGGCCGACCCCGGCACACACCGCCTGACGGCGTTCCTCGAGACCAAGACGGTCTGGCACCCGACAGGTTCACTCGGCGCCTCGGGTTCGGCGTACTGAGCCGAAGCCCCCACCTCACCGTCCGGAGGTGGGGGCTTCTTCACGTCCGGCTACGCCAGCAGCCTGCCCGCGACCGGCCCGGCCACCGGCAGGTCCTCGAGCGCCTGCCCCTTGGTGATGTGGTCCGTCACCAGCGCGGTGCTGACCGGCTTGAAGTCGGCGACCTGCGTGCCCACGGCATTGCCCAGCGGGTCCACTCCGGTGTTGGCCAACGGGTCGAGCTGCAGGCTCTTCAGCTCACCCACGCCGTTCACCGAGTTGCCCACAGGACCGGTCACCGCGCCGACCGGAAGCCCGGCGGCCGGACCGGCCGGCGCCGCGTGGGCGGCCGCCCCGCCCGCACCGAGCGCGGCACCCGCCGCCGCGACGGTCAGTCCCGCGCGCAGCAGTGCGCGCCGCTGGTTCTTGGAAGCTGCGTGACGAGCCATGGATCCCTGCCTAGTCGAGTAATCATGCGTGTGCGGAAAGTAGTTGAGGATGTGACGCTCGTACCAACCGCCGCTCCGGGGGCTCCCCCGCGCCGCTCGATGCGTCACACTTGTCTCCCGTGAGTTCCCAACCCATCCCGACCCGCGTCGTGCTGCTCGCGGGCCCCTCAGGTTCCGGAAAGTCCTCTCTCGCCGCCCGTACCGGCCTGCCGGTCCTGCGCCTGGACGACTTCTACAAAGAGGGCAACGACCCGACGCTTCCACTGGTGACGGGCAGCACGGACATCGACTGGGACTCCCCCTCGTCCTGGGACGCGGACGCCGCGGTCTCCGCGATAGCGGAACTGTGCCGCAGGGGCCGGACCGACGTGCCGGTGTACGACATCGCCACCAGCTCCCGGATCGACACCGAGACCCTCGACATCGGCCGCACACCGCTGTTCGTCGCCGAGGGGATCTTCGCGGCCGACATCGTCCGGCGCTGCCAGGAACTCGGCGTCCTGGCCGACGCACTGTGCCTGCGCGGCCGGCCGTCGACGACGTTCCGCCGCCGGCTGGCCCGCGATCTGCGCGAAGGCCGCAAGTCGGTGCCGTTCCTGCTGCGCCGAGGCTGGCGCCTGATGCGCGCGGAGCGCGGCATCGTGAGCCGCCAGACGCGGCTGGGCGCGCACCCCTGCAACAAGGCGGAGGCACTGGGCCGCCTCGCGGCGGCGGCAGCGGGCCGCTGCGCTACGCCGTCCCCGGCGTAGCGCGGGGTTACGCCCCCGGGAGCGCAGCGCCCACGGGGGCGTCACGACATAGGAGTGGGGCCGGACAGAACCCCCCGGCCTGTCCGGCCCCACTCCGTTCCCCCGTGGATCCCCGTGTCCCCCGTGGATCCCTCCGCCGTCTCCCCCGAAACGGCAGCCCCCGTGTTCCCCCGTTGCCTTCAGGCCACCAGCTCGCCGAAGGACTCTTCCTCGTCACGGCCGAAGCTGAGGACCTCGTCCTCGCGCAGCCGGCGGAGCGACCGCCAGATGCTCGACTTCACCGTGCCGACACTGATGTCCAGGATGTCCGCGATCTCCGGGTCGGTGCGGCCCTCGTAGTAGCGGAGGACCAGCATCGTGCGCTGGAGTTCGGGGAGCCTGGCGAGCGCCTGCCACAGGACCGCGCGCAGCTCCGTGCCCCGCATCGCGTCGGTGTCGCCGGGGGTCTCCGGCAGCTCCTCCGTGGGGTACTCGTTGAGCTTGCGCCGGCGCCAGGCGCTGATGTGCAGGTTGGTCATGGTGCGGCGCAGATAGCCCCCGACCGCCGCCTTGTCGCTGATCCTGTCCCAGGCCCGGTACGTCGAGAACAGCGCGCTCTGCAGCAGGTCCTCGGCCTCGTAACGGTCACCGGTCAGGTGGTAGGCGGTTGCGAACAGGGAGGCGCGGCGCTCCTGGACGTAGGCCGTGAACTCGGCCTCGGAACAGGACGTCCGCTCCCCCGGTGCCTCCCCGTACGCCGCCCCGCTTCCCCCCGTGGGCGCGTCAACCACCGTCATGAACGACGGCTTGTGCTGACGCCCGGCGCCGCGAACGCACCCCCGCCCGTTCACGGCGCCGGACTTCTCGGTGCTCCGCGCGACGTCGTGGAGACGCGTCACAACTGCGCTTGTGGTGGTGCTGTGCAGTGCGTTCATCTCGCGCCCCCCGTCGAGTGGAGTCTGCTTCGTTCCGGTGAGAAGAAGCCTGCCCGGCCTGTTTCATGGCGTTGTCCGCCGACTGTCACAGGCGCGTCACAAGGGGAGGAGTCGTGCAGGGAACAGGGGTCGGGGACCCGGGGAGTCGAACTAGGGCTTCCCATGGGCCAGAATGACCCCGTGCCTTTCCTGTTGCTGATCGAGGACGACGACGCCATCCGCACGGCCCTCGAACTCTCGCTGTCACGCCAGGGCCACCGAGTGGCCACCGCGGCGACGGGAGAGGACGGCCTGAAACTGCTGCGCGAGCAGCGGCCCGACCTGATCGTGCTGGATGTGATGCTGCCCGGAATCGACGGCTTCGAGGTGTGCCGGCGGATCAGGCGCACCGACCAGCTGCCGATCATTCTGCTGACCGCTCGCAGCGACGACATCGACGTCGTCGTCGGGCTCGAGTCCGGAGCGGACGACTATGTCGTCAAGCCGGTGCAGGGCCGGGTGCTGGACGCCCGTATCCGCGCCGTACTGCGCCGCGGGGAACGGGAGTCCACGGACTCCGCGACCTTCGGCTCCCTGGTGATCGACCGCTCCGCGATGACGGTCACCAAGAACGGCGAGGATCTGCAGCTCACGCCGACCGAGTTGCGTCTCCTGCTGGAGTTGAGCCGCCGGCCCGGGCAGGCCCTGTCCCGGCAGCAGCTGCTGCGGCTGGTGTGGGAGCACGATTACCTCGGTGACTCGCGCCTGGTGGACGCGTGCGTGCAGCGGCTGCGGGCGAAGGTGGAGGACGTGCCGTCCTCACCGACCTTGATCCGCACGGTGCGCGGCGTCGGTTACCGGCTGGACGTTCCGCAGTGACCTACGCGTACGTCCCGGACGGGGCCGTCCGGTGAGCGGTGGCACCAACTCGGCGAGCAGCGCCGCGAACGGGGGCGGCGGGCCGAAGCGCGGGATCCTCACCGGGATCCGTCTGAGCAGTCTGCGGCTGCGTCTGGTGGTGGTCTTCGGGCTCGTCGCGCTCACCGCCGCCGTGTCCGCGTCCGGCATCGCGTACTGGCTCAACCGCGAGGCGGTGCTGACGCGTACGCAGGACGCGGCGCTCGAGGGCTTCCGGCAGGAAATGCAGAACCGCGCGGCGGCGCTGCCCCTGCGCCCCACGCAGGACGAGATCCAGCGTGCCGCCGAGCGGATGGGCAACGGGAACAACGGCTACAGCGTGCTGCTGATCGGGGAACGGGCGGAGGGCAAGCCGGTCGTCGGCGTGTCCGACCCCGACGAGTTCACCAAGGAGGACGTGCCGAAGTCGCTGCAGGACGCGGTGAACGACCGGCAGAAGATCAGCGCGGCCAACTCGGTGCCGTATCACCTGTTCTGGCAGCGGACCGAGCGCGGCGGGAAGCCGTACCTGGTCGGCGGGAGCCGGATCGTGGGCGGTGGGCCGACCGGCTACATGTTCAAGTCCCTCGACCAGGAACGCCAGGATCTCAACTCCCTCGCCTGGTCGCTGGGAATCGCGACGATGCTGGCCCTGATCGGTTCCGCTCTGCTCGCTCAGGCCGCCGCCACGACGGTGCTGCGGCCGGTGCACCGGCTGGGCGAGGCGGCGAGGCGGCTCGGCGAGGGCAAGCTCGACACCCGGCTGCGGGTGTCCGGTACGGACGAACTGGCCGAGCTGGCGAGGACGTTCAACAAGACGGCGGCGTCGCTGGAGAAGAAGGTCGCGGACATGAGTGCGCGGGAGGAGTCCAGCCGCCGCTTCGTCGCCGACATGTCGCACGAGCTGCGCACCCCGCTGACCGCGCTCACCGCCGTCACCGAAGTGCTGGAGGACGAGGCCGACAGCCTCGACCCCATGATCGCGCCGGCCGTCAATCTGGTGGTCAGCGAGACCCGGCGGCTGTACGACCTGGTGGAGAACCTCATGGAGGTCACCCGCTTCGACGCGGGCACCGCGCGGCTCGTGCTGGACACCGTGGACGTCGCCGACCAGGTCACCGCCTGCGTCGACGCCCGCGCCTGGCTGGACGCGGTGGAACTGGACGCGGAACGCGGCATCATGGCGCGGCTCGACCCGCGCAGGCTCGACGTGATCCTGGCCAACCTGATCGGCAACGCGCTCAAGCACGGCGGCTCGCCGGTCCGTGTGGCGGTGCGCACCGACGACTCGGAGCTGGTGATCGAGGTACGCGACCACGGGCCCGGCATTCCGGAAGAGGTGCTGCCGCACGTCTTCGACCGCTTCTACAAGGCGAGCGCCTCGCGCCCCCGGTCCGAGGGCAGCGGCCTCGGCCTGTCGATCGCCGTGGAGAACGCCCACATCCACGGCGGTGACATCACGGCCGCGAACTCGCCCGACGGGGAAGGCGCGGTGTTCACGCTGCGGCTGCCGCGCGACGCGACCTCGCTCGCGGACTGCGAGGCGGTCGGGACGGGCGACGCGGACGGCGGGGACGGCGGGGACGGCAGCACAGGCTCGGGCTCGGGCCAGGGCCGTGAACGGAGAGAGGACGACACGCTGTGACAGCGGTTGAGGGGAGGACCGCGGACGTCACGGCAGTCACGCGTACCCGCGGCGGCGCGGCGCCGGCGCAGGCCTGCGTCCACCGGTCCGGACGACGCGGTCTCAAGGCGCTCACCGCGCTCGCTGCCGCCGCCGTGCTCACCGGCTGCGGCATCAGGACCACCCAGGTGCCCGTCGACGCCGGCCCCGCACCGTCGCGGGCGGGGTGCGAGGTGTCGGGCAAGAACCTCACGCCGCAGGCACAGCCGCAGGGCGTCCCGGTCCGGGTCTACATGGTGTGCGCCGCGCAGCTGGGGTCCGTCGACCGTACGGCGAGGATCACCGAGAGCAAGGCCACCGGCAGTCCGCCCGAGTTCGCGCAGGCGCTCATCGACGAGTTGCTGAAGGAGCCGTCGTCGCCGGAGCAGGAGGCGGGCTTCGCCACGTATGTGCGGGGACCGCTGATGGTCAGCGGCGCCCGGGACGGCGACCCCGCCGGCACCCTGCGGCTGAGCCGCCAGCCGGAGGACCTGCCGGCGCCGGCCCTCGCCCAGATCGTGTGCACCCTGGCGGAGAGCAGGGTGACGGCAGCGGGCGGCGCCGTGTTGCTCGGCGGACCCGGCGACTACCCGCCGCACGCGTATGTGTGCTCCGCGCAGACCAAGCAGCGGCCCGAGGGGGCCGTGCCCACGACGGACACGCTGCCCTCACCGGGCCCGACCGTTTCCTAGGAACCGCTGGGAACTGCCCCCGGTGAGCGGCGGAGACGCCTCCTGGGAAACAGCGGAACCGATTCCCGTCGGCCGTGCGTCTAGGGGGGCGTGCAGCGTCAAGGTTCGGGCGGCAGTGCCGCCATCCGCTTCCGCGTGGCGGGGCTCGTCCTCCTCCTCGCCCATCTGCTGCTCGTCTCATGGCTGACGCTGCGCCCACTCGACGTGATGTGGGTGACGGCGGCGAACCTGGAACCCTTCGCCGGTATCGAGGCCGCCCTTGAGCTCGGGCCCGTCGAGGCCGTACGGCGTATCGGCGGCGGTCTGCTCCTGCTGGCGCCGCTCGGCGTTCTGCTGCCGATGGCGAGCGGCCGGCTCGCCGTCTCCCCCTGGGCGTCACTGACGCGCACTGTGGCGGCCGGCGCACTGCTGTCGCTCGGGATCGAACTGCTGCAGACCGGTGTGCCGGGCCAGGTCGTCGACATCGACTCGCTGATGTTGAACACGACCGGTGTGGCGCTTGCCCATCTCGCGGTCGTGCCCGCGGGCCGTGCCCGGCTGCGCCGCCGCCTGCTGGGGACGCGCGGCAGGTCCGCGCTGAACGACCGGAAGCGTGAGGTGCGGCGCGAGGCCATGCTCCGGGAGGAGGGATCTCAGGGGGCGACCCCGACGATTCCCAGGGTCGGGATCGCTCCGTGGAGCGACGCTTCATCCCCTTCGTGAAGACACCATGGATACATGAGGAGCCCGGGAGCGGCTCCCACTGATGTCTCACGAAGGAGCCCACCATGGCCGCACTTGTCCGCCCCCGTGACGGAAGAATGATCGGCGGAGTGTGCGCAGCGCTGGCCCGGCGCTTCGGCACGTCCGCCAACACGATGCGCGTGATCTTCGTGGCTTCCTGCCTGCTGCCCGGGCCGCAGTTCGTGCTCTACCTGGCGCTCTGGGCGCTGCTGCCGTCCGAGAAGACGGCCGCCGGCGCCTGGTGACCGCCTCGCCCTTCGGCTGTCAGCCTGCAAGCACGTGCGCAATCTTCGCGAGCTGCTTGTCGGCGACCTCCTGGGGCACGCGCGGCGGCTTGCGCTTCGCGAGGTCGAATGCCATGAAGCGGGCGACCGTCGCGCCCTTGCGGACCACGACCAGATGCATGGGCGCCACGGCACCCTCGTTCGTGGCAACGGTGGTCCAGGCGACGGTCTCGTCGCCGCCCCGAGCGGTGACTGGGGCCGCCTTCACCTCACCGTAGGTGGCGCTGCGGTCGTCGAGCGCCGTCTCGAAGCCGTCCCCGCATGCCGCAAGAGCCGCTTCGAGGCCGTCCATCAGCTCCTTGGCCTCGGCCTCGTCGTACGAGCTCAGCGACGCGGAGACCGCAAGGCCGAGGTCGTCGAGCGAACCGAGCCCGCGGTTGACGGTGTGCGCCGCCCGCGGGTCCGGCTTCTCCCCCATGGCGCCGGCGAGCGGCTGGCACTGCTTCCTGTCTGCGGTGGGCTGCCCCGTGGGCGCGAGCGCGCTCTTCTCCGCCGAGACCTGGAAGCCCGGCAGATCGCCCGTGGCGAAGGACGCACGCTCCAACTGCTGCGCGGTGAGCGGTACGGACGGGTCGCCGCCGGCCCCGCCGCTGCCCTTGCCGGTGTCCGGGGCCGGGCTCTTCCCCGGGCCGGTGTCCCCGTCCCTACCGGATCTTCCGCCGCCGTCGCTCGTGCAGCCGGACGCGGCCAGCAGCAGAGCGCAGACGGTGCCGAGTACGGACAGCGCGGTGGTCTTGGCTCGCATGGCGGCGATCCTGGCACAAGTGCGTGGGGCGCACACCCGCTTCGGGCGTGCGCCGCACGCTCGTGCTCACGTCGCGTGCGCGACGGTGAGGGTCAGACTCCGAGGCCGGGCAGCAGGCCGCCCCCGACCGGAAGGCCCCCGGTGAGCTGGCCGGCCGGGAGGCCGCCACCGGCGAGCGGGAGGCCCCCGAGCAGACCCGCGACCTGCTCGGTCGCGCCGGAGGGGGCCACCTCGCCGACGGCGCCCTGCACGGTACCGGGCAGCGTGGAGGCGCTGTCCGTCACCATGCTGCCGCCCAGCGCGTCGGCCGCGCCCGCCGCCGGCTTTCCGGTGACCTCCTGGAGCGACACCCTCTGGGAGACGTCACCGAGCGCTCCCGTCGGATCGGGGGCGACGGGAGCGGCGGAGGCGGTGCCGGCGGCGACAGCGGCGAAGGCAGCGCCGAGGGCAGCGACACCGAGGGTCTTTGCAGCAGACTGCTTCATAAGGAATGAGTCCTTGGGGACGGGAACATGAGCGGCTCTGCAAACTAGTGTCTCGCGATCCTGTTGATGTCACTTCGAGTTGTTTGCCACGAGTTTCTTGATGTTGGTCTGGACGAGGCGGACCTTCGCCAGAATCTCTTCGGTGGTGGCG
>NZ_JBVHTA010000028.1:0-104567 GCF_055566095.1 Streptomyces sp. NPDC027962
CCCGCAACTCTGCGGCCTGTTCCACGGAGAGCTCCATGTCGGTAACAACGAGATACGCGAGATCAAGTAACGCCTACAGGATCACGAGACACTAGTGTCCTGCGCCGGAGATTGCAGGCTTAAGTCTGTTTCAGGTTTCAGGTTTCGGTGGTCGGTGGTCGGTGGTCGGTGGTCGCGCAGTCTCGGCGGTCTCCACGAATCGCCCTGCGACCGGCGGCAATCACAAGCAGCCGATCAGGCTTCCCCTCGTAGAACGTCAACGATCACCGGAAGTTTGCACCTTTCGTCACCTTGCGTCACCGGCGTAGGAAAGCGTCTTCACGGCTGATACACATACCCCCTCAGTGTCATATGCCAGGCACCCGTGCGCGGCCGCCGCCACACCTTCCGGATGTGGCTGACCACCCGGGGGTTGGTTGCCGGCGCAAAGGGGGGCGCCGCGTGTGTGACCGCGACCCGGAGAGGTGTGCGGCAGCCTCGGCCGTCACCCCATCAGCCGTTCTGCGCAGGCCCGCATAGACCTATCGGACGACCGAACAGGCCAGGCAGATTCCCCACTTGTAGCGTCGAATTCGAGGGCGCCGCCGGCGCGTGCACCGCATCGATGCCCGTCGAATTCACAGTGGCGGGCTGACGGTCGAAAGGGCAACGAGCTGATGCTCAGTGGGACGACGTCGAAAGTGACCTGGGTAACGATTTCCATGGCGGTCTCCCTTGCCTTCGCCATATCCGTCTCGGCGCCGTCTCCGGAATCCTCCTCCCCCGACCCTGCCCCGCGTCCGGCTTCTGCTGCCCCTTCCGTCTCGGCTTCGGCGGCCCACGCTCCCCCGGCCGCACGCCGGAAGGGGAAAGCGGAAACCATCGCACAGCCGTTCAAGGGCGGGCTCATCGAATGCGCCTCCAGGAAACCCCGGCTCGCCCACGATCTGACCCGCGACATAGCCCAGACGCTGGCCAGGCGCGACAGCCGGGCCTCGATAGCGCTGTACGACCGGACCACACGCACCTTCTGCACGTACCGCGCCGACAAGCGCTTCGACTCGGCGAGCATCGTGAAGCCGACGATCCTGGGTGCGCTGCTTCATATCAGGAACGGCTACTTGACCGAGGAGGAGCAGTACCTCGCCAGGAAAATGATCGTGAATTCGGACAACCGGTCGACGTACGTGTTGTGGGACACCGTCGGCCCCGACAACATCCGGCATTTTCTGGACGAGGCCGGAATGACGAACACCGCCATCGACGAAGCCGGCTTCATGGGCCTGACGCAGGTCACCGCCAGGGACCAGGCCACTCTGCTCGCCCTGCTCACCGGGGAGGACGACACCGTTCTGGACGATGATGAGCGCGCCTACATCCTCGGACTGATGCGTGACGTGCAGGACGACCAGCGGTGGGGAGCGCCCGCCGGGGCGCCCTGGGACGCCGCCGTTCAGGTCAAGAACGGATGGCTTCAGCGTTCCGACGCGAACCTCAGGAACCCGTGGGACCGCGGGGACTGGAAGGTCCACAGCATGGGCGCCTTCACCGGCCGCGCGTACGACTACGGCCTGGTGGTCCTCACCGAGAACAACCGGGATCCCGAGGACGGGCATCCGGATGCGGGATGGGACTACGGCATGGACACGATCGAGAGTGTGGCGAGGGCCGTCCACCGGAACCTGTACCCCGACCGGTGACGTGGGGGCCCCTTCGTCCGCATCGCCGCCGCGCGGCAGTCTCCTCGACGGAGACTGCCGCGCGGTCAGCTGCCGGGAGCAACTCCGCTGACTGCGGCGTTTGCCGTCGCCTCCGGCGAGCCGCTGTGATCGGCCGCTGCGGCTGGTACTTCCCGCCGGGCAAACGCTCCGGTTGACCGGCCGCCCGGACAGGCGTTCCATGGACATAAAGGACACATAAGGCTGCTGACAGGAGGCGGCCCACCATGACCACTCACGCAGACATCGAGCAACACCCGGACCTGGCCGAGATGCGTTCCCGCTTCGAGCGGGCGACCATTACGCCGCGCGCCCAGGCCGTTGAAACTCTGGCCCTTCTCACGGGCCTCTACCTGGCGGCCTCGCCTTGGATCGTCGGCTTCAGCGGGCTGACCAACCTGGCCGTGTGCAATCTGATCACAGGAATCGCCCTTGCCCTATGCCTGGGCGGCTTCAGCTCCGCATACGAGCGCACCCACGCCATGGCATGGGCGGCGTGCGCCATTGGTGCATGGACGATCATTTCCCCATGGGTCGTCTCCGGCAACATGGCCACCACCCGTAGCGTCGTCAGCAACATCATCGTCGGCGTGGTCGCGCTGCTCTGTGGCCTGGCGATGGCCGCTGCGGCCGGCCGGGGCGGAGGCGGCAGCAGGCAACCGTCCGGCCCCGGACCGCTCAGGTGAGCGTCCCGTAACCGATCGAACCGAAACCGAAGGCCCTGACGACGGGAGCGCCGGGGCCTTCTCCCTGTCTGTCGGCGGTCGCTCCCTGCCTGCCGGCGGCCCCGGCTCAGGGCAGCACGGCCACCCCGTCCACCTCCACCAGGCACTGTTCGTCCCAGAGTCGGACCACTCCGATGACCGCCATGGCCGGATAGTCCCGGCCCGCAAGCCGGCGCCAGATACGGCCGAGTTCGACGGCACGGGCGCGGTAGTCGGCGACGTCGGTGGCGTAGACCGTGACGCGCGCCAGGTCCTGCGGGGTGCCGTCGGCCGCCGAGAGGGCCGCGAGAAGGTTTGTCAGCGCCGTCTCGAACTGCTCAGGGAGCGTTTTCCCCACGACGTTGCCGTCGCCGTCGAGCGCCGTCTGGCCGGCGAGGAACACCAGCCGGGTTCCTGTGGCGGTGACGGCGTGGGAGAAGCCGGTGGGCGGGGAGAGCTCGGCCGGGTTGTGGCGGGACAAGGTCATGCGGCGGCCTCCTCGGCGTAGAGCTCCTTGGCGATGATCGTGCGCTGGACCTCGGTGGCGCCCTCGTAGATCCGGGGTGCGCGGACCTCCCGGTAGAGGTGTTCGAGGAGATGGCCGCGCTGGAGGGCGCGGGCGCCGTGCAGTTGGACGGCCGAGTCGACGACGTACTGGGCGGTCTCCGTGGCCAGCAGCTTGGCCATCGCCGAACGTTTCGGCACGTCGACGGCACCGGCGTCGTACGCGGACGCCGCGGCGTACACGAGCAGCCGGGCGGCCTCGGTACGGGTGGCCATCTCGGCGACCCGGTGGGCCACCGCCTGGAGGTCGCCGAGACGGCCGCCGAAGGCGCGGCGGCGCGCGGTGTGGGCGACCGTCGCGTCCAGGGCGGCCTGGGCCATGCCGACGGCGAAGGCGCCGACGCTGGGGCGGAACAGGTTGAGAGTGTTCATGGCGACACGGAAGCCTCGGTCGGTCTCGCCGACCACATCGTCCGCGGTGACCGGCACGTCGTCGAAGCAGAGTACGCCGATGGGGTGCGGGGACAGCATCTCCAGCGCGCTGCCCGTGAGGCCCGGACGGTCGGCCGGGACGAGGAAGGCGGTCACGCCGCGCGCTCCGGCCCCTTCGGTCGTACGGGCGAAGACGGTGTAGAAGTCGGCTTCGGGGGCGTTGGAGATCCAGCGCTTCTCACCGCTCAGGCGCCAGCCGGGACCGTCCGGCACCGCCTTGAGCGCGAGGGCGGCGGCGTCCGAGCCCGCGTCGGGCTCGCTGAGCGCGAACGCGGCGACGGCGCGGCCCGCGACGACCTCGGGGAGCCAGCGCTCCCGCTGCGCGTCGGTACCCGCCTGGACGAGCGGTGAGGTGCCGAGGCCCTGGAGTGCGAGGGCGGTCTCGGCCTCGGTGCAGCCGTATGCCAGGGACTCGCGGAGCAGGCACAGTTCGAGCGCACCGGCCGTGAAGAGGCGTTCGAGCAGGCCCAGTTCGCCGAGCACCGCCAGCAAGGGCCGGTTGACGCGGCCTGGTTCACCCTTCTCCGCGAGGGGCCGGAGCCGTTCCTCTGCCAGAGTGCGCAGCTGGTCACACCAGGCGGTCTGTGCCGGATCGAGCGAAAATACGGGCATTCGTGCCCCCAGTTCAGACGCATCTATCGCGGACCGTTGACTGTCGTCACCATCACGATACGCTCGTTTCGCGACCCCAACACGAGAAGGGGGCGAACCATGGAGCTGTCACCCTCGGCCCACCTCGACACATTCGCGCGCGACCACCTGCCGCCCGCCGGGCAGTGGCCGGAACTCCTCTTCGACCTGCCCTCGCTGCGGTACCCGCAGCGGCTCAACTGCGGCGTCGAACTGCTGGACCGCACCATCGAGCGCTTCGGCGCCCACCGCCCCGTCTTCCGCTCCCGCGGCGGCGAGGTCTGGTCCTACGGCGGCCTGCGGGAACAGGTCGACCGGATCGCGCACGTCCTCACCTCGGATCTCGGGGTCGTCCCGGGCAACCGGGTGCTGCTGCGCGGGCCCACTACCCCGTCCCTCGCGGCCTGCTGGCTCGCCGCTATGAAGGCGGGCGCCGTGGCGGTGACGGTCCTCGCCCAGCACCGGGCCAAGGAGCTGGCGACCGTCTGCGAGATCGCCGCGGTCTCCCACGCCCTGTGCGACATCCGCTCGGTCGACGACCTGGTCAAGGCAGAGGTGCCCGGGCTGCGGATCACCTCGTACGGCGGTGACGCACCCGACGATCTGCTGCGCCTGGCCGCCGCGGGTACGGCGGAGCCGTACGAGGCGGTGCGCACCGCTGCCGACGACGTCGCGCTGATCGCGTTCACCTCCGGCACGACAGGCCGCCCCAAGGGATGCATGCACTTCCACCGGGACGTACTCGCGATCGCCGACACGTTCTCCGAGCATGTGCTGCGACCGGAGCCTGACGACGTGTTCGCCGGCAGCCCGCCGCTCGGCTTCACCTTCGGACTGGGTGGTCTGGTCGTCTTCCCGATGCGCGCCGGAGCCTGCGCACTGCTGCTGGACCAGGCGGGCCCCGGGCAGTTGCTCCCCGCGATCGCCGAGCACCGGGTCTCCGTCCTGTTCACCGCGCCGACCGCGTACCGGGTGATGCTCGACCAGCTCGACGGCCACGACACCGGCTCGCTGCGGCGTTGTGTCTCGGCCGGGGAGAACCTGCCCGCCGCGACCTGGCAGGCCTGGCACGAGCGGACCGGGCTGCGGATCATCAACGGCATCGGCGCGACCGAGCTGCTGCACATCTTCATCTCGGCCGCGGACGAGTCGATCCGGCCGGGGACGACGGGCCTTCCGGTGCCCGGCTGGCAGGCGCGCGTGGTCGACGCCGAGGGCCTTCCGGTGCCCGACGGCGAGCCGGGGCTGCTGGCGGTCCGCGGCCCGGTCGGCTGCCGCTACCTCGCCGACCCCCGGCAGACGGAGTACGTCCGAGGCGGCTGGAATCTCACCGGCGACAGCTACGTACGCGAACCGGACGGCTGGTTCCGCTATGTCGCCCGCGCCGACGACATGATCATTTCCGCGGGCTACAACATCGCGGGCCCTGAGGTCGAGGACGCCCTGCTGCACCATCCGGACGTCGCGGAGGCCGCGGTCGTCGGGCGCCCTGACGAACTGAGAGGCCAGATCGCCGTGGGTTACGTCGTCCTGCGCGGCGGCGCCGCGACCGGGGCCGATATGGCGGAGGCGCTGCGGGAGTTCGTCAAGACGCGGCTGACGCCGTTCAAGTGCCCGCGCGAGATCGTCTTCCTCGACGCACTGCCCCGCACACCGACCGGCAAGCTGCAACGGTTCAGGCTGCGCGCTCTAGAGTGATCGCGTGGCCGAGCAGCACACCCCCAGATCCCTGATCGTCACCCTGTACGGCGCGTACGGACGCGAACGGCCGGGTCCCCTGGCCGTGGCCGAGCTGATCCGGCTGCTGGGCGCACTCGGTGTGGACGCGCCTTCGGTGCGTTCCTCCGTCTCCCGGCTCAAGCGGCGCGGTCTGCTGGTCCCGGAGCGCACGCCGGAGGGCGCGGCGGGCTACGCGCTGTCCGCGGACGCCCGCCAGCTCCTCGACGACGGCGACCGCCGCATCTACGCTCCCTCGTCCGCCGACCTGGCCGACGGCTGGGTCATCGCGGTCTTCTCCGTACCGGAGTCCGAGCGCCACAAGCGCCATCTGCTGCGCTCCCGCCTGGTCAGGCTCGGGTTCGGGGCGGCGGCGCCCGGCGTGTGGATCGCACCTGCCAGGCTTCGCGAGGAGACCGAGCACACGCTGCGGCGTCTGCAGCTCGACGCGTACGTGGACCTCTTCCGCGGCGAGCACCTCGGCTTCGCGGCGACGGCGGACTCGGTCGCCCGCTGGTGGGACCTGGCGGCGATCGCCAAGCAGCACGAGGAGTTCCTCGACCTGCACGAACCCGTACTGCGGTCGTGGGAGGCACGCGACGCGACACCCGCCGAGGACGCCTACCGCGACTACCTGCAGGCCCTGGACTCGTGGCGGCGCCTGCCGTACGCCGATCCCGGGCTGCCCGCCGAGCTGCTGCCGCAGGGCTGGCCGGGCGGCCGTTCCGCCGAGGTCTTCGGCCGGCTGCACGCGCGGCTGCGTGACGCGGGGGCACAGTTCGTCACCGGAGAGCCGCGATGAGCGAGGAGCGGGCGCCCCGCTGGGCGGTGGCCGCGAACGTGGTGCTGTGGCGGCGGTACGGGGACCTCGGGCAGGAGCTGCGGCCCGGAACGAAGGCGTACAAGGGCGGGGCGAAGGTGTTGGTCGCAGCCACGTACCCGGGCATGGGGCACGAGCAGCTGACCACGATCGGGCGCGGGCGGCACACCGGGCGGTGGATCACCATCGACACGGCCACCCGGCATCTGCACAACTTCCGCCCGAAGCCGGTGTACACACCGGCGGTGCTGCGGCGGTACGAGCTGATCGGCCACCGGCCGGTGTCGGACGAGGCGGAGGCCGTGGAGCACGCGGCGATGCTGGAGCGGATCGCCGCCGAGCAGCGCGCTTCGTACCACGGCGGGCCGCACCCCGATCCGTGCCGCTGCCACGAGTGCCTCAGCGCAGGGTGAGCCGCGGCTTCGGGGCGTCGGCGCGGCCCGTGGGCGGCTTGCGGCTGCCCGCGCGGTACGGGAGGGGCCAGGGCGCGGCTTCGCCCGTGTAGCCCTGGTCGGCCGCCGCGTGGAGCGTCCAGTGCGGGTCGTAGAGGTGGGGCCTGGCCAGCGCGCACAGGTCGGCGCGGCCGGCCAGCAGGATCGAATTGACGTCGTCCCAGGACGAGATGGCTCCGACGGCGATCACCGGGATGTGCGCCTCGTTGCGGATGCGGTCGGCGTACGGGGTCTGGTACGAGCGGCCGTACTCGGGGCGTTCCTCGACGACGACCTGACCGGTGGAGACGTCGATGGCGTCGGCGCCGTGGGCGGCGAAGGCGCGGGCGAGCGCGACGGCGTCCTCCGCGGTGCTGCCGCCGTCGGCCCAGTCCGTGGCCGAGATACGGACCGTCATGGGCCGCTCGTCAGGCCAGATGTCGCGCATCGCGTCGAACACCTCGAGGGGGAAACGCAGCCGGTTCTCGCGGGAACCACCGTAGGCGTCGGTCCGTTGATTGGTCAGCGGGGAGAGAAAGCCGGACAGCAGGTAGCCGTGGGCGCAGTGGAGTTCGAGGAGGTCGAAGCCGCTGCGGGCGGCACGCCGGGTGGCCGCGGCGAACTGCTCGCGGATCTCGGTGAGTCCGGTCCGGTCGAGCGCGTGGGGGATCTGGTTGATCCCCGGGCGGTACGGGAGCGGGGAGGCTGCGGACACCGGCCAGTTGCCGGTGTCGAGCGGCTGGTCGATGCCTTCCCACATGACTTTGGTGGAGCCCTTGCGGCCCGAGTGGCCGAGTTGGACGCCTATGGCGGTGCCGGGCGCGTGGTGGTGGACGAAGTCGGTGACGCGGCGCCAGGCGGCGGCCTGCTCGGGTGTGTAGAGGCCGGTGCAGCCGGGGGTGATGCGGCCCTCGGGGCTCACGCACACCATCTCGGTCATGACCAGGCCCGCTCCGCCGAGGGCGCGGGCGCCGAGGTGGACGAGGTGGAAGTCGCCGGGCAGGCCTTCCTCGGCGACGTACATGTCCATGGGCGAGACGACGACACGGTTGCGCAGGGTCAGCCCGCGCAGCCGGAAAGGGGTGAACATCGGCGGGGTGCCCGGCGGACAGCCGAAGTCCTGCTCGACGGCGCCGGTGAAAGCGGGGTCGCGCAACCGCAGGTTGTCGTGGGTGACGCGTCGGCTGCGGGTGAGCAGGTTGAAGGCGAACTGGCGGGGCGGCTGGTCCGTACACGTGGCGACCTCCTCGAACCAGCGCAGGCTGGCGGCGGCGGCGCGCTGAGTGGACTCGACGACCGGGCGGCGCTCGGCCTCGTAGGCGGCAAGGGCGGCGGGCAGGTCGGGCTGCTCCTCGACGCAGGCGGCCAGGGCGAGGGCGTCCTCGACGGCGAGCTTGGTGCCCGAGCCGATGGAGAAGTGCGCGGTGTGGGCGGCATCGCCCAGCAGCACGGTGCTGCCGTGCGACCAGTGGTCGTTGACGACGGTGCGGAACGCGATCCAGGTGGAGGAGTTGCCGCGCAGGGGCCGGCCGCCGAGGGCGTCGGCGAAGACTTTCGCACAGCGCTCGGTCGACTGCTGCTCGTCGCATGCGTCCAGGCCGGCCGCGCGCCAGACCTCTTCGCGCATCTCGACGATGACGGTGGAGGCGTCGGACGAGTAGGGGTAGCCGTGCAGTTGCATGACGCCGTGTTCGGTCTCGGCGATCTCGAACCGGAAGGAGTCGAAGGCGAAGTCGGCGGCGAGCCAGATGTACCGGCAGCGGTGGGTGGTGATACGGGGACCGAAGACGTCGGCGTGGGCGTCGCGCGTGGCGCTGTGGACGCCGTCCGCGGCGATGACGAGATCATGGCCGGCGGCGAGTTCCGCCGCGGGCGGGGCGGGGGTACGGAAGCGCAGGTCCACGCCGAGGTCCCGGCAGCGCTCGTGCAGAATCTCCAGCAGCCTGCGCCGCCCGAGCGCCGCGAAGCCGTGGCCGCCGGAGGTGAGGGTCCGCCCGCGGTGGGTGACGTCGATGTCGTCCCACCGCACGAACTCGTCCTTCAGGGCCCGGTGGACAACGGGGTCTGCGTGCTCGATCCCGCCGAGGGTCTCGTCGGAGAGCACGACGCCGAAGCCGAAGGTGTCGTCGGGGGCATTCCGCTCCCAGACGGTGACCTCGCGGGCGGGATCCAACCGCTTGAGCAGAGCTGCGGCATAGAGCCCACCGGGCCCACCCCCGATGACGGCGATGCGCAGGGGGGAGGCGGGGGCGGGGTCCGTCGCGGGGGCCGAGTCCGCCGCAGGGGCGGGGCCGCTCAGGATCGCTTCGCGGCCGGCGGCCGGAGCCGGGGCCGCCCTGGGAGCGCGGTCCGCCGTAGACACCAGGTCCGCCGCAGGGGCGGGGCCCCGCGCCGGCGCGGGCGTGGTGGGGCGGGCTGCGGGCTCGGCCGGGGGCATCAGCGGCCCTGCCATTTGGGCGGGCGCTTCTCGGTGAAGGCCGCGTGGAATTCCGTGTAGTCCGCGCCGTTCATCAGCAGTGCCTGCGTCGCCGCGTCCATCTCGACCGCCGCGGAGAGCGGCATGTCGAGCTCGGCGGTCAGCAGAGCCTTGGTCTGCGCGTACGCCAGCGCCGGGCCGTCCGCCATATGCCGGGCGAGCTCGGCGGCCCGGGCGCCCGCCCTGCCTTCCTCCACCAGCTCACTGATCAGACCGATCCGCTCGGCCTCCGGGGCCCGGACCGCCTCGCCCAGCATGAGAAGGCGGGTCGCATGACCGAGCCCGACGACCCGGGGCAGCAGATAGGCCGCGCCCATGTCGCCGCCGGAGAGCCCCACCCTGGTGAACAGGAAGGCGAAGCGAGCGGACGGGTCGGCGATCCGGAAGTCGGCGGCCAGCGCGAGCACCGCGCCCGCCCCTGCCGCGACGCCGTGCACCGCGGCGATCACGGGGAACGGGCATTCGCGGATCGCCCGTACGACCTGGCCCGTCATCCGGTTGAAGTCGAGCAGCTGGGCGGTGTCCATCGACAGGGTGGCGCCGATGATCTCGTCGACATCCCCGCCGGAGCAGAAGCCGCGCCCTTCCCCGCCGAGGACGAGCGCACGCACCGAGCGCTCCCGCGACAGCTCCGCAAGCAGGTCGCGCAGATCCGCGTAGGCACCGAAGGTCAGGGCGTTCAGCTTGTCCGGCCGGGCGAGGGTGACGGTGGCCACACCGCCGTCTCTCGTCAGCCGCAGATGGCGCCATTCCTCCGTGCGGGGCGCGGAACCGGTAAAGGGGCTCATTGAAGTGGGGCCTCCTTCGGCGCGGGCGGCCTGCTGCCCCGCCTCTGCCACTCGTACGGCGCTTCTACGGAACTTCCACAGCACTCGTTCTGCAGACGACGCTATCACTCGTTCGTGACTTCCGTCACGAGTACGCGATACGACTGTTCCGACTCCGCAAAGATCCCGTCGCGGTTGTGGCACAGGTCCCGGGCGGGGCGGGCACTCGCCCCTGGTCCGGCGTCCTGGGGTACGTAGGGTGGGGGACTGCCCACCGCCACCGAACGGACGTTCAGCCTTGCCTCCAGCCATCGGCTCCGCCTCCTGGCGCATCGCGCTGCCGCACACCACTGCGGCCGTGCCGATCGCCCGCGCCCTGGTGCGCGCGGCGCTGGCCGACGGCGATCACCCGGCGCCGCCGGACCGCGACACGGCGGAGTTGCTCACGGCCGAGCTGGTCGCCAACGCCGTGGAGCACACCGACGGCACGACACCCATAGAGCTCGTGGTGGAACTGCTGCCGACGGGCTGCCAGGTCGAGGTCCACGACACAGACCCGGCGCCACCCGGCGGCATCTCACCGTCGGCCCCGATGCCGGAACCGGATCCCTGGCAGGAGCACGGCCGTGGTCTGCTGCTGATCAGGGCGCTCAGCTCCGCCTGCGGTCACCGGCCGACGCCTCGCGGCAAGGCGGTCTGGTTCACGCTCCCCGCAGAAGCCTGACGGGGCCGAAACCGCCCCGACCAGGCCGTCGAGTACGCGAGCGCCGCGTCACGCGTCGACGAGGTCCTCCGCGTCGGCCGGCGACTGCATTGCTATACGGATGCCTCGCTCTCGCCCGCCGTGGCACCCGCGAGCGTGGCGACCATGACCGCCTTGATGGTGTGCATCCGGTTCTCCGCCTGGTCGAAGACCACCGAGTACTCCGACTCGAAGACCTCGTCGGAGACCTCCAGCTCGGTCAGCCCATGCCTCTCATGAACCTCCCGGGCGACCGTGGTGCCGAGGTCGTGGAAGGCGGGGAGGCAGTGCAGGAACTTCACGCCCGCGTTGCCGGTGGCGCGCAGCACGTCCATGGTCACCGCGTAGGGCGCGAGCGCCTTGACCCGCTCGCCCCAGACGCCCTTGGGCTCCCCCATCGACACCCATACGTCGGTGGCGACGAAGTCGGCTCCCCGCACGCCCTCGGCGATGTCCTCTGTGAGGGTGACCGTGGCCCCGCTCCCGGCCGCGAGCCTGCGCGCCTCGGCGACGACCTCCTCCGCGGGCCAGTAGGCCCTGGGGGCGACGATCCGGACGTCCATGCCGAGCAGGGCGCCGGTGACCAGATAGGAGTTGCCCATGTTGAGGCGGGCGTCACCGAGATAGGCGAACGAGATCCGCTCCACGGGCCTGTCACTGTGCTCGGTCATGGTGAGCACGTCGGCGAGCATCTGCGTGGGGTGCCAGGTGTCGGTGAGCCCGTTGTAGACGGGCACCCCGGCGTGCGCGGCGAGCTCCTCGACGACGCCCTGGGCATCGCCACGGAACTCGATGGCGTCGAACATCCGGCCGAGCACCCGTGCGGTGTCCTTCGCGGACTCCTTGCTGCCGATGTGGGAGCCTGCGGGGTCGATGTAGGTGGTCGAGGCACCCTGGTCGGCGGCGGCGACCTCGAAGGCGCAGCGGGTGCGGGTCGACGACTTCTCGAAGATCAGCGCGATGTTCCTGCCGCGCAGCCGCTGGACCTCGCTGCCGGCGCGCTTGGCGGCCTTGAGCTCGGCGGCGAGCTCGACGAGGCCGCGGAACTCCCCGGCGGTGAAGTCGAGCTCCTTGAGGAAGTGGCGGCCTTCGAGATGTATCGCCATGATGGCTGCTCCTGCGTGGCGGATGCGATGACTATGGAACTCTATACGATTGACTGCATCGCTATACAGCCTCTCTTTCCACGGGGCAGCTCATACAGCGGGGCCCGCCACGGCCACGGCCCAGTTCACTGCCCGGGATCTCGATGACCTCGATGCCCTGCTTGCGCAGATGGGTGTTGGTGGTCACATTGCGCTCGTACGCGACGACCACGCCCGGTTCGACAGCCAGGACGTTGCATCCGTCGTCCCACTGCTCGCGCTCGGCCGAGTGCACGTCCTGCGTCGCGGTCAGCACCCGGATGTCCTTGAGCCCGAGCGCCGCCGCGATCGCGTCGTGCATCTGCTCCGGCGGGTGGTCGCTGACCCTCAGGCTGCCGGTGCCCTCTGCCGGCTCGATGGTGTAGGAGCGGAGCATGCCGAGCCCCGCGTACTGGGTGAAGGTGTCGCCGTCGACCATCGTCATCACGGTGTCCAGATGCATGAGCGCGCGCCGCTTGGGCATGTCGAGTGCCACGATCGTGCGGGCGGAACCGGCCGCGAAAAGCCCGCGGGCCAGCATTTCGACGGCCTGCGGTGTGGTGCGCTCACTCATCCCGATCAGCACCGCGCCATTGCCGATCACCAGCACGTCACCGCCCTCGATGGTGGACGGGTAGTCGTCCTGCCCCTCCGACCAGTGATGGAACGGCTCCACCTCGGGACCGACGAACAGCGGGTGGTGCTTGTAGATCGCCTCGAAGTGCACGGTCTCGCGCTGCCGGGCCGGCCAGCGCATGGCGTTGATCGAGACGCCGTCGTAGATCCAGGCCGAAGTGTCGCGGGTGAAGAGGTGGTTGGGCAGCGGGTGGAGCAGGAAATCGTCCAGATCCATTGCGTGGAAGCGCACCGATGTCGGCTCCGAATGGCCGGCGAGGAACTCCCGTTTGGTCATCCCGCCGACCAGCGCCTCGACCAGGTCCGCGGTGGGCAGTTCGTCGAAGGCCGCTCTCAGATGGCCGGTGGCGAGCGGACCGTACTCCTTCTCGTCGAAGACGCGGTCCAGCACGAGCTTTCTGGCCTCGGGGATCTCCATCGACTCGCGCAGCAGATCACCGAAGAGATGCACCTCCACCCCGCGGTCGCGCAGCACGTCCGCGAACCCGTCGTGCTCCTGCCGGGCGCGGCGTACCCAGAGCACGTCGTCGAAGAGCAGTGCGTCCTTGTTGCTCGGAGTGAGCCTCTTCAGCTCGAGATCGGGCCGGTGCAGTATGACCCGGCGCAGCCGCCCGGTCTCGGAGTCGACATGGAATCCCATGCCACCATCCTGGCCGGGCGGGCCGCCGGGCACACGCCGTACGCGGATCTTCGGCCATGAGCGGCCGTCAGGACCTCGCGACGATCCATACGAGCAGGATGATCACCAGTACCCCGAAGCCGCCCAGGCCGAAGAGGAAGGTCCTGCCGTGGCCCGCTGCCCCGTCCGAGTACCCCGGTGGGCGCGAAGGCTGCCGCGGGTCCCGCCGGGACCGCTCCGGATCGTCAGCCGCGTAGCGGGTACGGGTCTGCGGCTGCGCGGTGGGGGTGGGCGGAGGATCCGGGTCACGGCGCACCTGTCTGCCGGGCTCGGGCCCATGGCGGCGCGGCTCGGGAGCGTTGGGGGGCGGGGAGTGACGCTCGGAAGCATGGCGCCCGGGCTCCTGGCGGCGCGGCTCGGAAGCGTTGCGTGGCGGGTCGTAGCCCCCGAAACCCTGCCGCCGGGGCTCCGGGCGTTGCGGCTCGTGGGCGCGGGGATCCTGCCGTGCAGGCTTGCGGGACATGGACGGCGTGGGCGGCGGCTGCTCGGAGGGCTCCGGCAGGTGGCCGGAAGGTGCCGGGGACCGGCGCAGGAGTTCCTGCCACACCTGGAACGTGATCCCTGGATCGTCACGGCCCGTCAGGATCTGTTCGGCCGCCCCTCGCTTGACCCGGTCGTCCCCGCGGTACAGGCGGGGCAGCAGCTCGGCCAGTTGCTCCCCGACGTCCGGTTCCGCCGCGAAAGGCCGCACCGCCCAGCGGTACAGCGCGGCCGCGTTGGCGGCGTGCACCGGCTCGTCCGGGTGGTCCGGGTCGCCCGGAGCCCGAGGGGTCCGGCGGGCCAGAAAGAGGTCCTGCCGCAGAACGGTCCGGCACAGTTGCTTGCGCTCGGCGGCCGTCCAGTCCGGCCAGCGGTCGGCGATACGGCGCACGATCAGTGTGAGTGCGGTGTACGAGGGCTCGCTCGCGAGCGCCCGGAGCAGGTCGCTGTCGCCGGCGTCCCGGAGCACGTCGGCCTCTTCGCGCTCGCTGCGGCAGGCCCGCAGCCGCGACGAAAGCACGCCGGCGCCTAGCGAGGCGGGCTTGCGGCCGAGGACCGGCAGGCGGCGCCGCCCGCCAATCGGCTCCGGCCACGTGGGCCGCACCACCGGCAGTGCCTCGGCAAGCGCAGCACGAGCCGGCGATGGCGGTGGCGGTGGCGGTGGCGGTGGCGACATGGTGGGAGGCGCGGGCGCCTCCGCGCGGGCCGCGGGGACCGACGGCGGATCGAAGGAGGAGCGCTCGCCACGGCCGTACGAGGAGCGTGCGGAAGGAGAGGCGGACGGCCCGCCGAACAACTCATCCACCGGCGCCCGCTCCGCCACGGGTCGGCCGGGCTCGTGCCGCTCCCGTTCGGGCGGAACCGGGTGCGCCCTCCGCTCACGCAGCGCACGGCGCTCCAGGGAGGCGAGCGCGTCCTCTGCGGCGGCCACCAGCATCCGGCTGTCCCGCGCCGCACCGGGATGGGGCAGCGCCGCGAGCAGGGCATCCGCGAGCGCGAACTCGTGCGCGTCGCCGCGTTCGACCGCGCGCAGATAGCCGTGCACCAACTGCTCGGACACCTCGCGAGGCCGGTCGTCGGGCGGCTCCCAGGGGTCGGTGCGCACCCGCGGCCCGTCCTGGTCCGGCGAACTGGGCCAGCGGCTCACGAACATGAACCCGAGTTGCCGGCTCTCAGCGGTGTCGTGCGTCGCGAAGGTCCATGCCCGGGGCAGAGCCCTGCTGAAGATCCCGTACAGACCCCACAGCAGACGGCACGGCACGTCGTCGCCCATGCGGTCCAGCACGGTGTAGAGCCCGCCGGGATTCCGCAGCACCTCCGCCGCCACCGCCGTGAGCTCCGGCGCGGCATGCGAAAGACGGCCCGCCAGCTGTTGCCCGCCCACGAGGGCGGACTCCCCGAGGGCTGCGAGCGGAACGGGATCGAGCGTGCCGCGCACCTCACCAGCCGGGATCCCGCTGCCCTCCCAGTTCCAGTCGTGCAGACCCAGACAGGTCTCGGCGTCGAGGCTCTCCTCCGGCCCGTACAGCGCGTGGCACAAGGTGTCCTGGCGCCCTCCGTGGCCGCGCCACGGTCTGCGGTGCACCAGCATCGCCGTTGGCGAATCGTCGCTCACCAGGCGCACGAGTGCCGGGGACGTGTCCCGGCCCGCCGACCGCAGCAGGTGGGAAATCGGCCTGAACAGCCGGTCCATATCGCTGCGTTCGCCGGACCAGGCGACCGGTCCGAAGCCGGTGTTCCCCAGCGGGTTGGCGCCGTCCCAGCGGAAGACGATCTGGTCCACCGTCCCTGCCTGACGTGCCGTCATACCCCTGTCTCCCTCAACTCGGCACCGGGCAGCAGCCCGCACATCGCGAACACGGAAAGCAGCGGGGCCAGGACCCGACGCGGCCGTACCCCGTGCGGGAAGGTCTCCCCCTGCTCCTGGCCGCCGGTCGCCGCCACGAAGTGCAGCGTGCAGCGGGCGCAGTCGTCGAACGGTTTCAACCACGCCTGGCTGCCGTGGTGGCGGACGAAGGCGTGAACGTCGCGGCTCTCCTCGCGCAGTTGCCTGTCGTCCAGCACGGACGGCAGACCGCGGGCCAGCCAGCGGTCGACCGAGGGATCGAAGCGGACCAGGTCGCTCTTGTTGAGCGCCACGGCCGCAGGGGCCCCGATGTAGGGCCCGCTGCGCGGGATCCTGCCGAGCACGGTGGCGAACGCCTCGTCACCCAGATCGCGCCGGGTCAGACCGGTGCGCTCGCGGACGGGGTCGAGCTGCGGAATGCTCAGGGCACGCAGTGGGTCGAGCACGAAGATGAACGCGCCCACACCCATGAGGAACCGCGTCACATCACTGTTCTGCGCGAGGTCCTCACCGGCCAGGTCGAAGAAGACGACCGGCCGCGTCCCCCCGGGTCCGGAGACCAGCAGGCCGTCGGCGAACTCGGCGAACCGCACCTGACCGGTCCGCCGCAGTACCTCTCCCCGGTGCAGCGGATGCACCATCTCGTCGAGGTATTCACGGTGCTCCTCCGGATTGAGGGGCAGGCACTTGAGCCCGTACGGCTCGAGGCCGCCCTGCTCGATCTCGCCGAGCATCGCGGCCAGCAGATGGGTCTTGCCCGCCGAGGAACTGCCGACCATGGCGACGGTGAGCGGCTCGCCGCTGGTGAGGTAGGGGACGGGCAGCCGGTGAGGCTGGTTCTCGTCCGCGTGCGGGCACATCTGGAACGCCTGGCGCAGGGCGTCCTGACGGTGCATAGGGCGGCGTTCCGTGCTCAGGTCCAGCTTCTTCGGCTCCCTTCTGCTGTCGAGGGTGAACAACTGCGTCTCGTCGTATTCCACGGGCAGCAGGCAGTGCGGGCACAACGGGAGTGTCCCCGGCAGGGGCACGGCCGCCGGAACCTCCGGCCGGACCGCGGCGGGCCGGCCGCCGCCCAGGAGCCGCCGCAGCGAGCGGCGCGCCGGGATCACCTCCGGCTCCTCGAACGCCTCCTCGTCCCGGTCGAGCCCGAGTCGGGAGCGCTTCTCCGTGAGCCTGGCGTCGAACTCGGCGCGCGCCCGCGCGAGCGGATCCGGGGCGGACGAGACGGCGGCGAGCGGGTCGCTCACGTTGAGCAGGCGCAGCAGTTCGGCCGGCCGCGCCCGCGCATCGGCCCGGGGAGCGAACGCGCCGGCCTCGCCGAGCGCGGCAAGTCTGCGGAACTCGTCGAGGTCGTCCGGAGCCCCGTCGGCGCGACCGTGCCGTCCGGAGAGCAGGAAGTACATGAGCTGCGCCACCGACCACAGGTCGTCGCGGGGGTCGGCGGCGCCCTGGCCGTCCCGCTGCTCGGGCGAGGCCCAGGGAGCCTCGCCGAACGATTCGCGCGGCTCACCGACCCGCTGGGTGCGGTACGGCTCGCACAGCCGTACGTGGGAACCGTCCCAGCGGACCGTGTGCGGGCTGAGGGCCCGGTGCACCAGCCCGGCCTCCTCCAACAGACGTACCGCCAGCGTGAGCTGGCTGAGCACCTTGAACTGGTCCGCGACGGTCAGCGTGCCCTGCCAGGCGGCGATGGGCCGGCCGGCCGGAGTCTTGTAGAGGACGAAGGGCTCCGGCGCGTCGAGATGGAAGCCGACCATGCGGGTGAACAGCTCGCAATAGGGCTCGGACCCGAAACCGCGCTCCACCGCCATCGCCGCGCTCACCTCCCTCTCGAGCGCGCTGTATGCGCCGGCGGCTCCGCTCGCCGAACGCGGCAGCCGGTACTGGAGCACCCGCCGGCCCTTGCCGAGCAGCACCTGGCGGGCGGAGAACGGCGCCCACTCGGTCCGGTGGACGTCGTCGGCGAATCTGGCGGCGAAACGGACGAGGTCCTGCCGGGGTGTGTAGAACTCAAGCTCCTCCATGTCCTCCACCGACGTCACCGCGTTGCCCGAGTTGTCCGGAAGGGTCATGGGGCCCCGCCCTCCTCTCCCCTGACCGACCTGACCGTCTCCGGGCGCATCGGCACCAGCTTCAGCACCCCCGCGTGCCGGCCGCCCACCGTCCAGACCACGTCCTCGGCGGCGGTCCAGGCGTCCTGACCGGTGTCCGGCTCGGCGCCCCTGCGCATGGCCTCCGGGGCGAAGCGGAACAGCCGTGCCGCCTGCGGGTCCTTGGAGAGCAGCCGCCGGTGCTCGGCACCGCACAGCGGGACGAGGTGTTCGGCGCCGTCCTCGCCCAGGAGGCGGCCCACCCGGTCGGCGGAGACGCCCAGCAGGCTGGCGATGCCCGGCCGGTTCGCGGGATCGGGCGCGTATGGCGGCGCGGCGGCGGCACCGTCCCTGCCGAGCCGCCGGTGCTCCTCGTCGAGGAGTTCGTCCATCCGGGGGCGCAGCGGCACCCGGCCCGCGGTCGCCGGTTCACGCTCCACGGCGGCCCAGCGGGTCGCGAGGATCCTCAACGCCCCGTGGGTGAGGTCGCCGACCAGGGTGTCGACCAGTTCCGGTCCGCCGTCGCCGGTCTCCCGCTCGAGCCAGGGCAGAGCGTCGTCGCCCGAGCCGGACGGCCACAGGTCGCGCAGGGCGTGCTGTTGCTCGTCGGCAGGCGGTGCCGCGTCTGCGCCGTCGCGCGCCCAAGCCGGTTCCGGCCACGGCGCGGTGCCGCGGCCCGCGCCGTGGCCGGAACCCGGACCGGGCGCGGGGACGGCGTCCGGCGCGAGCGGCTCGGACCACGGGTCGTCGGACCAGTCGTCGGCGCCGCTCCCCCAGGTGTCCCAGTCGAAGCCGCCCGCCGGGCCGACCGGCGGACCGCCCGGTTCGTGCGCCGGCAGCGGCCCGCCGACTGCCGAGCCGGCGCGCAGTCTGACGTCCACCGTGTCGGCAAGGCCGCGCACCAGCAGCGCGACGGCGCGGGCCGCGTCGGAGCAGTGGTAGCGGGCGTCGGCGAGCAGCCAGTCGTGCACGACGGTGTCGGCCAGCAGCTCGTCCACCTCCGAAACCGCGCGGGAGGCGAAGGCCCAGTCGGTCTGCGACCACCAGTCGTCGACCGCCGCCGTCCAGTCGCGTACCGCCAGCAGCACCAAGGCGGTCAGGGCGGCGACCAGGGCGACCGGGCCCGCCCACGGCGGCGGCGACAGCGCCAGGCCCGCTGCGGCGCCGATCACACCGCCGGCGACACCCGCAAGGAGACGGGTGAGGGCACGGGTGCCGCCACCGCCGTCGAGGCGGCCGTCACGCGTCCGGCCGGGCCGGCGCCGCAGCATCAGCACGGCCAACCCCGCGGCCACCAGCGCGGTGAGCGGGCCGGTGACCCAGCCGGTCACCGGCCAGAGCCCGGCGACGCAGCAGATCAGGAAGGCGAGTCCGGCGTCACGGCCCCAAGGTCCGGGCGTCGTGAACCGTGGGGGCAGGGACAGTTCCGCCACCCGCTCCGGCGGACAGGCTTCGTCGAGCCGCCGCAGCCGGGCCGTGCTCCCGGCCGGCGCCGACCGGTCGGCGAGCGCAATGAGCCGGGAGGCGACCGATCGCAGCGGAAACCGGTCGCCGAACAGACGCTCCGTATACGTGCGCAGCGCCGGGCCGACGCTCGCACGGGTGACTTCCGGCACCTCGGTCAGTTCGATGCCGCGCTCCATCAGACGGCTGCGCTGCTCGGGGCGGATCCGGTCGCCGCCGCCGTCGCCGAGTGCACCCGCGACCTCGGCGCGGAAGGCCGCCAGCGCGTCGGCGAGACGCTCGAACCGTGCGGGCAGGTCGGATCCCTGGTCTGCCCCGCCGAACAGACCCGCCGCGCCGCGGATTCCTTCGTAGACCTCCCTGGTGTCGTCCAGGGCATCCAGGCACTCCGCGTGCCGGTTGTCCATCCGCCCCCCGGGGATCAGCCACGGGCGGTCGGCGAGACTGCGCGGCACCGACTGGCCGAGCAGAAGGGAGAGTCCCGGTGCGAGACCGTCCTGCGCCCCCGCACCGGAGGGCGCCCCACCGGGCGGCGGGACGTGAGCCGGTACGTCCTGACCGGCGAGCTGCTCCAGGGCCTGCCGCCAGGAACGGGACCGCGCGTCGTCGGTCAGGTCGTGTTCGAGCACATGGACGGCGGGCACGGCGACGCCCTGCGGCACGTCGGCCAGTTCCCCCAGCATCGAGTCGAACACCGCCCTTTCCCGGAGGAGTTCGAGCAGCGGACGCAGCGACGCGTCGAACCTCTCGGTCCCGGGAGCGGCGCCCGCGAGAGTGTCCGGGAGCCACAGCACGCCCGCCTCCGGCGGGCCGAGCGGCAGCGGCCTGCGGAGCTGTCGCTGCTCCGGTGCGCCCACCGCGAGGCACAGCAACCGGGCGGGGCCGTGGGAGTAGAGCCGTTCGTGGAGCAGTTGGTGGCCGACGAGGTCCGCCGCGCCGTCGATGACCAGGAACCGCCGGATGCGGTCCTGTTCCGTCTGCTTGAGCGCCTCGTCCACGGCCGCCGAGGAACCGTCGCGGAGGTCCACGACGACGACCTGGTCGACGGGGCTCTCTGTCCGGATCACCATCGGTCGCCGTCCCGGTGCTGGTCGTGCTCCAGGTCCTGGTCCTGGTCCTGCCGTCCCCAGTCGCCGTCGTCCCAGGGGTCGGCGCCGCCGGGCGGCCCGGCGTGGGCCGAGGCGTCGTCCAGGTCACGGCGGGGCGGGGGCCGGTGGTCGTAGGTGTCACGGCCACGACCCGAAGCAGGCTCACGGTCGTACACACCGTCACGACCACGACCCGAAGCAGGCTCACGGTCGTAAACGCCCTGATCGCGGCCGTGCCCCGGCTCCCAGCCGGGGTCCTCGTCCTGGCCGCGGCCGTGCCCCGCAGCCGACTCGCGGTCGTACACACCGTCACGACCACGACCCGAAGCAGGCTCACGGTCGTAAACGCCCCGATCGCGGCCGTGCCCCGGCTCCCAGCCGGGGTCCTCGTCCTGGCCGCGGCTGAACCGCCGTTCGCCACGGGACTCCGGGGCATGCTCCGGGTGCGGCGGTGGGACCGGGCCGGTCTCGCGGCGTCGGGCGCCGCCCTGGGAGTGGCGTTGGTCCAGCGCACGCAGGGAGGGGCGGGTGGGGCGGGTCGCGCCGGGGAAACGCATGTCCAGCGCGCCCGGGAACGTCTGCTCCCAGAAGTCGCGCAGCGGGACCAGCCACTCCTCGTCCTCCGCACCGAACTGCCCGGTCAGCTCCTTGATCAGCGCGAGCTGGCGGGGTGCCACCTCATGCACCAGCCGCAGGAAGAGCTGCGACGGCGCGTCGGGCGTGGTGGCGAGTCCGCCTGGCTGGGCGCTCATCAGACGCTCGCACACCTCCTCGACGATCCGGCCCTCGTCGAGGAGTGCCCACTCCTCGTAGGCCCGCAGCAGGCCGGCCCAGCTGGAGACGTTGTCGTCGAAGGCCTCCAGACGCAGCGTCATGGTGGCCGCGCCGCCCTCCTGGAGGCGGATGCGGATCTGATCGGGCGAGTCCGGCGAGCCCTTGACGTCGACCAGGCCGTTCCACACCGCGCACAGGATGCGGTGCAGGATCCGGCGCCGGTCCTCCTCGGTGCTGGCCAGCCAGTCGTCGCGGTAGCCGAGGCGCTGGCGCCAGTGCAGGAAGTCGTCCACACCCGCCGCATCCCGCGCTTCTGCCCACAGCCGCAGCACGTGCCGCACCTCGGAGACGTCGGTGAGGCTCATGCCGCTCCGGAACAGCACCACCGTGATCGACTCGGTGTCCACGGCCCTGAACTCGGGCACCGTCCCGTACGGCAGGCGCAGTTCGCGCCGCAGGAAGGCCGCGGCGCCGGACCCGGCCTCGCTCTGCGGGTGCACGATGAGCACCTTCAGCGGGCCGCTGCCGTCCGGCTCGAAGCCGACCGGGAGGAGTCCGACGAGCTGGGAGCGGAACTGCTCCAGCCATCTGGCGTCCACCTTCGCGGCGGCGTCCTCGTCACCGGCCGCGGCCTGCAGCAGCACTCCGAGGGAGGGCAGCAGCGGGCGGTCGCCGAGCACGCTCGACTCCACGAACAGCCCCTTGACGCGCCGTTCGATGACCTGCTTGATCTCCTTGACCGCGGCCTGCGGCGAGCGGCGCACCGACTCCAGGGCGCGCATCCAGTCGTCCGGCCGGATCAGCTTGGCCACCAGACGGGCGGCGCCCGGGTTCTCCGGCAGGTCCTCGTGCTGATAGAGCCGGCGGATCACGTCGTCGTAGAAGGCGGCGAGCGTGTTCTGCGGGGGCAGCAGGTACAGCACGCCCTTGCGGTCCTTGCGGTAGAGCTCCTTGCGCCGCTCCGCGAAGAACTTGCGCTCGTCCTCCTCGTGCCCGCGCAGCGCCTTGACCAGCTCGCCGATTTCCTTGGTCGTACGCAGCAGCGGCGGCCGCCAGCGTGTTTCCTGGTCCTTCCAGCCGCGGTGCCACTTCTGCCGGGACCGCCACTCGTACCAGGCGTTCTGCTCCTCGAGGGCATGCTGCACGTCGGGGTCGCCCCAGCGGGCCGCGACGAGCCCGCCGACCGCCCGCTTGATCAGCGGGATCTGGGGCGGGTGGACATCCACACCCTCGTCGCGTTCCGGGTCGTTCCTGCGGTTGTCCAGCATGCCGACGAACCCGGCTTCCGCGACGCGCTGGGGGTGGCCGGGCAGTCCGGTGAGCAGCTTCTCCAGCCTGAACGGGTCCACGAAGCCCAGCAGTTCACGGGCGCCCGGGCCCGGCCGGAACTCGTCGACCAGCCGTGGGATCTCGATGTCCAGTTCACGCTGGAGCCGGCCCAGAGCGTCGTCCATGTCGCCGAGCCGGTTCCGCAGGGCCTGCATGATGGCCTTGGTGCCCTTGGGCAGCGGGTCGGGCGGCGCCACGACGGGAGCCTCCCGGATCCACAGCCGCCCGATGGCGGAGCGTTCGAACATGTCGCGGACCCGCTCGGTGCCGTCGTCGGCGGCCTTGCGCGCCTCCTCGTCCATGGCTCGCACGGCCTGCGCCAGCAGCCGGCCCGCCACTATCTCGGCGAGGTCGTCGACCGGAACGGTCAGTGAGGCGGCGAGGCTCGTCGACATGGACCGGTGGCCGATGCCCGACCTGGACGGCTTGGACCGCTCCACGCTTTTGTTGACGAAGCTCGCGGCGAACGACTGGTAGTCGCCTTCCGTGCGGCCTGGGCCGTTGTCGTCGCCGAGTTCCGTGCCGATGAGGGACATCACCATGGCGGTGATGGAGCGGCGGAGATCCTCCGGCTCGATGCCCGCGGTGCGACTGAACAGGAAGGCGGTCTGCACCGTCGAGGGCCGCAGCGCGACCATGCCTTCTCCCGGGTAGCGCACGCCGAGCGTGCCGTGCTCCTCCACGTCGCCGAAGTCGGACCGGGCACTCGGCACGTTCTGGTCGTCGACCAGCCGGGAGAGGTCCACCAGGGCACGGGACGAGTTCAGTTCGGCCTCGCGTCCGCCGCCTGCCTCGGGCGGGAAGGCCGAGGGCATGACGACCAGCGGATAGATCTTCACGCCCTTGACCTTGGACTTGCGGAACTCGTGCCCGATGAGGTGGATGAAGTCGTAGAAGATGCCGGCCCCGGTCCCGCCGGCCACGGAGAACGCCACGAACACGTCGCAGCCGCGGATCTGCCCGCCGCCCATCTCCCGCAGGTCGCCCTGGGAGGCGCTGATCGCGCCGATCGCCTCGCGCAGTTGGCGCAGTACCGGCTCGAGTCCGCTGCGGAGCGTCGCGAAAAGCGCCGACCTGCCCACGGTCGGCAGCTGCCCGGCCCCGGTGTGCAGGGGTGCGACCCTCGGCTGCCGCTCCTGCGGCGGCAGCCAGTCGTGTGTCTCGTCGTGCAGTGCGACCCGCAGCATCCTGGCCACTTCGGGTGAGCTGTCGTAGTCGGTCGGGAGCAGGTCGTGGATGATCCGTGAGGTGCGGGCGTGGGCGGCGGCCTCGCCCGCTTTGAGACCGGCGGGCTGCAGCTTGTCGAGTTCGGACTCGCTGAAGTCCGCGTAGACGAACTGCAGGCAGTCCGGCAGTTGGAAGGGCAGCCGGCGGCCGTCGCTGACCAGCTTGTTGCCGTCGGGACCGCCGAGCTCCCGGCGCAGTCCGCGCTCCAGGTCCGCGCCGATCCGGGCGCCAGTGCCGCCCAGTCCGACGTAGAGCATGGGCTGGTAGATCTTCATGTCGTCTCTCCTTGCGCCGTCGTCGACGGCCGCTCATGGCCGAGAGGGGCTTCAGAAGTTGGGGTCGGGGCGCTGGGTCGTGCCGCGTTGTCCCGGTGCGACGGAGGCGTCACCCCGGCCCCGGCGTGGGCCGCTCCCGTTCGAGGAGCCCGCGGGGCCGCCGCCTCGGGGGCGCGGCATCCGCCACCGGCCTCCTCGACCGCCGCTGTCGCCCGGTCCGCCGCCGTCGCGGCCGGTGCGTCTGCCTGTGCCGGTGCGGCCGGGCCCGGAGGCGGTACTGCCGTCGCCGACGACAAGTTCGAGGCCGTCGCCGAGCGTGGTCGGTTCGCCCGCCCCGATGGTTCGTTCCCGGCCGCTCGGGGGCTTGAGCAGCAGTTGTCCGGCCGTCGTGCGCCGTAGCCGGTACGCCTGGGTGCCGCCGCGCCGTAGTGCGGGTGCCCCTCCGCCGGAGCGGTCGACGCTGAACAGGAACTCTCCGCCGGAGCTCTGACCGGACCTGACGGTCAGCGTGTCCGGTCGCTGTCCCTGCGCCCGCAGTTCGAGCCGTACACCCGTGAGGTCCCGCCGTCTGGCTCCCGCCTTGAGCCGTACGACGGCGACCGCTGCCAGAGCGAGCAGCAGCACCGCCGCCGCGTAGAACGCCCACCCCCACTCGTCCCACACGGTGGGCTTCTTGGTGACGTGCACTCCGAGGAAGACGTTGTCCACCACCCGGCCGCGGTCGCCGAGGTCGGTCACCGTGATGCGTCCCGACAGCTCCCCGAGCGGGGCGTCCGCGCCGAGGGTGACGGTGAACGGGGTGGAGCTGCCGCCGGGCGCGGCGTTCACCGTGGCGGGGGTGATACGCAGACCGGATCCGGGCGGCTGGTCTGCGAGCGCGAGACGCAGGGTGTGCGGCCCGGAGTCGTTGTTGGTGACGTCCAGGGTTCCCGTGAACGTACCGCCGGGGTGGAGCTCGCCACGGTCCACGGTCAGTCCGGCGGTGAGCACCGGCGTGCCCTCGGAGACCCGTGCGTGCAGGGGACGGCGGTCGCTGGTGACGCCGGGGGCGGCCATCTCCGTGACGAGTTCGAGTTCCCCCGAGGCGGTGGCGGGTACGGTGACGCGTCCGGTGTAGCGCACGTCGTCCGCCTGTGCGTCCGGCTTCTCGCCGTTGTCGGCCAGCGGCACCACGACCGGGTCGAACCCGGCACCGGACATCCGCGCCGAGACCCGTACGCCCCGCAGCAGCTCGGGGTCGGTGATCACCACGCCGCGGCGGGTCTGCATGCGGACCTCGACGACCGCTTCCTCACCCGGTCGCGGGGACGCCGGGCCCAGGGTGACAGCGGAGCGCAGTTTGCCCTGCCAGATGGCACGCACGGCGACCTCACGGTCGCGGTGGCCCTCAGGCGCCTCGATGTGCACACGCCACTTGCCCGGCAGCGGGTTCTTCACCCGGAGCGCTTCCACCGGGCCGTCCTGTCCGCTGGTCTCGAAGAAGGAACCGTCAAAGTCACCCTGGGTGGGCACCCGTCGGCCGTCGGGGTCGTAGTAGGTGACGGAGACCTTGGGGTCGTGTTTGCCGACGGTGATGGAGCCGTCGGTGGCGATGGGCGGGATCGTGACGTAGAGGTCGGCGGGCGGCTTTCCGACGGTGCCGTGGGCCACGCGTGCACAGCGCGCGGCGGCGAAGGTCTCCTGGAGGGCCTTGTCGATCTGCGTCGAGCTACCGACCTCTCGCATCTTGGGGGCCGAGCCGGGCTGGTCGGCGCAGCCGTTTCGGTATCCGCCCTCGGCCATCCTGGTCAGCGCAGCGCGGTCGATCTTGTCACCGAAGCCGAGCGGCCAGATCTGCACGGACTCCTTCCGCGCCCGGGCCAGTTCTTCCGCGAGGCGTTTGGCCCCGTTGGCCTGGCGGCTGGTGCTGTCGGTGCCGTACTCCGGGCTGTCGGAGACGTCGAGCCGGCCGTCGGTGAGCAGGAAGACGACCTTGGGGATGGTCTTGGCGTCGTCCTCCGTCAGCCGGTCGACGGCTTGGCGCACGGCGGCGGGGAAGTCCGTTCCCGGCCCCATGGTCTTGTCGTCCCGGTCGCCCAGCTGCTGGACGCAGTCGCTCAGCCGTTGGCGCCCTGCGGTGTCGGCCGTCGTCAGCGCACACACCTCGCGGACCGGTGACTGGCCCTCTTTCTCCGAGCTGCCGAAGCCGATCACAGCGGCGCGGGACCGCTCGGAGATCTCGCCCTGCGTGATCAGTGAGGCGGCTTCCACCTCACGGGCCAGATCGTCGTCCGACAGGCTCTCCGACTGGTCGACCACGACGGCGAAGTCGATCGGGTCGGGACCGTCGGCCGCCGGGGCGGCCGCCTCGCGCTGCGGGCCGCCCGGCCCGGTGGAAGCCGGCGCCGGCGCTGCTGCCACCAGCATCAGGAGCGCGCAGGCCAGCACCGGCGCACTCGTCTTGCGGATCAGTCTCATCGTCTCTCACCACAGCTCGCCGAAGAGGACCAGCAGCGCGCCGAGGGTCAGCGAGCAGACCCCCATGCGCAGCCACCGGTATTTGGCGGCCAGGACCGCCCCGTGCACCCGTGCCTGGCCGACCAGCCAGCGCACGATGTCCTCGCCCGACTCGGAGAGCCGGGCGAGCAGTTCATCGACCGGTGTGCCGACCGAGAGATCCCGCAGGAACGTGCTGTCCGCGCCGGTCCGGGTGCGGGGCAGTATCACGCCGACGAGCATCAGTACTCCCGCCGCGCAGAGCACCAGCCCGGCCGCCACGACGACTGCGGCCGGGCGGGAGGCCGGCAGCGGGAGTTCGTTGCGCGAGAAGGCGACGGCCAGCGCGGCGATCGCCCCGGAGAGCAGGATCGCCGCCTTGGCGTCGGCGCGGCCGATGTCCTCGCGTACGGAGCCCAGCAGCCGTTCCGCCACGAACCGCACATCGGGCCCGGCGTCCGGGCCGGGCGGCGGGGCGGGGGCGGGCATGGGCGGCGGGGCGGGGTCGGGGACCGGCGGCGGGGCAGCGTTCATTCGTCGCCCCAGTCGTCGAAGTCGGCGCTGGGGCGGGCGTCCCGTGGCCCGGCCGTGCGCAGACTGTCCCGGTCACGGTCACGGTTGCTGTCCCGATCACGGTCGCTGTCCCGGTCGCGTTCCGCGGCCGACTGCACCCGCGTGGGTTCGTAGATGTGCCCCTCGTCGTCGGGACCGACGGCCGGACCGGCAGGATCGGCGTCCTCCGGTTCCTCGTCCCAGAACGGCCTCCTGGGCTCGGGGGTTTCGTCCGTACGTGCGGACAGGGCCGGCCTGCGCGACTCCCCGCCGGACGTCAGCACTCGGTCGGTGACCCCGCCGATGACACGGCTGTTGTTGTCGCGCAGATACCGCAGCACCTCGTACATCTGCTCGCCGACGTCGTGACGCTCGAGCATGCCCGCGTCGAGCAGCCTGTTGAAGAGGTTCAGGTAGTCGGCCTGGCCCTCCCGCTTCTCCTGCCGGATCGCCTTGCGGATCTCCCACACCTTGTCGGGGTTGCTCGCCATCAAATGGATGATCTCGGCCTCCTCGCCGCGCCGCAGCACCTGTTCCAGCTCCGCGGCCCGTGCGGCGACCCGCTCCCGTTCGTACCTGTCCCTGTGCCGTTCCGCCTCGGCCTGCGCCCGGTCCCTCTGCATCTCGAACGTGACGTTCTCGACCTCGACCACCCGGTCCCTGACCTGCTCGTTGAGGTCGATGAAGACGTGCACGCGGGTGCGCAGACCGAGGTCGCGGCCGAGGTCCATCCGCCCGGCCCGCAGTTCCGCCTGCACGGCCTCGTCGGCGCGCTGCGCCTCGGTCAGCCGGAACCGGCGCGACACCTGGCGCAGGCCGTACAGCAGGTCGCCGTGCAGCATCTCGCGGACGTCCCAGACGGCCTTCTCCACGATCAGGTGGGGGTCGTCCACCTCCCACTGCACCTCCGCCGTCGCCTGGAAGGACTGGGCGTCGCCTGCGGCGGGCAGGGCCAGTTCGAAGGTCGTCACATGGCGTCCGAGAATCACCTCGAAGACGCTGAACGGCTGCCCGAACCACGGCTTGTTGTGGTCCTCCCGGCGGCTCGGCCAGAGCACGCTGTGGCCGCCGTTGGAGTACAGGCACACCGCCGCCACCTGGCCGCTGCGCCGCTGGTACGGCAGCGCGCACTCACGCAGCAGGGGGCCCTTCCGCGGTCCGTCGGGGTTCTGCGGGCCGTGGGGGCTGTCCTGCTGCGCGGGATGCTCTCCGGCGCCTGACGGGATCATCACATCGCTCCTTCCGCCACCGCGTCCCACATCAGGCGGGCGGCGTTCTTGTCCAGGGGGTCGTCCTCGTCCCGCACCAGCCGGGCCAGCAGGTGCCGCACCCGGGCGCGGTCCCTGCGTTCCTCGGTGATCAGCGGGAGGAAGCCGCACATCAGGTCCAGCTGGCCGGGGTCGTCGGCACACTGACGCAGCACGCGCCCGAGGGCGTCGAGCGCCACCTCGCCCGACCGGGCGGTCCCGAGGGTGAGACGCACGAGATCGGCGAGCTTGCGCACCAGGGGGCGGCGGGTCGCGATGAGCGCCACGAGCAGCGGACGCCTGGCGTGCGCCTCGAGTTCATCGGTCTCCTCAAGGCCCCACAGATAGGTGGTACGCGTGGTGAGCGTGCCGAGGACACTCAGCAGCACCAGGTCGTTCAGCTCCCGCCGGCCGCCGCGCAGCCAGTCGCCGAGCCGGGCCACGACCGTCTCCGGTTCCACACCGGCGAGCAGGCGGGTGACGCTGAACGCCGCGTTGGACAGCACCGTCACGTCCCCGGTGCGGACGGTCTTCGCGAGCGCGTCGAGGGAGGCACGGACGGAGCCGGCCGCCATGCCGTAGCCGTGGGTCAGCAGGGCGGTCGTCACCAGGTTGTCCTGGCCGGACCCGGCCCACTCCTTCAGCAGTGCGCCGACGGCCGGCTGCACCGACGGGTCCCTGGACGCCTCCGCGAGCGCCGTGGCGGCGGACATCTGCTGTACGGGGCTGTCCGTCGCCGCCATCGGGCCGATCAACTCGCCCGCCCCGTACACCCAGTCCCAGGAGCACAGCACCCCGGCGGCCACGGAGGCCCGCACCCACACGTGGGGCCGCGGGTCGTCGCAGAGTGCGCGCAGCCACCGCACCACCGGTCCGCGCACGTTGTGATAGCCGTGCCAGACCTCGCGCAGAACTGCGGTGGCGAGTGCCTCACCCTGGAAGCGGATGGCGCGCACCGGGATCTGGGCGTCACCCAGATCGAGCTCCGAGTCCTCGACCACCGAGCGGGCCAGGACCGGCCGTTCGTCGGCGTGCGTACCGAACAGCCTCCTGCCGACCGCCTGTTCGGGGTCGAGGGTGACCTGCATCTCCCAGGCGAGCTGCTCCGCGGCTTCCGCCGCCAGGCCGTAGGGCGACCCGTTGAACACGGCGACGGCGATACGGAAGGCGGCCGCGTTGATCGTGGGAGCGGCCTCGGGGAGGGTGCCTGGGCGGTCGGCGCCCGCGAACCACGAGCGTGCCTGTGCCCGTACGAAGGTGGCGCAGCCGTCGAGGAGTTCGTCCTCGCCGATCTCGCCGCGGTGGTGCCGGGCGAGCAGATCGGCGAGGCCGGCCGCCTCCCGGGGCCGCAGCTCGTCGAGTCCGAGTGCGCCCTGGACGTCGTCACGGCGGGCCAGCTCCCGGCAGCTGTCGAGGGCTTCCTGCGGCTCGTCCCTGAGCCGGATGCGCAGATGGCGGTGGAGGACGTCCTCGGTCCCGGGCGGCCGGCAGTGCATGCCGTAGCGGCCGCGCAGCAGCCGGTCGGCCAGATCTCCGGGCTCGACGAGAACGACACCGAAGGCCTTGGCAGCCAGCAGCAGCCGGCTGAAGCGGTCCAGATGCAGTTCGGTGAGCCGGCCTGGGCCGCCCACGGCCTCCCGGCCGTCTGCACCCGCGCTCCGGCCGCCGTCGCGGTGCAACTCCTCGGAGGGGAGCTCCAGCAGGTGCCCGTGCTGTTCCTTGAGCATCTCGCCGGTGATGGTGTGCACGGCCTGGCTGGGGTCGAGCCGGGTGACCTGGTCCTCGGTCAGTTCGGCGAGCAGCGCGAGGGCCGTGGCCTTGCGGCCGCTGCCCCGTTCGCCGCACAGGACCAGCAGACCGCATTCGCGGAGCCGGGCCCGCATCCGGCCGTACCCGGGCGACTCGCAGTAGACACCGGCGAGGGTTCGCAGTTCCTCCGCCGGGACCGGCCCGTCGAGCAGGGCCGGGCCACCGCCCGTACCGAACTGGCTGATGAAGTAGTTGCCGTGGAAATACTGGCCGTCGTCGCCGAAGTTGACGACGCGTTCCGCCTGCCGGGGGGCGAAGGTCCGGCGTGCGGCATGGGCGGTGCCGGATCCGCCGGTGCCGCCTGCCGAACCGATCGGGTTGCGGCCGGCCGTCGCGAAGGGGTTGGGCGGCTCCGGCGGCGGCTCCGCGCCGTCCGGCGCACCGGCGCCGGCCTCGGCCTCTCCGGGGGGCCTGGGGTCGGCCACGGGCGGCTTGTCGTCCGCCGGGCCGTCGGTGGGCGGGGCCTGGTCCTGGTCACTCATGCCGCATCACCCGGGTCGGGTGCACCGGTTGCGCGGTCCTTGCGGATGCCGGTCACCGGGGCGTGGAACACGTTGTTCTCGAATGCCGCCACGTCACCCCGCGCATTGATCTGCGTGCCGATACGTGGCGGAGCGGAAGGCGGTGGGCCGTCCCCCTGTACCGGCCCACCGCCGGTCGGTGCACCCGGCGCGTCGGCCGCGCCGGGTGTTTTCGCGCCGCGTCCCTGTCCGGCGCCCGGCAGGTCGTCCGGCCGGTCCTCGGGCAGTGGCGGCGCGGGGGTCCGCGGGATGTGGAACCAGGCCTTCTCGTCGGTCTCCTTGAATCGGACCCGGGCGCTGCGGTAGGTCTCCGGCTCCACGTAACGGCCGCCCTCCGCCACCACGTTGGTGTAGAGCCAGTCGGACACGACGAGCAGCAGGTCGGAACCGGGGGCCAGCTCCATCGTCCGCTTGGCGGTCGGGCTGTCGCAGAGCCGGGCCGCCAGGTCCACGGCCCGGCCCACCAGCCCTCTGCCGTCGTCGAGTACCGGCCCCGCGTTCATCCCGATGCGCAGCCGCAGACGGGGGGCGCCGGCCGCGTTGTGTTCGCGCAGGCTCTGGTACAGGGTGTCGGTCCAGGTGCCGACCATCAGCGTCGGCGGTACGCCCGGATCGAGCGCCGCGAGGATCCCGTCTCCGCGGTCCTCCTGGTGGATACGGCGCACGTCGACGCCGACGGCACCGTACGCCTCGGTGAACGCCCCGTACATGGCGTCCCGCATGCGTCTCTTCGCTTCGAGACCCATGGTTCCCGAGCCGCAGACGTCTCCGTATATCACCAGTCTGTTGACGGCTGCCGCACTGCTCACTGGGACCCCCTGGGTTGCTGTCGTCTCGGAGAAAAGACTGGGCGCGTCGGGCGACGGGCGATGTAGCCGTTTACACAAGTGGCGGCTTTTTCCTCGCCGATCTGCGCTGCGGCGGTTGTTCGCGGCCCTCGGCGAGCAGCCGCAGCAGCTTCATGTCGGTGACGATCAGGCGGCGGTGCGCGGTGCGCACCACGCCCTGCTCGCGCAGCAGGCGCAGCACTTTCGCCACCGCCTCCCGGGTCGCGCCGATGGCCGCCGCGAGGTCGTGCTGCGGCAGGGGCAGGTCGATGACGGTGCCTTCGTCGCAGCGGCGGCCCACCCGTCGGCCGAGCTCGACCAGGCGCGCGGCGAGCCGCTGCAGCACCGAACCGGAGGCCAGCGACCGGCGTTCGACGTCCGAGCTGCGCAGCCGGGCGCTGAGCTGGCGCATGATCAGCGCCGTGGCCTGGGGGCGGGCGGCGAGAAAGCTGCGGAAGCGCTCGCCGGAAACGGCCACGGTGCGCACCTCGCCGAGCGCGGTCACAGAGGCGCTGCGCGGCCCGCGGTCCACGGCCGCGAGGTCGCCGACGACCTCGCCGGCGCCCCTCAGGGCGAGGATGAGGCGCCCTCCGCGATCGGTGTCGACGGATACCACGGCCCATCCCGAGAGCAGCAGCAGCACAAAGGTGCTGGTGTCGCGCTCCTGGATCATGACCGCGCCGGATTCGTAGACACGGGGGGCGCCGAGGGCGATGAGCGTCGCACGGTCCTGCGGAGTGAGGGCGTCGAGAAACGAACTGCCCCCTCCGAACAGACTCATCGCTTCGCCCCCCGCAGCGGATGTGCTGGCCCGTCGGGGGACCACTTCCTACGCCGGTGTGTCTTTCCGCGCAGTGGGCCCACGAGGCACTCGGTACCTCAGAGCTCATCATCCGTCACACTGCGTCGGGCCAATGACGCTATGGGCCGGTCATCGGTCGGTCAATATGACCTGAAAGGGTCTTGGGGGCACATGGGGGCGCACTGGGCAATGCGCGGGCGCATGCCCTCCTGCTGTACCTCCCGGGTGAGCCCCCGGCACGACGCCCCGGCCGCCGGGGAGGCGGCCGGGGCGTCGTACCGCGCCGCTCACAGCCGGGGGTCGACCGGCTCCGACTCCAGCGCCAGCACCGCGAACACGGCCTCGTGGACACGCCACAGCGGCTCGCCGTCGGCCAGCCGGTCCAGCGCCTCCAGTCCCAGGGCGTACTCGCGCAGGGCGAGCGAGCGCTTGTGGTTCAGGAATCTGCCGCGCAGCCGCTCCAGGTTCTGCGGGCGGGTGTACTCGGGGCCGTAGATGATGCGGAGGTACTCACGGCCGCGCACCTTGATGCCCGGCTGCACGAGCCGGCCCTTCCCGTCCCGTGCGAGTGCCTGCAGCGGCTTGACGACCATGCCCTCGCCGCCCCGCCCGGTCATCTCCAGCCACCAGTCGGCACCTGAACGCACCGATGCTTCGTCGCCCGTGTCGACGACCAGCCGCCGGGTGACCTGGAGCAGGCCCGTCGGGTCGTGCTCCACCAGCCGGTCCAGCCACGCCAGTTGCGCGTCGTGCGGCACCGCCGCGAGCGAGCGCCCCTGCGCCGCGAGGATCTGGAAGGGCGCGAGCCGCACCCCGTCGAGCCCGTCCGTGCTCCAGCAGTAGCGCCGGTACGCCTCGGTGAACGCGGCCGCGTCGGCGGCGCGCTCGTGCTGCCGCTCCAGCAGCGCGTCGACGGCGGCACCACGCGCCGCCGCGGCCGCCAGGGCAGCGGTCGCGCCGGGCAGTACGGCGCCGGACGCGGCGCCCACCGCGGCATACTGCGAGCGCAGCAGACCGTGGGCCTTGAGGGACCAGGGCATCAGCTCGGCGTCCAGCAGCAGCCAGTCGGTCTGCAGCTCGTCCCACAGCCCGGCGGCGGTGACGGCGGTGCGCAGGCGCTCGAGGACCTCCTCGGTGACCGCGAGGTCGTCGAAGAAGGGCCGCCCGGTCCGGGTGTGCAGCGCGCCCGTCGGCCCTCCCCCACGGCCTTCGGCGTGGGAGGTACCCCCACAAGCGCCGAACCGCTCGCGAGCGGCGTCGGCGTCCCGGCAGACCAGCGCCACCGCACGCGAGCCCATGTGCTTCTCCTCGCACACGACCTTGGCGACACCGTCGGACCGGTACTGGGCGAACGCCTCCGCCGGATGCTCCAGGTAGCCCTCCTCCTTCGACGTGGCGGTCGGCGCCATGGTCGGCGGCAGATACGCCAGCAGGCGCGGGTCGATCGCGAAGCGGCTCATCACCTCGAGCGCGGCGGCGGCGTTCTCCTCGCGTACGCCGATGCGGGACATGTGGCGGGTCTCCACGACCCGCCGGCCCTGCACATCGGCGAGGTCCAGCGGCCGGCCCTCACGGCCGCCCGGCGCCTCGGTGACAAGTGGCCTGACCGGCTCGTACCAGACCTTCTGGGCCGGCACGTCGACCAGTTCCCGCTCGGGCCAGCGCAGGGCGGTCATCTTCCCACCGAACACCGCGCCCGTGTCGAGGCAGATGGTGTTGTTGATCCATGAGGTGTCGGGTACAGGTGTGTGGCCGTAGACCACCGCGGCCCGGCCCCGGTAGTCCTCGGCCCACGGGTAGCGGACAGGCAGTCCGAATTCGTCGGTCTCCCCGGTCGTCTCCCCGTACAGCGCGTGCGAGCGGACCCGGCCGGAGGTACGCCCGTGGTACTTCTCGGGCAGCCCGGCGTGGGCGACCACGAGCCTGCCCTCGTCGAGCACGTAGTGGCTGACGAGTCCGTCGATGAACTCCCGCACCTGCGCACGGAAGGCGTCGTCCTCCTTGTCCAGCTGTTCGATCGTCTCCGCGAGCCCGTGGGTGTGCTGGACGTTTCTTCCCTTGAGCCAGCGTCCGAGCTTGTTCTCGTGGTTGCCGGGCACGCACAGGGCACCGCCCTCGGCGACCATGTCCATCACCCGGCGCAGCACGCCGGGACTGTCCGGGCCGCGGTCGACGAGGTCTCCGACGAAGACGGCGGTACGGCCCTCGGGGTGTACGCCATCCACATAACCGAGCTTGCCGAGCAGTGTCTCCAGCTCGGAGCTGCAGCCGTGGATGTCGCCGATGAGGTCGAACGGTCCGGTCAGGTGCCGCAGGTCGTTGTAACGGCGCTCGAGGACGATCTCGGCGCTGTCCGCCTCCTCGACGCTGCGCAGGATGTGGACCTTGCGGAAGCCTTCACGCTCCAGGCCCCGCAGCGAGCGGCGCAGTTCGCGGCGGTGGCGCGCGATGACGTGGCGGGGCATGTCGGAGCGGTCGGGGCGGATCGCGTTGCGCTGCGCGCAGACCTCTTCCGGCACGTCGAGCACGATCGCGATCGGCAGGACGTCGTGCTCACGCGCCAGCCGGACCAGCTGGCGGCGGCTCTCCTGCTGCACGTTGGTCGCGTCGACGACGGTCAGCCGCCCGGCCGCCAGCCGCTTGCCGACGATGTAGTGCAGCACGTCGAAGGCGTCGCCGCTGGCGCTCTGGTCGTTCTCGTCATCGGCGACCAGGCCGCGGCAGAAGTCGGAGGAGATGACCTCGGTCGGCTTGAAGTGCTTGCGCGCGAAGGTCGACTTGCCGGAGCCGCTGGCCCCGACGAGGACGACGAGGGACAGGTCGGTGACCGGGAGCCGGCGGCCGGGGGTGATGCCGGTGGCGCCTGTGGTCTCGGTGTTGCCCGTGGGGTTCTCCGCGGTGCTCATGCGGCCTTCGCCTCCTTCGCCTTCTCCGTGATCGCAGTCTCCTCGGCCTTCGCCGTCCTCCCGGCCTTCCCGGCGTCCGGGTCGGTGGCCTTCCCGGCCTTCCCGGCGTCCGGGTCGGTGGCCCCGGTCATCTCGAACACGGCCATCTGCGTGGGCGCGCCCACCTCGGGGTCGTCGGGCCCCACCGGCACGTAACGGACCTCGTAGCCGTGCCGCTCCGCCACACCGCCGGCCCAGGTGCGGAACTCCCCGCGGGTCCACTCGAACCGGTGGTCGCCGTGGCGGACATGGCCGGCGGGCAGCGTCTCCCAGCGGACGTTGTACTCGACGTTCGGCGTCGTCACGAGCACCGTCCTCGGCCGGGCCGAGCCGAACACCGCGTACTCGAGCGCGGGCAGCCGCGGCAGGTCGAGGTGCTCCACGACCTCGCTGAGGACGGCCGCGTCGTATCCCACCAGTCGTTTGTCCGTGTACGTGAGCGAGCCCTGCATCAGCTTGACCCGGGCCGCCTGCCGCTCGCCCATCCGCTCCGGCTTGAGCCGCCGTCCGGCGATGGTCAGCGCGCGAACCGAGACGTCCACGCCGACGATCTCGGTGAAGCGGACGTCCTTGAGCAGGGCCTGCACCAACTGGCCCTGACCGCAGCCCAGGTCGAGCACCCGGCTCGCGCCCGACGTGCGGAGCACGTCGAGGATGGCTTCCCTGCGCTGCTCGGCGAGCGGGACGGGACGCTCCTCGGTGTCGGTGGTCTCGTCCACGGCGTTGTCCACGTCCTCGACCTGGAGGTCGTCGGCCTCTGCGAGACGCGCCAGCTCCAGGCGCTCCATGGCCTGCCGGGTCAGCCCCCGGCGCCGGGACAGATAGCGGCTGGTGATCAGCTTCTGCTCGGGGTGTTCCGCGAGCCAGCCCTCGCCGGCGCGCAGCAGCTTGTCGACCTCCTCCGGTGCGACCCAGTAGTGCTTCGCGTCGTCGAGGACGGGCAGCAGGACGTAGAGCTGGCGCAGCGCGTCAGCGAGCCGCAGCTCCCCTTCGAGTACCAGCTGTACATAGCGGGAGGCGCCCCATTCGGGGAACTTCGCGTCCAGCTCGACCGGTTCGGCCTCGACGGAGCTCCAGCCGAGCGGCCCGAAGAGCTTGCGGACCAGTTCGGCGCCGCCTCGCGCGGGCAGCGCGGGCACCTCGATGCGCAGCGGCAGCGGCGCGTCGGCCCGCTCGGGCAACGCGGCGCAGACCCCGCGCAGGGCGCTCTTGAACACCGTGCTCAGCGCCACGGCCAGCAGGGACGACGCCGCGTAGGGGCGGTCGTTGACGTACTGCGCGAGCGCCGAGTCGGGTGCGCCGCCGCGGCCCTTGCCCCTGCCGCGCCGCACCAGCGCCACGGGATCCACCTCCAGGAGCAGCGCGGCCGTGCACCGCTCGGCCGACGCCTCGGGGTAGAAGACGTGTGCCGTGCCGTGCGAGGTGGAGAACGCCTGCGCCTTGTCGGGATGCTTGTGCAGCAGAAAGCCCAGGTCGGTCGCGGGACGCTCACGGGTACCGGTAGTACTGATCGTCAGGAACACGCGTTTGAGTATCGTCCGGTCGGCCACCTCCGACCAGGGGTTTTCGTCAGGAACCGGTCCCCTCCCGGTCCGCGTTCGCTCACTCTTCCTCCTCGTGGGCCAGCAGCCGCGCGAGCTCCCCGATCTTCTGCGGCCCGACCCGGCAGCAGCCGCCGATCAGGCGGGCGCCGGCGGCCCGCCATGCGCGCACCTGGGCCGGGTCGTAGGCGGACCCGCCCTGCCAGGCCCGTGCGGCTGCGTCCCAGCGCTCGCCGCTGTTGGGGTAGACGACGGCGGGCTTGCCGGTGATTTCACAGGCGAGCGCCGCCGCGGGCACGGTTTCGCCCGGATCGCAGCAGTTGACCCCGACCGCGATCACCTCGTCACGACCGGCCGCCAGCGCGAAGGCCTCGGCCGCCGGCCGGCCGGCCCGGGTACGGCCGTCCGCGATCGTGTACGACAGCCACACCGGCACCCCGCACCCCTCTGCGGCATTCAGCAGCGCCTGTGCCTCGTCCGTGTCCGGCACGGTCTCCAGCGCGAGCACGTCGGGGCCGGCCGCCGCCAGCGCCTCCACCCTCGGCCGGTGGAAGCGCTCGAGCTCGCGCACGCTCAGCCCGTACCGGCCGCGGTACTCGCTGCCGTCCGCGAGCATCGCGCCGTACGGCCCGACGGAGGCGGCGACCCACACCTCGTGGTCTGCCGCCTTTGCCGCGGACCGGGCGAGGTCGACGCTGCGGCCGAGCAGCCGGGTGGCTTCGGCCTGGCCGAGGCCTCGCCGCGCGAACCCCTCGAAGGTGGCCTGGTAGCTCGAGGTGATGAGCACCTGCGCGCCCGCCCGTACGTATGCCGTGTGCGCTGCCTCGATCTGCCGCGGACCGTCGACGAGCAGGGCGGCCGACCAGAGACTGTCGGACAGGTCGCACCCCTGGGCCTGCAGTTGGTTGGACAGACCGCCGTCGAGGACGAGGGTCCTTTGGGCGAGGGCGGCGGCGAGCGTACGAGCGGGCCTCACATCTGCTCCCGGTGGATCAGGTCAACTGAGTCTGGACCTGGGACGAGATCAGCTCCAGGTGGTCCAGGTCGTCGAGGTCGAGCACCTGGAGGTAGATCCGCGACGCGCCGGCCGCGGCATAGCGGCCGATCTTGTCGACGACCTCCGCGGGCGTGCCGGCCAGACCGTTCGCCTTCAGCTCGTCCACGTCGCGGCCGATCGCCGCGGCGCGGCGTGCCACCTCCGCGCCGTCCTTGCCGACACACACCACCAGTGCGTTCGAGTAGACCAGGTCGTCCGCGGCGCGACCGGCCTTCTCCGCGGCGGCGCGCACCCTGCCGAACTGCCGCTCGGTGTCTTCGAGCGAGGCGAAGGGGAGGTTGAACTCGTCCGCGTACTGCGCGGCGAGACGGGGCGTACGGATCGCTCCGTGGCCGCCGATCAGCACCGGCACTTTCTGCTGGGCAGGCTTGGGCAGCGCCGGCGAGTCGGTCAGCCGGTAGTGGTTGCCCTCGTAGGAGAAGGTCTTGCCGGTCTCCGTAGCCCACAGCCCCGTGATGATCGCCAGCTGCTCCTCCAGCCGGGCGAACTTCTCCTTCGGGAACGGGATGCCGTAGGCCTTGTGCTCCTCCTCGAACCATCCCGCGCCCAGCCCCAGTTCGACACGGCCGCCCGACATCTGGTCGACCTGGGCGACCTGGATCGCCAGCACACCCGGCAGCCGGAAGGTGCCCGCGGTCATCAGCGTGCCGAGCCGGATGCGCTTGGTCTCACGCGCCAGTCCGGCCAGGGTGATCCAGGCGTCGGTCGGCCCGGGCAGGCCATCGGCGGAGCCCATGCTCAGATAGTGGTCGGACCGGAAGAAGGCGTCGAAGCCGAGGTCCTCGGTGGCTTTGGCAACGGTCAGCAGGGTGTCGTAGCCGGCACCTTGCTGGGGCTCGGTGAAGATTCGAAGATCCATGCTTCCATCCTGCACCTTCCGCCATCGGCCCGTCGCAGCCCCTCGCGGGCCCGGCCGCCCTCGCCTGCCGGCATCAGGGCCCTGCCCGGCCGCGGACGGTTTCCGGCGGCCGGTCCGGCTCGCGCTCCGCGAGCCGCCGCAGCATGCCGCGCACCCGGTCGCTCGACTCGTCGGCCGCGTCTATCGTCTCGATGCACTGCCAGTACAGCCCCTCATCGTCCGTGGCACACGCGACGCCGACAAGTGCGATGCCCACGTCCCCCAGCAGGACGTTCAGCCCTGTCAACGTCACTTCCGGGTCGGCCACTTCAGTCAGCTGCATGGCACGGACCGCGCCGCTGCGCACCATCGGATGGTCGAGCACGCCGCAGCCGCGGCCGCCGGTCTCGCTGAGGCCCCTGGCCTCGCCCCTCAGCTCCAGCGGGCCGCTCAGCGCGAGCCGGGCCCCGATCGCCTGCGCGAGGGCCTGGGCCTGCCAGGCCTCCGCGACGATGTCCGGCACTGCCCGGCTCTGTGCCAGCGCATGTCGGCACACCTTGACGAGCCGTTCCGCATCCATGTACGCACCCCCGTTCGCACGACTTACCACCCACCGAGTTCATTACCCAGAGTGAAGCCCCTTGAGCCGAAAAGCCAGGGGAATTCGGAAATCTGTGGACAGCAAGCCTGTTGTGGATAACCCGGTGACTCCATAGAGTGATGAAGCTGTGCCGTGCACCCTGTTGAACCCGCCCGTTCGCCTCCAGTTCTCACTTCCGCGGAAAACGGATCTCGTTACGGTCGATCTTCTCCGACAGCGCCTGAAGGGCATCGACCCCGAGCGCTTCGCAGAACTGCAGCAGATACGCCAGCACATCGGCGACCTCGTCCCGCACCCGGTGCGCCGCCTCCTCTTCCTCCATCACCCGCGCCGACTGCTCGGGGGTCAACCACTGGAAGATCTCCACCAGTTCGGACGCTTCGACGCTCAGCGCCACGGCCAGGTTCTTCGGGGTGTGGTACGGCTCCCAGCCGCGCGCCGCCGCGAATTCGGCCAGCCGGCGCTGCAGCGCTTCGACATCCAGCCCGTCGTCTCTCGTCACGGCACCAGGTCTACCACCGTCACGCCGCCGATCTCCCGCGCGCACGAGCCGTCGGTGACCGTCCCCACCAGCCGGATGTGCCCCCGTGCGCACATCTCGGCACCGAGCGCGACCAGTTGGCGCGTCTGCGCCGGGTCGAGGCTGCGGTCGAATCCGTCCGCGAGAACCGTCAGTGACTGATAGGCCACCGGCACCTCGGCCACCTGGTCCATGGCGAGCACCCCGGGGCCGGTGAGCAGTACCAGCGCGAGACCCAGATACCTGAGCTCGCCCTCGCCGAGCCGCCCCACCGGCGTCGGCCCTCCGGCGCCGCCCCGTGCCAGCAGCGCGCGCACACGCCCGTTCGCCAGTTCCTCGACGGCCAGATCGTCCACGGCTCCCGCGCATCCCATTCGTGCCGCCGCCGTGAGCCGCGCATGCCGCTTGGCGCATTCACTGCGGGTGCGGTGCAGCACTGCGGCCAGGTTGTCGCAGCCACGGCGCAGCCGTCCCGCCCCCGCGGGCACCGGCACACGCATCAGCTCCGGCCGCGGGTCGCAGGCGAAGACCGAGCGCAGCGCGACGACCACCTGCTCGGCCGCCGCGAGCACCTGCAACTGCGCCTCGGTCCTGCCCGCGACGTGCAGCGGCAGCAGCGCCGTGCCGAGTCGGTCGTCGGGCAGCGGGCCGCGGGTGACGCCCCCGGAGCCAGCGGTGAGCCAGGCGGCCTCCACCACGGAGCGCGCCGGATCGCGCAGCGCCGTGTTCAGCAAGGTGCGTCCGCCACAGGTAAGCCGCTCCCCCGCGATGCGCAGACATGGTTCGGCCTGCACCGCCAGATCGAGCAGGACCGGTCCGGCCGGCCCGTCGACCGTGCAGCCGATACGGAACCCCCGCCGCCCCTGCCGGTCCGCCACCGCCCGCTCGGGGACGCATTCGGCCGGTTCGGGGAAGGCGGTGCCCAGGTCGTTGCCGGCGCCGAGGAGGGCCAGGGCCTCGTACGCCGCCAGGGCGCTCGACTTGCCGCTGCCGCTGGCGCCCGCGAGGAGCGTCATGGGGCCGAGCGGGAAGGCGGCGGAGCGATGGGACCGGAAGGAGGAGAGCCGCAACTCCGTGACGGCCGGGCGGGCGTTGACCGGGCGAGCGTCGGCCGACTCGTTGGCCGGGCGGGCGTCGGCCGGCGGGCGATCGTTGACCGGCGGGCGGGTACCGGCCGGGCGGTCGTTGGCCGGCTGTCGGCTGTCGGCCGTCCGGCCGGGTGACGTCTGCGGGTCCATGACCAGGGTCTTCGCGTCCATGAGCGGGACGGTACGCAGCCCGCGCCACGCCGAACCGTTCCGCCTGGGGGCCTTCCTACGAATGGGGGACGGCGGCCGCGGCAATCCCTTCGACCTCGGTGCCGACGGGTGCGAGCAGGAAGACGTTCCGGTCGACGCGATGCATCGCACTGCCGAGTCCGAACACGACTCCACTGGTGAAGTCGAGGATCCGTTTGGCGACGTCGGTCTCCGCGCCGGTGAGGTCGAGCAGCACCGGCGTCTGGTCGACCAGGTACTCCGCGACCTCACGCGCGTCGGCGAAGACCTGGACCCGCAGCACGACGAAGCGACGGTTCTCCGGGGTCGCGTACTCCCGCGCGACAGTGCGGTGATCGGCCCGCGACGGCCACTCGTTGCGACTGCGCAGCGGCACAACCTGGGCCAGGCCCTCCCACTGCTCGTCGGTGACGTCGAACCTCTCGTACCTACTCATGACTCCATCCTCGCTCCCCTCACCCGTTCGGCCCAACTACGACACGGGTGAGGGGACGGGAACCTGGTGTGACGAAACGCTCGTCAGCCGCGCTCGAACACGGCGACCGTACGGGCCGGGACCGTGAAGGTGCCCGAACTCGCCTCGTACGACGATGCCTTGACGACGTCGTCCGCGCCGGACCGCTGGGCGGGGTGCAGGGCGTAACCCATGCCCGCCAGTTCGCCGACCCGCTGGGTCTGCTGCTCCGGAGTGGCGTTGAAGACCACCACGAGATCGTCGAGCCGCATCGTGATCACACCGGGTGTCTCGTCCTTCCCGGACAGCGGGAACGACAGCGCCGACTGCACCTGGCCCGCGGTGGTCAGGCCGAAGGCCGGCTCACCGGTGCGGATCTCGAGCAGGTCGCGGTAGGCGGCGGACGTGCCGTTGATCTCGGCGCAGCCCACGGACAGCGAGGGAGCGGTGAGCAGCGGCTTCGCGAAACCCCACTTGGACTTGTTGTCGGCCTCCGGCGGGAGTCCGCGGCCGAAGCCGTTGCCGTCGCGGCAGTCCCAGTGGATCGCGTTGAACCAGTCGCCGCTGTCGTACGAGTTGCGGTCCAGAGACTTGGAGCGCAGCAGGTCCGACCCGGCCTGCGAGAGCGCCGGTCCCTGAGACAGCGCGGAGACGGCCATCGACAGCACCTGCATACGGGCCCGGTCGGCCGGGGAGGTGGCGGCCGGGAGCTTGAACGCGAGGGCGTCGTACAGCGACTCGTTGTCGTGGGCGTCCGAGTAGGCCAGGGCGTCGCCGGGTGCGGCGGCGTAGCCGGCCGGGGCGCCGTTGTAGTCGACCTCGGAGCCCTTGACGGTGCGGCCGCTGGTGTCCGTGAAGGAGTAGGACGCGAGGTTGCCGGACAGACCGACCTTGATCAGGTCCTGGTAGTGCAGCAGCCGCGCCTTCTGCTCGGCCTCGGCGCCATTGGCTTTCGAGGTGTTGGGGTCGGTGAACAGGCCGGAGCCGAAGCCCTGCACACCGGGGTCCTCGTCGAACGGGCCGCCTCCGCGGACCGCGTCGCGAGCCCGGTCGGAGAAGGTCGCGATGCCGGTGCCGGCCATGTTCTTCTGGGTGGCCTGGACGAAGCGGGCGTCGTCGGCGATCTCGCCGAAGTTCCACCCCTCCCCGTAGAGGATGATCTTCTTGCCGTCCACGCCGTCGCGCTCGAGCGTCAGCTCGTCGAGTGCGGCGCGCACCGCCAGGATGTTGGCCTTCGGGTGGTGGCCCATCAGGTCGAAGCGGAAGCCGTCCACCTTGTAGTCGCGCGCCCATGTCACGACCGAGTCGACGACGAGCTTGCCCATCATGGCGTTCTCGGGCGCGGTGTTGGCGCAGCAGGTGGAGGTGGCGACGCTGCCGTCGGCCAGCAGGCGCTGGTAGTAGCCGGGTACGACTCTGTCGAGCACGGACTTGTCCGACTGGCCGCTCGCCACGGTGTGGTTGTAGACCACGTCCATGACGGTGCGCAGGCCGTCCTCGTTGAGCGACTTGACCATCTGCCGGAACTCGACGGTGCGGCGTGTGCCGTCCGGATCGGTCGAGTACGAGCCCTCCGGGACGGTGTAGTGCAGCGGGTCGTAGCCCCAGTTGAACGCGTCCTTCGCCGCGGCCTTCGCGATGCACGCCTGCTGCTCCGCCGAGTCCGGTGCGAGGACCTTGAGGTCGCACTCCGGCTGCTGCTGCTCCGACTTCCTCTCGGGAATGGTGCCGATGTCGAAGGCAGGCAGCAGATGCACGTACGAGGTGCCGGCGGCGGCCAGCTCGCGCAGGTGCCGCGAGCCCTTGCTGTCCTTGTCGGCGAAGGCGAGGTAGGTGCCCTTGTGGTCGGCCGTGGCGTCCGCGATCGAGAAGTCGCGGATGTGCAGCTCCTGGATCTGGGCGTCCTTCAGCGGCACGGCGGCGGGCTTCTTCAGCGCCGGCCAGCCGGCCGGCTTGAGCGACCTGTCGGAGAGGTCGGCGACGACGCTCCGCTCCGAGTCGGTGGTCAGCGCGAGCGAGTAGGGGTCGGTGACCCTGTTGGTGACGACCTTCTGGACGCTGGGCGCCCAGACCTTCACGTGGTACCGGTACGCGTCGCCCTTCCAGTTCTTCCTGCCCCTGACCGACCAGACGCCGCTCGCGTCGTCACGGCGCATGGCGACACGCTTCCCGTCGAGTTCGAGGGAGACGTGCTGGGCGGTCGGTGCCCACAGCCGCAGCGTGGGAACGCCCTTGCGGTCGAAGGTGGCGCCGAGGTCGGCCTTGGTGGCCTTCGCCGCGTACAGGTCGTCGAGGACGCCGGCGATCTGCACGCCGGTGGCCGTCAACGCGGCCCCGCCTGCCGCGTACTGCGCCGCCACGACCTGCCCGCGCAGGGCCTCGCGCACCCGGTCGCGGTCGCGCGGGTCGACGGAGAAGGCCCCGTAGGACTTCAGATGCGGGAACTTCGCCTTCTGCGCGTCGGTCAGCTCCGTCCTGTTCAGCCGCAGCACCCGGCGCTCTCCGGTGAGGGCGCCGTCCTTGACTGCGATGGAGCCGTCCCGCGCGTACAGCAGGGCGCTGGAGGCGGCGGCGTCGCTGCCCTTCCAGGCGACGGTGTTCTCGTCGATCCAGACGGCCTCCGCCTTGGTCGGGTCGAGTGCCGCGCCGCCGCCCTTGGGCTGCGGCAGCAGGTGCTTCTCCTGGCCGGCGAGCAGCCACACCTCGTGGCCGGTTCCCTTGAGGTCGAGCGACCGGTCGGACGGCAGGTCCTTCTCGTCACCCCTGTGCAGGATGTAGCTGAGCGAGGTGGCTCCGGCCGCGAGCGGCACCTCGAAGACCGCGCCGTACGCGTCGGTGCGCACCGGCTCCAGCGGCTTCGACCAGTCGGTCGGGTTCGCGGCGCCGGTCCAGGTGTGCAGGCCCCAGCCGGTGTAGTCCCCGTCGGGGCGCTGGTAGTGGAGCACGGCCTTGGTGGTGTCCTGGGGCGGGTACGCGCCCTCGGGTGCGGTGTCCAGCACCTCCGGCTTGCCCTGCTCGATCCAGACCTCGCCGGTCTTCGACAGATCGATCTCGCGGTCGGCGTCGGTGTCCTTGACGCCGTCCTTGTTCACGGCGATGAAGCCCACGGAGGAAGCGCCGGGCTTGAGCTTGACATAGGCGAAGGCGCCGTAGGCGTCGCGTCCGCTGAACGGCTTGCCGGCGGGCCAGGTGGTGCCCTCTCCCTCGGCGATGTCGCCCCAGGTGTACAGGCCCCAGTCGGCGTAGTCCCCGTCCGCGCGCTTGTAGTGGACGATCGCGTAGTCGCGCTGGGTGGCGGTCGGCGGCTGTTCCACGGCAGGAGCGCCGCTGGTGGTGGCGGCGGTCGCGCTCGCGGTGCGGCCCGCGCTGTCGACGACGACGGCCTTGTACCGCAGGGCGGTTCCGGCCGGGGCGGTGATGTGCTGGGTGACCTTGTAGGGGGCGTGGTCGGCGGAGCCGAGGACCTGCCACCTGCCGTTTCCGGTCTGGGCGGCGAACACGACGCGGTTCAGCTGTCCCCCGTCGACGTCGGCGGAGATCTCCACGGTTCCGGTGGCACCGGCCTCGGGTGCCTTCAGGGTGAGCGTGGGCTGTGCGGCAGGCGCGCCGAGCGGCTTCGCCGCCTTCAGCACCAGGGCGCCCAGCGCCGGGACGGTCACCTCGACGGTTCCGTCACCGTCACTGCGGACGGTGTCGTCCCCGCCGTGGATCGCCGCGAAGTCCGTGCCGGCGGAACCGGTCGGGACCTTCACGGTCCCTGCCTCGGCCGCGTTGTTCACGGCGACGACGTACTCGGTCCGCGTCTTCGCGTCCGTACGGGAGAAGGCGTACACCGAGCCCTCCGCGTACCGCTGCTCCTGGATGCCGTCGCGCAGCGCCGGGTGGGCCTTGGTGAGTTTCGCCAGTGCGGCGATCTGCCGGTAGAGCGGGTGGGAGGTGTCGTAGGCATCGTGCGCGTGGGTGCGGTCGGTGCCGAGCTGGTCGTCGTCCAGGTAGTCCGCGGTCTGCGAGGCGAACAGCGTCTGGCGGGAGTCCTTGTCGCCGCCGGCGCCGGTGTAGCCCTGCTCGTCGCCGTAGTAGACGACGGGGTTGCCGCGGCTGAGGAACATCAGCTCGTTGGCGAGCTTGTACCGGGCCAGCAGTTCGGCGTCTCCTGCCTTCGGGTGGTCCTGCGCGAGGAACGTGCCGAAGCGGCCCATGTCGTGGTTGCCGAGGAAGGGGACCGACTCGTAGGCGTTGGCCTTGTCGGTGGTGTAGCGGTAGTCCTGCGCGAAGAGGTTCGCCAGCTTCTCGGCGGGAGCGCCCTGCGAGGCGTAGGCCCGTGCGGCGTCCTGGAAGGGGAAGTCCAGGGTGGCGTCGAGGCGGCCCTGGGTCACGTACTTCGAGGTGATGGCCGGGTCGGCCGAGTAGACCTCGCCGAACATGAAGAAGTCGTCACGGCCGCGCTTGGCCGCGTAGGCGTCGAGCGCGGTGGCCCACTGGGTCCAGAACTCGGTGTTGACGTGCTTGACCGTGTCGATACGGAAGCCGTCGATGCCGAAGTCGCGGACCCATCGCTGGTAGATCTTCGCCATGCCCTCGACGACCTCGGGACGCTCGGTCCACAGGTCGTCCAGACCGACGAAGTCGCCGTTCTCGGAGGACTCGCCGGCGAAGGTCGAGTCACCGCGGTTGTGGTACATCGTCGGGTCGTTGAGCCAGGACGGGACCTTGAGGTCCTTCTTGTCCTCGGGCACGACGGGGGTGCGCGGGAAGGAGTCCGTGTCGACGCGCGGGAAGCGCTTCGAGCCGTCCGCGTAGTCGGTGTCGTCGAACGGCACGCCGTCCTTGGTCAGATAAGGGAAGGCGCCCTCGGAGAGGTAGTCGTACGACTTCTCCTTGTAGTCCACGACGTCGGCGGTGTGGTTGGTGATGACGTCGAAGAAGACCTTCATGCCCTTGGCGTGGGCCTTGTCGATCAGCCGCTCCAGGTCGGCGTTGGTACCGAAGTGCGGGTCGACCTGGGTGAAGTCGGTGATCCAGTAGCCGTGGTAGCCGGCGCTGGCGTCCTTGCCCTCGCCCTGCACGGGCTGGTTCTTGAAGATCGGCGCCATCCATATGGCGGTGGTGCCCAGGCCCTTGATGTAGTCCAGCTTCTCGGTGATTCCCTTGAGGTCGCCGCCCTGGTAGAAGCCCTTGTCGGTGGGGTCGTAGCCGGTCGCGAGACGCGATCCGGTCAGTCCGCCACGGTCGTTCTTCGGGTCGCCGTTGGCGAAACGGTCGGGCAGGACGAAGTAGAACTGCTCACGCGTCAGGTCGTTGCGGGCGGGCTCGGCGGCCAGGGATCTGTCCGACGGCGGCTTCGGCGGCTTGGGTGCCGCTGCCGCCGGAAGGGCGGACACGAGCGCGGCGACCGTCGCCGTCGCCACGGCGGCGGCCACTGCGCTGCGCAGCGGGATACGGGGGCGTATCAAGGCAGGTCTCTCCTGGATGAGGGTGGTGTGCGGTGCGAGAGCGCTGCCCCGCGCCCGGGGAGGGACGCGGGGCAGCGCGCGGGGCGGCGTCAGTTGCGCCAGGTGTCGTTCAGCGTGACCTTGCCGGAGGACGGGACGGTGGCGGTGCGGTTGGCGCCGCTCTCCCACGTGACGTTGCCGGATCCGTCCTTGCGGATGTACTTGTACTCGAACGCCGTGCCGGCGGGCAGATTCACGTCGAGCTTCCACACGGGGTAGCTCGACGGGTCCAGCTTGGGGGCACTGCCGGGGTTCCAGTTGCCGAGCTCCGGGCGGTTGCCGGTGACATGGATGTTCTGGCCCATGACGGTGGTGGCGTCGACGGCGAAGGACGCACCCGCGCTCACCGGGTCGGGCTCCGTGGGGCCGCCGCAGTCACGGGCACCGGCGTGCAGTGCGACGGCGGTGCCGGCGCCCAGCGTCGCGGTGAACTGGCCGGAGCCGTTCACCGTGACGGCGTTGCCGCTCTGCACGTCGCAGTAGGTGCCGGACGGCAGCGAGGTCTGGAAGGTGCGGGTCAGCGGGGAGCTCTCGTGGTTGATGGCCACGTAGCCCTTGTCGCCGCGGCCGAAGGCGATCGCGTCGCCGCCGTTGTCCCACCAGTCGGTGACACCGGTGCCCCGCGCGGTGTTGCGGAAGGCGACCATGGAGGAGATCTCGCGCCAGGCGTGCTGGCACTTCCAGCCGTCGCTGTAGCAGGCGTTGACCTGGCCGCCGTTCGGCGGGCCGGCGTCGTGGTCCGAGAACTCGTAGCCGGAGTGGACGTCGGGCGAGCCGTACGGCCAGGCCAGCATGAAGACGTGCGCCAGGGTGTGGGCGGCGCCGTCCTTGTAGGTGAGGGTGTCCCCGACGCGCTCGGTGTCGTGGTTGGTGACGAAGACGGCGGACTTCCCGGACTCCATGAAGCCCCAGCCCTCGCCGAAGTTCTTCAGGTGGGCGAGGTTCTCGTGGTTGAACACCTGCTTGAGGCCGCGTCCGTAGCGGAACTCCTGGACGTCGCCGCTGCCGAGGTACTCGCTCGGCGAGACCGCCTCGCCCGCGCCGTGGATGGCCTCGTGCTTCCAGTAGGCGTTCGGGTTGCTCAGCCGGGACTTGACGGCGGCCAGGTCGTCGGCGGGCATGTGCTTGGAGGCGTCGATGCGGAAGCCGTCGACGCCGAGGGACAGCATGTCGTTCAGATATCCGGCGATCCTGCCCCGGACGTACTCCTCGCCGGTGTCCAGGTCCGCGAGCCCGACGAGCTCGCAGTTCTGCACGTTCCCGCGGTCCTGGTAGTTGTTGATCTGCGAGGTGCAGTTGTCCATGTCGGGCGCGGAGTACAGCCCGGGGTAGTTGTACTTGGTGTACGAGGACCCGCCGGTGCCGGTGCCCGACCCGGCCGACATGTGGTTGATGACGGAGTCGGCGACGACCTTGACCCCGGCCGCGTGGCAGGTGTTCACCATGCTCGCGAACGCGGCGCGGTCGCCGAGGCGTCCGGCGATCCGGTAGCTGACGGGCTGGTACGAGGTCCACCACTGGCCGCCCTGGATGTGCTCCTGGGGCGGGGAGACCTGTACGAAGCCGTATCCGGCGGGGCCGAGGATGTCGGTGCACGCCTTGGCGATCGAGTCGAACTTCCACTCGAACATCACGGCGGTGACGTCCTTGCCGCCGGGCGGGGCGGCCTGGGCGGCGGTGGGGGCCGTGACGGCGACGGCGGCTCCCGCCACAACGGCGAGTGCCGCGGCCACGGTTCTGCTGGCCATGATTCCTCCTGGGCTCACAGGAAGGTGCGGATGCGAGGGGTCAGCCTCGTGCGGCAACGCGCCGTGCCCGCAAGGCCTTTGGGAATTCTTGCTGCAAGAAGTCTGAAACTCGTTGCGGACGAGACCGTAAGCCCAGCCGGGCCACCGGTCAACCCTCCGAGCAGACTCCGGCAACACGCCTGAAAACAAGCCGTTTCGTGACCGCAAACTCTTTCGCAAATCATTGCAGTGGTGTTACGTTCAACCACGACTCCGGCCCGGCCTACCCGGCAGTGGTCGGTCCGGGCAGGGGCCGTTGGTGGGCACCCGAGTGGGTGGCTTCCACGGGTCTGCCCCGGCCGGGGGTCCCGGTCAGGGCCGGGCCCCACGCGCCCGGCCGGGGCAGACCCGTCACCGGCTCCGGCCTAACTGATCGTTCCAGAATGAGGTTCGGAGTCGCCTCAAGCAGATGATGCTGCAAGCGAGTTGGAGCAGTGCGAGGTGGAGGTCGGCGCGTATCTCGTAGCGGATCCGAAGCCGCTTGAACTGGTGAATCCAGGCGAAGGTCCGCTCGACGACCCAACGGGTCTTGCCCAGGCCGGAGCCGTGGGCTAAGCCCTTGCGTGCGATCTTCGGTGTGATGCCTCGGGCCCGCAGGAGGCGGCGGTACTTGTCGTAGTCGTAGTCGTAGCCGCGGTCGGCGAACAGCCGGCCCGGCCGGTGCCTCGGCCGCCCGCGCACCCCGCGAATGCGGGGTATCGCGTCCAACAGGGGCATCAGCTGAGTGACGTCGTGACGGTTTCCGCTGGTCAGCGAGACGGCGAGTGGGGTTCCGTGGCGGTCGGTGATCAGGTGGTGCTTGCTGCCCGGGCGCGCGCGGTCGACCGGCGAAGGTCCGGTGCGAGCCCCCCTTTGAGAGCCCGGACATGGGAGCCGTCGACGGCCGCATCGCTCATGTCCAGCAAGCCCGCGGCCCGCAGCTCGGCCAGCAGCACCTCGTGCAGGCGGGGCCAGACGCCGGCCTCGGTCCAGTCCCGCAGACGCCTCCAGGCCGTCACACCACTGCAGCCGACCTGCTCAGCCGGAACGTCCCGCCAGCTCACGCTCTTGCACAGCACGTAAACGATGCCCCGCAACGCAGCCCGGTCATCCGCCGGCAACCGCCCGGGATACCGCTGCCGTCTGGGCGGACGAGCAGGTAGCAGCGGGGCCACTCGTTCCCACAGGTCATCAGGCACAAAATCAGCGGTCACCCAACAGATCCTGCCAACACAACACTCAACTGCCAAGCCTGACAACCAACTTCATTCTGAAACGATCAGTAAGGACCCGAGGCCCGGAAAACTGCGGATGATCGGGGCGTCCGGGTGCTGCTCGAAGATCTGGGTGGAGGCTTTCTCGAGTTGGTCGGCGTTGAGGCAGGTGGTGTCCAGCTGTCGCAGCAGGGCTGTGGCTTGCTGGCCGAGCGCCGCTTCCACCCGCGGCAGCTGGTGGAGGTAGTCGCGGTGGAAGACCTCGTGGAGCCGTTCGGCTTCTGCCTCGATGCCGCGGAGTCGGCCGGCCTGCTTGAGCAGGGACTGCAGCCGTCGGCGCGTCAGTCTTGCGGCCGTGGTCGACAACGAAGACGGCGCCAACGACAAGTGGCACATCCCGGCCCAGGTGATGCTCGGCATCACCGCGCAGGAGTCGAACATGTGGCAGGCCACCCGCTTCGCTGTCCCCGGGGTGACCGCGAACTCCCTGATCGGCAACTACTACGGCGTGGACTACGCCGCCTCCGGCGAGCAGAACGACGCCTGGCGCATCAACTGGTTCGACGCTGACTGCGGCTACGGCATCACCCAGGCCACCGACGGCATGCGCCTGGACAACAAGGGCCAGCCCACCACCCTGTCCCCGCTGATGCAAAAGGCGGTCGCGGTGGACTACACCGCCAACATCGCCGCCGGCGTGCAGATCCTTTCCAAGAAGTGGAACGAGACCTACAACGCCGGGATGACTATAAACGGCGGCAACCCGCGGTGGATCGAGAACTGGTTCTTCGCCCTGTGGGCCTACAACTCCGGCTTCTACCCCACCGCTGACGGCGCCGGGCACTGGGGCGTGGGCTGGACCAACAACCCGGCCAACCCCCTGTGGGACGCCAACCGTGTGATGTTCCTGCAAGCCGCAGGCGACCTCGCCGGCGACGACTACTCCGCCGCCGCGCACCCGCAGGACTGGCCGTACCAGGAGAAGGTCATCGGCTGGGCCGCCCGCCCGCTCTCGGCCATGTTCGCCCCCGGCGACTTCCAGGCCGGCTACCGCGCCGCCTGGTGGAACTCCAACTACGACCGCTCCACCGCAAAGCCCCCGGTCGACCTGTTCTGCGACGACCGCAACTTCTGCGACCCGTCCAAGATCCGCGACGGCGACTCCAACGACCCCGGCCAGGGCGCCTGCACGCTCGACTCTGGCGACTCCTCCACCAACCCTCACTGGCTGCACTGCTGGTGGAAAGACAAGATCGACCCGCTGGAGTGGAAGATCTGCCAGGACGGAGACGCCACCTGCGGCTACGCCGTCCACCGCTTCGACACCACCTACCCCGAACAACCCGACGCGGCCTCCTACCCGCCGCGCTGCACCTCGGGCCTGGACGCGAACGCCCTGATCGTCGACGACCTCCCAAGCGGCACCGTGCCAGCGGGATCGGACAGCAGAGGCTGCGGCGCCGTGAAATCCGACGGCACCTTCACCTTCGACTTCGCCCCCCCCGGTCCACCACCATGGAACGCCCGGACCACACCACGCTCACCATGAACACCTACCCCGGGAAGATCGACACCCATCAGATCGGCGCTGGCTACGGCAACCACTTCTGGTTCACCCACACCCGCAGCCCCGAGGCGTACCCCGGCAACGCCGGCCGCCTGAAGGTCCAGGGCACCTGGAAGCTCAAGGCCCCCCTGACCAACACCACCCGACAGGCCAAGGTCTACGCACACATCCCCGACCACGGGGCGCAGACCGGCAACGCCGTCTACCGCATCCAGACCGCCAACGGGGAACGCCAGGCGACCATCTCCCAAAAGCGTAACCAGTCCAACAAGTGGGTCTCCCTGGGCGCCTACAACTTCGGAGACCTGATCCCCGAGGTACGGCTGGACAACTTCAACGGCGGCACCGGCGACGCCGACATCGCCTTCGACGCGGTCGCGTTCGTGCCCGGCACCTTCAACGGCATGACGATGGCCGCCAACCTGACGACCAACCCGACCGCCCCCGCTCCGGCCCCCGTCGAGCCTCCGACGATGGCGCCGAGCAACTTCTTCCCCTGGAAGGACGGAGCGATCGGGGATGCCACCAACGTCACCAACGCCCAAAACCGTGACTGCGACGGCTGGGAGCGCACCTACACCTTCACCCGAACCCAGGGCTGCGTCATCGACATCGTCGACGCCTCCGACGGCGTCTTGATCGGCGACCGGACCGTCAAGTGGTACTACAAGCACCAGTTCGACCTCGACCCCAAGTCAGCCCAGATGACGCAGAAGCTTGAGATCAAGCTGAACTACATGTCATCCAAGGCCAACACCGCAACGATCGACGTCAAGTTCGGCTGCGGCACGGGCTGCAGCGCCCTCGCCCCGTTCTGGGACGGCAGCCAAACCTTCAACAAGGGCTCCACTCGCGTCCTGAAGGCCACACAGACAACCGTATGGACCGGAGCGGGCACCCAGACGATCGAGCCGTCCTGGACGTACAACGTCAAGGTCAACGGTACCAACGTCGTCAACCCCACCACCGTCAAGAACGAAGAGTGGAACCCACGCTGCGACAACACCGTCTCCAACGCCGGAACCGGCTGCATCTTCCCCAAGTACAACCCGACCTACGTCATGAACTCCAAGAAGTTCCCCGGCGCAGCCGCCCACATCGACCTGATGTGGCGCAAGACCAACATCAAGTACGGTCAGCGCGCCTCGGGTAAGCCGATCAAGTTCCTCGGCAACAAGACCGTCCCCGGCGGCACCAAGAAGCAGAGCACAAGGAACCGCGAAATCATCTGCGGCAAGTCCTCCGTCAACTTCTACCCCTACCTGGTCGCCGGCGCCTACAACGGCACCGGAGACTTCTCCGACCTGTGGGGAAAGAAGGACGACCCCAGTTGCGACGAGTTCGTGTTCGCCAACGGATACCAGTCCGCCGGAAACAAGAACCCCGGCGGCACCAACCCCGTCACGAAGAACGGCAGCGAATGCGTCCAGACCTACCTCAAGCGTGACTCCGCCACCACCATGTCCCTCCATCTGCGCCCGGACTACCCGGACCCGACCTGGAACGAGCCCTGTGGCCGCTCCTCCATGTCGAACTGGCAAAACAGCCAGTCCATGCAGCCCTTCCCCACCTTCATGATCAACCAGCGCCTCATGCAGGACGACAAGTACTGGGTCGACCTCGACGGCTTCACCGCCCAGTAAGAAGAAAAAACAAGAGAAGGCCCCTCACGAAAACCTTCGGGAGGGGCCTTCCCCGTCAGCTAGGAGAACCCATGAGAACCACATGGATGCTGTATGCGATAGCCCCCGTCATCGTACTGTTGACCTCATGCTCCAGCACCGAAACGCCACCACCTCCCCCCACCACACAGGCAACGCCCACTATCACCCCGAAACAAGACCCGACCCCCGTCGTCACCTTCGACGGGAAGACGAAAACGGTCACCCTCGGCGACGTCGAAGTGAAAGCAACGGTCGACAAAACGGTGATTGACCTGACCGTGACCGTGACCAACCGCACGGACAAAGAACTGAGTTACAGCATCGGCGTCGCAGTGAACCACGAAGACCTTCCCGTGTTCACGCAGGACATAGACATCAACAACGTCTCCCCCCAGGCCAGCAAGCAGACGTCACGCGAAATCAGTATCTCGGGATACACGAAAGAAATATCCGAACCCAAGGTGTTCATCAACGACATCAACTCCTACCAACCATGACGGCGTGTTGCGGTCAGGACCATTCGATGGCCCCGCCGGCGATGGTGAAGCTGCCCTCGGGGGTCGGGTTGTCGCGCAGCTCGGTGAACTGCCGGTAGGTGTCGGCGAAATAGGCGGCCAGTCCGGGGTAGACGTGCGGGTCGTCCTGGTCACCATCGGACCAGGAGCCCACCGCCCCGGTCTCCACGTCGATGAAGTAGCCGTACATCTCCCCGCAGTCCGAGGACTCCGCGACGATCGGCACCCACTGCTTCGGCCACACCTGGCCGTTGTCGACGGCGACCGAGGTACGGAACTCGTGCACGCGCAGCATCGCCTCCAGCGGCAGCAGCCACCAGCCGCCCGACAGGAACTCCCCGGCCCGCGTGGACACCGGCCGGCCATGACCGTCCAGGGAGGTCCGGGTGCCGTTGTTCAGCGAGAGGAAGGCGCGCAGCTCGTCGGTGAAACGGACGTCGAGCCGCTGTTCGGCAGCGGCGAGCTCCTCCGCGGTGGCGGGGGCGCCCAGCCCTTGGTGGTTGACCGGCGCGTTCTCGGCCAGCCAGGCCACCACCTGGCCCCATATACGGGTCGTGTCGGTCGTCATCGGCTCTCTTTGTTCGGTGGGTTGGTCTGGGGCGGGTGAGGCGGGGTGGGCAAGTTGGTGCGCTTCTTCTTATCGTGCCTGATCCACGCGGCGGCGGCGAGTTTAAAGGCGAGGCCGCCGGCTGCGATGAGGTAGACGGTGGTGGCGGGTCCGGAGCCGGGATTGATCAGCGTGATGGCGGTCACGGCTGCGCCGATGATGGACCAGTGAGCGACTCTGTCGGGGATCTTGAGCGTGACCTCATTTTCCTTGTCGCCACCAGCATTCCCAGGTCAGGCCGCGGGTGTTGAGGTACTGCTGGAAGGTCGTGGGGGAGCGAGGGCGGTGGGGGTGTTGAGTTGTGCGTGAGGCGAGGCGTTCGATGTTGATCGCGATGCCGGTCAGGACGTGCTGCACGTGTGTCTTGCGGATGCCGTGGTAGCGGCTGCGTCGGGCATGGTGTCCGTTGATGAACTCGCAGATGGAGCCTTCGACGCCGGACCGGGTGGCGTAGAGCCGTTTCCACTGGGGGTCTTGCTGGTCTGTGCGGTTTCGAGCCTGAAGCTCGTGGAGGGGTCGGGGGAGGAAGTTCACGGTGCGGGCGGCGGTGCCGCGGGTGCAGGCAGACCGGTCGGGGCACGGGTTGCACTGGTGTGGGTGGAACCGGGCCACGGTGTAGGGCGCCATGGCCGGTGGCTCGAGCCAGATGTGGCTGGTCTCGCCGTTGGGGCATGTGACCTGGCGCTGGTCGAAGTCGATGGAGAAGTCGTCCCGGGTGAAGCCGGACTGTTCCTTGCTCTGCCATGCTCCGCTGGCCTTCACCGGGCCGACGAGTTCGACCCGGTGGTCCCGGAGGGAGCGGTACAGCAGCGAGACGGAGAGGTAGCCGCCGTCGAGCAGGTGCTGCCGGGGCAGCAGCCGGCGGGCACGGAGCCGGGCGTGGATGCCAGGGAGGGCCTCGGTGTCCCGGGTCGGCTTGGTGGTGGCGATGTCCGTGATCAGGTTGGCCTGGGCGCCGGTATCGCAGGTCTCGGTGACATGGACCAGAAAGCCGCTCCAGCGGGTATTGCCCCGGATGGCCCGGCGGGCTTCGCAGTCGTAGGGCGTGACGATCCGCAAGGCCCCTTGGGCTGTCCGTCCTTCTCGGTGCGCGGACGTAACCTGCCACGGGCGTCGAGGAGGAAGTTCTGCACCACGATTTGCCGTAGCGCTTCCGCGCGAGGACCGCGCTGGTGGGGCGTCAAGCGTTCCAGGAGTCGGCGGGCGTCCGCGCCGGCCTGTTTGAGCCGGGTGACGGGGTGAGTCGGCTGGCTGGGAAGGCGCACCGGACGCCCGTAGCGGGTGGCCCACTCAGCATCCACCAGCCCGTCCAGGACCTCAGGTGCCCGCTGAGCGGCTTCCTCCAACGCCGCGCGTACTGCTTCGAGGACCAGCTCCAGGCGGGTGAGGTCCCGCGCGGCAGCGAGGACCTGGGTGGAGTCACTGCGCTGTCTCCCGCGCTCCGTGACCATGCCGGCCGCCCGCATCCGCTCCAGCGACAGGGAGAGCAGCTGGTCCGCACGATCGTCCTCGCACAGACGATCACGGAAGTCGGTCAGCACGCTGTGGTGGAACCCCGGGTCGTCCAGTTCCAGGGCCAGGGCGTACTTGAAGTCGATGCGGCATCGCACCGCCTCGGCCGCCTGCCGGTCGGAGAGGTTGAGTAAGAACTGAAGGACACAGACCGTGGCGAGTTGGGCCGGCGAGAGTCCGGGGCGGCCGTCGCGCGGGTACCAGGAGGCGAAGTCCCTGTCGTCCCAGAGCCCGTCGAGGTGATCACGTACCCACATTGCCGTGGTGCCGCGGGGGTTGCTGGCCCGCGCCATCCGGGCTGTGAGCTCGGGAACTACTGCACCGGACCGGGGACGAACGGACACTGATCACCTCAGGAGGACGGAACCACGCAGGACCGTCCGAAGCGTTCCAACCACCGAAAGCCCCTGTCCCGAGAACTCCAAGATCCCCGACATTGTCGCTCCTTGGGCCCCTCTGACTACTGGGCGTGCGCTAATCGTCTTCGCTGTCATCCGCAACCCCGCGATGTCCGTTTCGAAGCGAGCGTCGAAACTCGCGGAACGCGGAGACCAGATCCGGGAGCTGGCGCAGAGTTGATGCAGCAAAGGTGATCAGAAGCCCTGCCAAGCCGAAGACAGAAATGATCACGCTGGTGGCGGTGTCCATGAGGGAGAGCATGAGTCTGGCCTCTGACCAGCGCAAACAGCCGCCGAGATGAGCTCGCTATGAAGAATTCGGAGGATTCCCGATCAATCGGGTATCGGGCCTTTGAAGCCCCCGCCTGGGTTGACCAGCGGAGCCTTCCGGGCAACTACACCATACGCGCGGGCGCCGCGAAGATCGCGCCCCCCGCTTGCTGAGGGTCGTCCCATTTTTGTCTCAAATCGACTCCCGAGCGGCTTGATAAACCTCTTTCGGAGCGAGGCGATGAGACTGCTCAGCCATCTCTGAGCCGAAGGCGGTCCAGTGAGCCTTACTGATCGTTTCCGAATGAAGTTCGTTGCGGGATTTGGCAGTTGGGTGTTGTGTCGGCAGGATCTGTTGGGTGTCTGCTGATCTTGTGCCTGATGACCTGTGGGAACGTGTGGCTCCGCTGTTGCCGGCTCGTCCGCCGCGGCGGCATCGGTATCCCGGGCGGTTGCCGGTGGATGACCGGGCTGCGTTGCGGGGCATCGTTTACGTGCTGTGCAAGAGCGTGAGCTGGCGGGACGTTCCGGCTGAGCAGGTCGGCTGCAGTGGTGTGACGGCCTGGAGGCGTCTGCGGGACTGGACCGAGGCCGGCGTCTGGCCCCGCCTGCACGAGGTGCTGCTGGCCGAGCTGCGGGCCGCGGGCTTGCTGGACATGAGCGATGCGGCCGTCGACGGCTCCCATGTCCGGGCTCTCAAAGGGGGGCTCACACCGGACCTTCGCCGGTCGACCGCGCGCGCCCGGGCAGCAAGCACCACCTGATCACCGACCGGCACGGCATCCCCTTGGCCGTGTCGCTGACCAGCGGAAACCGTCACGACGTCACTCAGCTGATGCCCCTGTTGGACGCGATACCCCGCATTCGCGGGGTGCGCGGGCGGCCGAGGCACCGGCCGGGCCGGCTGTTCGCCGACCGCGGCTACGACTACGACTACGACAAGTACCGCCGCCTCCTCCGGGCCCGAGGCATCACACCGAAGATCGCACGCAAGGGCACAGCACACCGCTCCGGCCTGAGCCGCACCCGCTGGGTCGTCGAGCGGACCTTCGCCTGGCTCCACCAGTTCAAACGGCTACGGATCCGCTACGAGATACGCGCCGATCTCCACCTCGGCCTGCTTCAACTCGCTTGCACATCATCTGCTTGAGACGACTCCGAACCTCATTCTGAAACGATCAGTAAGAGCGCCGGAGCGCCTCAACAGGTCACTGAGTCTCGGGCATCGGGACCGCCGTTCCGACTCACCGGCCGAGGCCGAGGAGCAGGAGGCCGGGGCCACCGACAGAACCCGCCGAGCCCCTGTCAGGGGCAGGTCCCGGGCTTCCCGAACAGCCGCACGGCGCCGTCGCTTTCACCCGCCGCGACGGCACGCCGACCGCGACCGTCCCCTCCCCGACCGACCGTCCGGCTCCGGCCACCGCCGGCGCGCCGGCCCCTGCGCCGTGAGCCCAGGGGCCGGCTCGCTGCGCCGGCGCGTTCGCAGCGCGCCGGTGGCGTCTCAGCGCCGCGGCGCACCCGTCGAGCCGCGCACCACGAGCTCCGGCTGGAAGACGAACTCCGTCCTCTGCACCGGGTTGCCGTCGATCTCCTCGACCAACGCGTCCACCGCCGCCGTCGCCATCGCCTGCACCGGCTGCCGCACCGTCGTGAGCGGCGGGTCGGTGAACGCGATGAGGGGCGAGTCGTCGAAGCCGACCACCGACACGTCGCCGGGCACGTCGAGTCCGCGTGCCCGTACCGCCCTGATCGCGCCGAGCGCCATCAGGTCGCTGCCGCAGACGATCCCGGTGCACCCCTGGTCGAGCAGCAGGCCGGCCGCGGCCTGGCCGCCCTCGACGGAGAAGAGCGTGCGCTGGATGAGGCTCCCGGCGTCGTCCGCCGACAGGCCCAGCATCGACTGGAGCGCCTCGGTGAAGCCCTCCGCCTTGCGCAGCGAGGGCACGTAGCGGGTCGGCCCGATGGCCAGACCGATGCGCTCGTGGCCCAGGTCGGCGAGGTGCCGCACGGCCATGCGTGCCGCGGACCGGTCGTCCGGAGAGACGAACGGCGCCTGGACGGCCTCGTTGTAGCCGTTGATGAGGACGAACGGGACGCCCCGGCCCGCCAGTTTGAGATAGCGGGACGGGTCGGCCGTCGTGTCGGCGTGCAGCCCGGAGAGGAACACCACGCCCGTGACGCCGCGCTCCTCGAGCTGCTCGACGAGCTCGTCCTCCGTGGAACCGCCCGGCATCTGGGTGCACAGCACGGGCGTGTAGCCGTGCCCCGCCAGCACCTGCTCGATGACCTGGGCGAACGCCGGGAAGATCGGGTTCGTCAGCTCGGGGATGATCAGGCCGACGAGCCCGGCGCTGCGCTGGCGCAGCCGCATCGGACGCTCGTAGCCGAGCACGTCGAGTGCGGCCAGCACCTTGTGCCGGGTGCCGGCCGCGACGCCGGCCTTGCCGTTGAGCACCCGGCTGACCGTGGCTTCGCTGACCTGGGCCTGGAGGGCCAGGTCGGCGAGCCTCGGGGCGGCGGATCCGTCGCCGCCCCGAGGCAGGGGAACCGTCACACCGTCCACCAGACGGTGGTGTCGGCGGGCACCTCTGCCATGTCGTCCACGATCATCACCGTGTCGTTGGCGAGCAGGGTGCGGCCGGGCAGCGGGATACGGACCGTGTCGCCGGTCGTGTTGGCGGTGCACAGGAACCCGTCGCGGCGGAACGCGAGCACACCCTCGGGGGCGTCCACCCACTCGACCGCGTCACCGGCGCCGAGCCCGGCGTGCTCACGGCGGACGGCGAGTGCGGTGCGGTACAGCTCGAGCGTGGAACCCGGGTCGCCGGTCTGCGCCTCGACGCTCAGCGCACCCCAGCTGTCGGGCTGCGGCAGCCAGCTGCCGCCGTCGCCGAAGCCGTACGAGGAGCCCTCGACGGTCCACGGGATCGGCACCCGGCAGCCGTCGCGGAAGCCGTCCTGGCCGCTGGCCCGCCAGAACGACGGGTCCTGGCGGACCTCGTCGGGCAGGTCGGTGACGTCGGGCAGGCCGAGCTCCTCGCCCTGGTAGACGTACGCGGAGCCGGGCAGCGCCAGCATCAGCAGGGTGGCCGCACGGGCGCGGCGCAGGCCGAGCGCGCGGTCGCCGGCCTGGCGCAGCTGCGTGCCGAGGCCCGCCGGGTTGGCGAAGCGGGTGGCGTGCCGGGTGACGTCGTGGTTGGAGAGCACCCAGGTGGTGGGCGCGCCCACGGGGCGCATGGCGGCGAGCGAGTCGTCGATGACCTTGCGCAGCTCCTCGGCGTCCCAGTGGGTGCCGAGGTACTGGAAGTTGAAGGCCTGGTGCATCTCGTCGGGCCGGACGTAGTTGGCGGTGCGCTCGACGGTGGGCGTCCAGGCCTCCGCGACGAGGACGCGGTCCTCGCCGTACTCCTCGAGGACCTTGCGCCAGGAGCGGTAGACGTCGTGGACGCCGTCCTGGTCGAAGAACGGCATGACATCGTTTCCGAGCAGCTTCAGCTGGTCGTGCTCGCCGAGGTCGGGCAGGCCCGGGGCCTTGATGAGGCCGTGGGCGACGTCGACGCGGAAGCCGTCGACGCCCATGTCGAGCCAGAACCGCAGGATCGAGCGGAACTCGTCCCGTACGGCGGGGTGCTCCCAGTTGAAGTCGGGCTGCTCAGGAGCGAACAGGTGGAGGTACCACTCTCCGTCGGCGGCACGGGTCCAGGCCGGCCCGCCGAAGATGGACTCCCAGTCGTTGGGGGGCAGTTCACCGTTCGCGCCCTTGCCGGGGCGGAAATGGTAGCGCTCCCTCAGCGGCGAGCCCGGGCCCTCGCGCAGGGCGCGCTGGAACCACTCGTGCCGGTCGGAGGAGTGGTTGGGCACGAGGTCCACGATGATGCGCAGGCCGAGCTCGTGCGCGTCGCGGATCAGCGCGTCGGCGTCGAGCAGCGAGCCGAACATGGGGTCGATGGCGCGGTAGTCGGCCACGTCGTAGCCGGCGTCGGCCTGCGGGGACGCGTAGAACGGGCTCAGCCAGACGGCGTCGACACCGAGGTCCCGCAGATACGGCAGCCGGCCGCGGATGCCTTCCAGATCTCCCATGCCATCGCCGTTGCCGTCGGCGAAGCTGCGCGGGTACACCTGGTAGATCACCGCGTCACGCCACCAGCCCGTGTGCGTGCCGGTGGTGGGGGCGGCGGGGGCAGCGAGGTGCTGGGTCATGTCATCCCTGGAGGTGATGGGGTGGGGTGCGGCGCCGGGCCGGGGGTCGGGCACGGACCGGCGCCGCCGCTTCATACGGCTTGTCAGCCCTTGACGGCGCCGGCGGACATGCCGGTCACCAGATGCCGCTGGGCGAAGAGGAAGACGAGCCCCGCGGGAATGGCGATGAGCACGGAGGCCGCGGTCATCGGGCCCCACTGGGCGCCGTACTGGTTGACGAACTTCTGCAGTCCGCCGGCGAGGGTCAGGTTCTCATCTCCGATCATGAAGGCGGAGGCGTAGGCGACCTCGCCCCAGGCGGTGATGAACGAGTAGAACGCGGTGACCGCGATGCCGGGCTTGGCCAGCGGCAGGATCAGCCGCCAGAAGGTGCCGAACGGGGTGAGTCCGTCCACCTGCCCCGACTCGTCGATCTCCATCGGGATGGTGTCGAAGAAACCCTTCATCATCCACGCACAGAACGGGACGGCGATGGTCAGATAGGTGATGACCAGGCCGAACGCGTTGTTCAGCAGCCCGATGGCGGACATGATGTTGTAGATCGGCACGATGAGGACGGCGACCGGGAACATCTGCGTGATCAGCAGGGTCCACATCAGGCCGCGCTTGCCGGGGAAGCGGAAACGGCTGACCGCGTAGCCCGTGGTGGCGGCGACGAAGACGCCGAGCAGGGTGGTGAGGCCGGCGATCAGCAGCGAGTTGCCGAACCAGGTGAGGAACTCGGTGTTCTCCAGCAGGTTCGTGTAGTTCGCGAGCGTCGTCTCCTTGACGAAGTCCGTCGTGTTGGCGTATTTGGCAGGCTTGAGGGAGGTCAGGAACACCCACAGCACCGGGAAGACGGCGATCACGGAGGCGACGATCAAGGTGGCGTGCAGCGCGGCGGAGGCGAGCGGCGAACGCGCGCCACGGGGGCGGACCTTGGTCCGGCTGCTGGACGTGGGGGTCACGGCGGTGGTCACCAGACTTCTCCCTGCTTGCGGAGGACTCGCCGGTAGATCGCGGCGAAGACCATCAGGATGACCAGGATCAGTACGCCCCAGGTGGACGACTGGGCGAAGTCACGCGGGCTGATCTCGAAGGAGAACTTGTACGCCTGCGTCACCAGGATCTGGGTCGCCTCGCCCGGTCCGCCCCGGGTGAGCAGGAAGATCACCGGGAACATGTTGAAGGTCCAGATCGTGCTCAGCAGGACCACGGTGGTGCTGACCGAACGCAGGCCGGGGAGCGTGATGTTGCGGAACCGCTGCCAGGCGGTGGCACCGTCCATCTCGGCGGCCTCGTAGAGCTCGCCGGGGATCGACTGCAGCCCGCCGAGCAGGGCGACCATCATGAACGGCACACCGAGCCACACGTTCACGGCGATGACCGCGACCTTGGCCATCATGGGGTCGTTGAGCCACGGCACCGCGTCGATGCCGCCGCCCGCGAGGATGCTGTTGAGCAGTCCGCGGCGCTCGTCGTAGAGGAAGCGCCAGGCGAACACGGACACGAAGCCGGGCACCGCCCACGGCAGGATCAGCAGCATCCGGTAGAAGGAACGGCCGGCGATCCTGCGGTTGAGGATGTTGGCCAGCGCCATGCCGAGGCCGAAGGTGATCGAGACGCAGGCCACCGTCCACACCAGCGTCCAGCCCAGGGTGTCGAAGAACTGCCCGCCGGACAACGCCTCCTTGTAGTTGTCCAGTCCCACGAACTCGTAGGTCGCGGGGATCTCGTTGACGCCGATGGTCCGCGCGACGTTGCGCTCCGTGGCATCCGTCAGGGACAGGTAGATACCTCGGACCAGCGGGTATCCGATGATCACAGAGATCACGACCGTCACCGGAGCGACCATCGCCCACGCGTACCAGTGCGTGGAGAGGGAGCGCCGGAGCCTGCCCTCGCGCTTGCCAGTACCGCGGCTCGGGCCGCGGGCGACATCGCCCGCGGCCTTCGCCACCGACTGGCTGCTGGTGTCCACAGCCATCAGCCGGCCAACCTTCCTGTTACTTCCAGTCCTTGAGGAGCTTGCGGTACTCGTCGGCCGTGGCCTTCGCTCCCTTTTCCGGGGTGGTCTGGCCGGTGAGGACCTTGGTGTACTCGGTCACCAGCGGGGCGAAGAGGCTGCCGGTCTCCGGGATCCACGGGCGCTCGACGGCCTTGTCGACGACCGGGCGGAAGAAGTTCACGATCTCGTTGCTCGCAACGCCGGGCTGCGAGTAGACCGAGTTGCGGGTCGGGAGCAGGCTCAGCTCGTTGGCGACCTTGGCCTGGTTCTCGGCGGAGGTCATGTACTCGGTGAAGGCGTACGAGGCCTCCAGGTTCTTGGAGCCCGCGTAGACGGCGAGGTTGTGGCCGCCCTGCGGGGCGCCCTGACCGGCCGAGCCCGCCGGGACCGGGGCGATGCCCAGGTTCGCCTTGTCGGCGAACTCCTTGCCCGTGTAGGTGTCGGCGACGGCCCAGGGGCCGTTGATGATCATGGCGACCTTGCCGTCCTTGAAGGCGGCCTGCATGTTGTCCCAGCCGTTGGTCGCGTCGGTGATCGCGGCCTTGGAGTCGACCAGGTCCTTGACGGTCTTCATGGCCTTGACGCCGGCCTCGTCGCCGACGGTGATCTTCTTGTTCTCGGCGTCGACCAGGTCGCCGCCCTCGCCGTAGAGGAAGGAGAGGAACCAGTAGGCGTCGTCACCGCGGAGGTAGAGGCCGGTCTTGCCGGTCTTGTCCTTGATCGTGGCCGAGACGGTCTTCAGCTCGTCGATGGTCTTGGGGACCTCGACGCCGGCCTCCTTGAAGATCTTCTTGTTGTAGAAGATGCCCATGGAGTCGATGACCTGCGGAACGGCGTAGGTCTTGCCGTTGTACTCGGTGGAGGCCGCGGCCTGCTTGAGGAAGTCGTCCTCGTCCTTCAGCGCCGCGGTGCCGTCCAGCGGCGCGAGGTAGCCGAGGTCGGCGAACTCCGGGGTCCAGGCGACCTCGGAGCGGATGACGTCGGGGGCGCCGGAGCCGGACTGCGCGGCGTTCTTGAACTTGTTCTGGGCCTCACCGAACGGCACGTTGACGTACTTGACGGTGACCTTCGGGTGCAGCTTGGTGAAGTCCTCGGCGATCTTCTTGAAGACCTTGTCCTCACTGCCGACCGTGGAGGTGTCCCACCAGGTGACCGTGCCGCTGAGCTCACCCGAGCTCTTCTTGCCGGTATCGCCGCTGTCGTTCCCACCGCACGCCGTCGCCGACACGGCCAGTGCCGAGACCAGAGCGATGGCCGCTATGCCACGCCGCATGTGAACTCCTTCAACTGATCCCGGAAGGGCGGAGGCGAAGACCTGCCTCCCGCCGTCCGCTCCCTCGCGGTGCCGGGTTGCCAGGAACGTAACAGGGCTGAAAACCATCGGAAAGACCTTGCGGCAAATTTCTGCAAGGACGGGTGATCGTTACATCCGTGTGTCCTGAGAGTTGCCGAAGGATCGCTTGACATCCCCCCGCCGGCACACGGTCCCCAGGGTGGGCCTGTATCGAGGGCTGCCGCAAGGGCTCCGCAAGCCCTTGCAGCGATGTGACGCGCCTCATGGGGCGCCGGCCTTCTTTTCGACGGTCGCGCCCCCTTCTCCCGACGACCCCTCGGCCTCCCGCGCCGGCCCTCTCTCGACGTTCCGGAGCCACTCGTCCGCACATGACGCGATGAACCCGTCGATTCGGGCACCTGGTGGGCAATCCGACGCACGCCCGGTACAGTCCACTCCCATGACCGCGCGGCTCGCCGACATCGCAGCCCAGGCGGGGGTCAGTGAAGCCACAGTCAGCCGCGTGCTCAACGGCAAGCCCGGTGTGGCCGCGGCCACCCGCGAGTCAGTCCTTGCCGCCCTCGACGTACTCGGCTACGAACGACCGGTCCGACTGCGGCAACGCAGCGCGGGACTCGTGGGACTGATAACCCCGGAGCTGGACAACCCGATCTTCCCCGCCCTCGCCCAGGTCATCGGCCAGGCACTGACGCGCCAGGGCTACACCCCGGTGCTCGCCACCCAGACCCCCGGCGGGTCCACCGAGGACGAACTCACCGAAATGCTGGTGGACCGGGGCGTCTCCGGCATCATCTTCGTCTCCGGGCTGCACGCCGACACCACGGCCGACACCGAGCGCTACGACCAGCTGCGCGCCAAGGGCGTCCCCTACGTCCTGGTCAACGGCTTCTCCCCCAAGGTCCAGGCCCCCTTCGTCTCCCCCGACGACCGGGCCGCGATGCAGCTGGCCGTGACCCACCTCGCCTCGCTCGGGCACACCCGGATCGGCCTCGCGCTCGGCCCCAGGCGGTTCGTCCCGGTCCTGCGCAAGATCGAGGGCTTCCAGCAGGCCATGGAGGAGCGGCTCGGACTCTCGCCCGAACAGTCGCAGGAGCTGATCCAGCACTCCCTCTACACCCTGGAGGGCGGCCAGGCCGCCGCGGCCGCGCTGATCGCCAAGGGCTGCACCGCGATCGCGTGCGCCAGCGACATGATGGCCCTCGGCGCCATCCGGGCCGCCCGGCAGCAGGGGCTGCACGTCCCGAAGGACATCTCGGTGGTCGGCTTCGACGACTCGCCGCTCATAGCGTTCACCGATCCGCCGCTGACGACCATCCGCCAGCCGGTGCAGGCGATGGGGCAGGCATCGGTGCGTGCGCTGCTGGAGGAGATAGGGGGCACACCCGCCCCGCACAGCGAGTTCGTCTTCATGCCGGAGCTGGTGGTCCGCGGTTCGACCGCCTCTGCGGCCGGACGGACCACGGGCCGGGGACGGGCCGACGGTGAGTGACCCTTCGTACGACATGCTGGTCGTCGGCGGCACCGGCGTGGACACGGTCGTGCGCGTCGACGCGCTCGAAGTGCCGCCCGGCGATTCGGTGTTCGTGCCCCCGGTGCACGACTATGTGGGGCACACCGGCAACCGGGTGGCGCTGGGCTGCCACGCTCTCGGGCTCGCCACCAAGTTCGTCGACTTCCTGGGCGACGACGTCCAAGGCCGGACCGTGCTCGCCGCGTACGCGGAGCGGGGCCTGGACTTCAGCCATGTCCACAGCCCGCACGGCACGCCGCGCGGAATCAATCTCGTCGACCCGCAGGGCCGCCGCTTCTCCTTCTACGACGGCCGCCACCCGGCGGACCTCCGGCTGCCCCGCGCCTTCTACCTCCCCTTCTTGGAGCGCGCCCGGCACGTCCATATGTCGATCGTGGGCCACAACCGCGACATGTACGGCGACATCCACCGGCTCGGGATCACCAGCTCCACCGACCTGCACGACTGGGACGGCCGCAATCCCCACCACCGCGACTACGCCCTCGCCTCCGACTACGTCTTCCTGAGCGTCGCCGCCGTTCACGGCCGGCTCGACGAGGTCCTGCACTCGATCCTCGACGAGGGCCGCGCACGGCTCGTCGTGGCGACGGACGGCGCAGCGGGCTGCCATGTGCTGGTACGCGGAGAGAACAAGGCGCGCCACTTCCCGGCGGTGCGGCCCGAGCGTCCGGTCGTCGACAGCAACGGCGCGGGGGACGCGTTCGTCACCGCCTTCCTGCACGCGCTGTCCGAGGGACGCACCGTGGAGGAGTGTGTACTCGCGGGCTCGGTGTCGGGCGCCTTCGCCTGCGCGTCCGCGGGCACCCACACCGAGTTCATCGATCTGCCGGGGCTGCGTGCCGCGTGCTCGCGGGCGGCCCACCGGTAAGAGTTGCATCGAAGGGACCGGCGACCCCTTCACCGGAGGTCCGTCGGCAGCAGCGGGCCGCTTCGGCCGGCCCGCACTCGAGCAGGTGGCCGCGCGTGCCGGCGTCGGGCGCGGCACCGTGTCGCGGGTGATCAACCACTCCCCCTCCGAACGTCGGGCCCTTCGAACGCCGGGCACTTCGAACACCGGTGCTGCGGTCCTCGGGCAAGGGCGTGATTCGAAAGTGGCGCCGTCAGCCCGCAGGGCGGGGCCCGCGGCGTCTGGTGCGTGCAATCGCAAGGCGGAGGATCATCCTCGTACTGGACGTACTCGGATGACTCCGACAACGCAGCGAGTGTGCGTGCCAGGCGTCGTGGGCCAGGCGGGACTTTCGAAACACGCCCAAGGAGGGGCGGCGCTCAGGTCACCCCCGCCGCCCGGTTCCCGCCGGTGACCCGGACGAGAGCCGGCCCGGCGGCCAGGACGCCGAGGTACTCGGCTTCCGTGGCCCCGGCGACCCGCGCCCAGCCGAACCGGCTCAGCACCCGACACCGGCCGGCCGCTCCGCAGGCGTCCCGCGTCGCCGGGTCGGCAAGCAGTCCGGCCACGGCCCGGGCGAGGGCGTCCGGGTCGCGGGGCGGCACCAGCCGTCCGGTGCCCGGGTCGGCGACGGTGTCGAGCTGGCCGCCTACGGCAGTGGCGACGACCGGTCTGCCGCAGGCCATGGCCTCCAGCGCGACAATGCCGAAGGGTTCGTAGTCGCCGGGACACAGCACCACGTCCGCGCTGCGCAGCAGCGGTGCCACGTCCTCCCCCGCCACACCACCGGTGAAGCGGACCCGGTCGGCCACGCCCAGACCGTGGGCGAGGTCGCGCAGCCGGCGGATCTCGTGGTCGTCGTCGATCCGGTGCGGCGGCGGGCCCCCGACGACGAGCAGCTCGACGCCGGGCAGCCGCGTCAGTGCCGTGATCGACACGGCCGCGCCCTTGCGTGGCACCAGCCGCCCGAGCTGGATCAGCCGGTGCGGGTGTGCGCCGCGTTCCGCGACGGGCCCGTGTGGCGTGAACTCGTCGGTGTCGACTCCGCAGGGCACGACGCCGACCTTGTCGGAGGAGATCCCCATGGCGGCCAGTTCCGCGACTTCGTTGCGGCTGGTGGCCACGATCCGGTCGCAGCCGACGCCCACCTCTTTCTCACAGGAGATGCGGGCCGGCGGGCTCGTGTCCGTGTGCCTCAGGTTCCTGCGCTTCACGGTGCCGAGGGCGTGGAACGTGTGCACCAGCGGCAGCCGGGTTTCCCGTACGGCATGGAGCGCGGCGAGACCGGACATCCAGAAGTGCGAGTGCACCAGATCGGGCGGATGGGCCTGCCACTCGCGTGCCAGGTGCCGGCCGAAACCCAGCATGTGGGGCAGGAGTTCGTCCTTCGGTATCTCCTCGGGCGGGCCCGCGGGGACATGGCGGACGGCGACACCGGCGCGGAGTTGTACCCGGTCCGGCAGATCGCGCGCGTCGCGCCGGGTGTAGACGGTGACCTGATGGCCACGGTCGGCGAGGGCGCCCGCCAGCCGGGCGACGTGGACATTCTGGCCGCCCGCGTCCGCCCCGCCGAGTGCGGCGAGCGGACTGCCGTGCTCGGAGACGAGCGCGATCGACAGTGCATCCGTGCGGATGGGATCGCGGTGAGTATCGCCGTACGTCATGCGCGCACCTCCGTCATCAGGCGCTCCCAGTCGTCCGGGAAGCGTTTGAGCTCGTAGCGCTGGAGCGCCGCTCGGCGGGCGCGTGCGCCGTCCTCCGCGACAGCTTCCGGCCCTTCGGGACACCGTCGGGCGGCCGACGCCAGGAAGTCCTGTAGCGCCCCGCCGCCACCTGACAAGACGTCAAGTGGCTGCGGGCCACGCCCGGCTGGTTGCGGACGACGCCCACGGGTGTCCCGAGCGCGCGGACCGCGTCGAGGGCCTCCGGCACCGACGGCATCGGCACGACGCGCGCCGGGCCGCCGTTCGTCTGCGACGAGAGTGCCGTCGCGGTCGAAGAGGACCACGTCGGGCAGGCCCGCGGCGTCCGGCGACGGCACGGTGGCCCGCGGGACGACCGGACCCTGGAACAGCCACGGTCCGCCGCGGCGCTCCCGTTCCCCGACCGCACGGGCCATGAGGGAGCCGGTCATGGCAGCACCCGCGCCGGGACCGGCGCTCCGCCGGTGCGCGGTGGCGCGGCCGGGGCGGGCGGGGACAGCGGCGGGGTGCGCCGGTGCCGCAGCTGCGCGCCCAGCCAGTGCCATGCCGCCACCGGCGGGATGAGCGCGCTGGTGAGCGCCATCGAGACGATCTCGTCGCGGGTCCTGGGGCCCGGAGCGATCCTGGCCCAGGCGAATTCGGCGGTCCCGGCCAACCAGAGCGCGGCGCAGACCGTGGCCGCGGCGGGCCTTGCCACAGCGGCGCAGGAGATCGCGGCCGCCGCCGCGGCGGTCACCGCGAGGTGGCGGGGCAGACGCCCCCGTGGCGCGTCCGCCCTGTGCCGCCAGTCCCGGCCGTGCAGCCGGTTCATGAGCACGTCGTCGGCGTTGCCCGCCTGGACGCGCAGGGAGACCCAGCGGCCGGCCGGGCGGACCGGATGGGTGGTGGTGCGGGTGCCCGCCGCCAGTGCCCAGCCCGCTGCCTGGACGCGCAGGGCGAGGTCGGCGTCCTCTCTGAAGGCGCGCGGGAAACGTTCGTCGAAGCCTCCGACCGCGTCCAGGACTTCGCGCCGGTAGGCCATGTCGGCGGCGATCCAGCGGGCGGCGGCGAGAGTGGCGGTGTTGCGTTCCCAGTCGGTGGGCGCGCGGTCGGCCGGCAGCGGTACGGCGATGCGTGCGGTGACCCCGGCGGTCCGTGCGTCGGCCGCCGCGAGGTCGCGGGCCAGGTCCTCGCACCAGGTGGGGCCGGGCACGACGTCGTCGTCGAGGAAGACGACCCAGGGGACGGGACCGGCCACACGCAGGCCGGTGTTGCGGGCCGCGGCCGGCCCCCGGGCACGGCCGGGCACCACGGAGGTGATGGGCCGCAGCTTGGCCGGGATCTCGACCGGGAGCGGGGTGCGGGGGGCACCGCGGCGGTCGTCGACGAGGACGACCCGTACCGGCCCGGGCCCGGTCGCGGCGGCCAGGGCCCGCAGGCAGACGGTCAGGCCGGCCCGGCCGGCGGTCGGTACCACCACGGCGTAGCGCAGGCCCTCGAATCCGGTGGCGGTCATCGCGCGGCTCCCATTCCCACGGCTCCCATTCCGGCGGCCCCCGTTCCCGCGGCGTCCGCGTCGTCCGTGCTGTCGAAGCGGCGGAAGAAGTCGCCGCGCCGGACGGCGTACGGACCGATGGCCAGCAGGTCGACGGGCGAGGAACCGAAGCACTCGAGGGCGTCCCGCGGATCGTCGGCCATGGGCCTTCCGGCCGTGTTCAGGCTGGTGTTGACCACGACCGGCAGCCCCGTGAGCCGCTCGAACTCGGCCAGCATGCGGGCGACCAGGGGTTCCCTCGAGCGTTCGACGGTCTGGATGCGGGCGGTCCCGTCGACATGGACGACGGCCGGGATGCGCTCGCGCCAGGCGGGGGCCACATCGTGGACGAAGAGCATGTACGGGCTCGGCATCGGGCCGTCGAAGATCTCCGGTGCCCGTTCGGCGAGCACCATCGGCGCGACCGGCCGGAACTGCTCACAGCCCTTGATGTCGTTGAGCCGTTCCAGATTGCCCGCGTGACCGGGGTGGGCGAGCAGCGAGCGGTGGCCCAGTGCCCTCGGCCCGTACTCGGAACGCCCCTGGAACCAGGCGACGATCGCGTTGCCGGCGAGGGCCTCGGCCACGGTCGCGGCGATGTCGGCAGGGCGGTCGAACGGCACGGCGGCCGTCTTCAGCCATGCGCCGAGCTCCGCGTCGGACCAGTCGCGTCCGAGGTCGGCGCCGCTCATCGGCTCCGGGTCGTCGCCCTGGCCCGCCGCCAGCAGCAGGGCGCTGCCGAGCGCGGTGCCGGCGTCACCGGCGGCGGGCTGGACCCAGACGCGGGAGAACGGACCTTCGCGGGCGATACGGGAGTTGGCGACGCAGTTGAGAGCGATGCCGCCCGCGAGGGTGAGCAGGCTGTCGTGGGTCTGGCCGTGCAGCCGGCGCACGAGGTCGAGCATGGTCTCCTCGAGGACCGCCTGGACGCTCGCGGCCACGTCGGCGTGTTCCTGCGTCCACGCCTCCTCGGGGCCGCGCGGGGCGCAGAGTTCGTGCCAGGGCACGCCGGTGGCGCGGAAGCCGCCGTCGCCGGTGGGGTACACGTGCTGGCGCAGTTCGCCCAGCATGCGGGGCGTGCCGTGGGAGGCGAGCGCCATCACCTTGAACTCGTCGGAGGAGCGCAGGAATCCCAGGTGCTCGGTGCACTCCTCGTAGACGATTCCCAGCGAGTGCGGCAGCTCCTGCGCGTGCAGCGCCTCCAGCCGGTCGTGGACACGGCGCGCCGCGAGGTGCGAGGTGCGCTCGCCGCGGGCGTCGAGGACCAGGACGGAGGACCCGTCCGCGTCGGGTGCGGCGAAGGCGCCGGAGGCGGCGTGCGCCATGTGGTGCGGCACGAAGCGAACGATGTCCGCGTCGAGTCCGGGGAGCGCGCTCTGCAGGAAGCCGGGTGCCTCCCGCGCGTAGGCGAGCCGCAGATGGTCCCAGGGGTCGTCGAGGCCCATGGTGGCGGTGGGTTTGGCGAGGGAGGGGTCGAAGGAGTACGCCACGGCGTCGAGATCCTGGGGCCGCAGTCCGGCCCGCTTCAGGCACCAGGCGGCGGCCTGCTCGGGGAGTTCCCACGCGGAGAAGGGCAGCGGGCGCTTGCCGTGCTTGCGCCGTGAGAACCGTTCCTCCTCGGCTGCGGCGACGGTCCGGCCGTCGATGACGAGGGCGGCGGCCGGGTCGTGGAAGAGAGCGTTGATTCCGAGAATGCGCATGTCAGTCCCTTTCGGCGGGCCGGGGAAGCCGGGCAGCGGGGGCGGGCGCCGGCCGGGCGGGCATCACGGCCGGGCACGGATCACGACCGGTCAGGAGCCGATCGGATCGCCCTGGTCGCGCCGGTCGTCGCGCTGGTCGTCGCGTTGCTCGCGGAACCAGGCGGTGGTGCGCCGCAGGCCTTCCTCCGCGCTCACGCGGGGCTCCCACTCGAGCTTGTCGAGGGCGAGCGTGATGGGGGGCAGCGCACCGCGAAATCGTCCGTCGGCCGTTTTCGGCCGTTCGACGAAGTGAAGCCGGGGCGGTCGCGCGGTGCGGACATGCTCTCCGGCCGGACTGTGCTCAGGTCGTCGACGCAGGTGACGGCCGCGCCGGCGTCGAGCGGTGCGGGGCACGGGTGCGAGCCCACGGAGCCCGCTCCACCAGTGACGACGGCGTGTTCCCAAGTACGTGAGAAGGCGGCGTCAGTGCGTGAGAAGGCGGCGTTCATTCGTTCTCCTCCGTACGTGCCGTGCGTCGGCCGTCCTGCCGTCCCCCGCGGGCCGGGGCGATGCCCCGGCGTGGGGCCCCTGGCCCCCTGCGGCCGGTCTCCGGCCCTCGACCAGCGTCCGGTGCGATCGGCCGCCGGGCCGCGTTCACGTACTGCATTCGGGTGAGGCACGAAGCGTGACGTGCGGCCTTTTCGCAGGTGACGGGCGGCCTTTCCCGGGTGCCGGGCCGTCGTCCGGTGAAAGGCCGGAGCCGGGGTACTCGGCGCTGCATGACCGACATCAAACCCCTGGCCGTTGTCACCGGCGCGTCCAGTGGCATCGGCTTGGTGCAGGGGCTCGCCAACAAGGTGCTGCCCGACAGGCTCAAGGCCGCGGCCCACCGTGGCATGGCCGAACCCGGATCGGGAGACCGGCCGGGCGACGCGGACGAGGAGGCGTGATGAAAGCACTGACCTGGCACGGCAAACGCGATGTGCGCGTGGACACGGTCCCCGACCCGCAGGTCCGCGAGCCCACCGATGTCGTCATCAAGGTGACGACGACCGGGCTCTGCGGCTCGGACCTGCATCTGTACGAACTCTTCGGGCCGTTCATCGACCCGGGCGACATCCTCGGGCACGAACCCATGGGCATCGTGGAGGAGGTGGGCTCCGAGGTCACCCGGGTACGCCCCGGCGACCGTGTCGTCGTTCCCTTCAACGTCTCCTGCGGCACCTGCTTCATGTGCGCGCAGGGCCTGCACTCCCAGTGCGAGACCACCCAGGTCCGCGAACACGGCTCCGGCGCCTCGCTGTTCGGGTACACCAAGCTGTACGGCCAGGTGCCCGGCGGCCAGGCGGAGTACCTCCGGGTGCCGTTCGGGAACACCCTGCCGATCAGCGTCCCCGAGGGCCCGCCGGACGACCGGTTCGTCTACCTCTCCGACGTCCTGCCCACCGCCTGGCAGGCGGTGGAGTACGCGTCCGTGCCGCCCGGCGGCGCCGTGGCGGTGCTCGGCCTCGGGCCGATCGGCGACATGTGCACCCGTATCGCGGCCCACCGCGGCGCTGGACTGGTCATCGGCATCGACCTGGTGACCGAACGGCTCGAGCGGGCCAAGGCACATGGCGTGCGGACCCTGGACCTGGAAGAGTACGGCGACAAGATCGTGGACGCGGTCCGCGACCTCACCGACGGCCGCGGTCCCGACTCCGTGATCGACGCGGTCGGCATGGAGGCCCACGGCGCGCCCGTGGCCAAGGGCGCCCAGCAGATGGCCACCCTGCTGCCCGACCGCGTCGCCGCCAGGATGATGAAGCGCGTCGGCGTCGACAGCCTCTCCGCCCTCCATCTGGCGATCGATCTCGTACGCCGCGGGGGCACCATCTCGCTCTCGGGCGTCTACGGCGGGATGGCCGATCCCATGCCGATGCTGACCATGTTCGACAAGCAGGTGCAGATGCGGATGGGGCAGGCCAATGTCTGGCGGTGGACGGGGGATCTGCTGCCGCTCGTCACGGACGGCGATCCGCTCGGCGTCGAGCAGTTCGCCACCCACCGTGTGCCGCTGGAGAAGGCCCCGGAGGCGTACGAGATGTTCCAGAAGAAGCGGGACGGAGCCGTCAAGGTGCTCTTCGCGCCCTGAACACCTTGACGGCGGGATCCGTCCTCCCTCAGACCAGCCCCTGCGCGTGCATCGCGTCCGCGACCCGCTCGAAACCGGCGATGTTGGCGCCCGTCACATAGTCGCCGGGCGCCCCGTAGCGGTCCGCGGTCTCGTGGCAGATGCGGTGGATGTCCCGCATGATGCCGGCGAGTTCGGCCTCGACCCGGTCCACGGTCCAGCTGTCGCGGGCCGCGTTCTGGCGCATCTCGAGGGCGCTGACGGCGACTCCGCCCGCGTTGGCCGCCTTGCCGGGGCCGAAAGCGACACCGGCTTGCTGGAGGACGCGGACCGCTTCGGGAGTGGTGGGCATGTTGGCGCCCTCGGCGACGGCCTTGACCCCGTTGCGCACGAGGGTGAGGGCGTCCTGTTCGCCGAGCTCGTTCTGGGTCGCGGACGGGAAGGCGAGGTCGGCGGGCACCTCCCAGACCCGCCCGCCGGGCACATAGCGGGCGGAGCCGCCGCGGCGGTCCGCGTACTCCTCGACCCGGGCGCGCTCGACTTCCTTGACCTGCTTGAGCAGTTCGAGGTCGATCCCCTTCTCGTCGACGACATAGCCGGCGGAGTCGGAGCAGGTGAGCGGGTGGGCACCGCTGCGGATGAGCTTCTCGATGGTGTAGACGGCGACATTGCCGGAGCCGGAGACGACGGCCGCCTGCCCCTCGAGCTCCTCGCCGCGCATGTTCAGCATCTCGGCCGTGAACAGCACGCTGCCGTAGCCGGTGGCCTGGGTACGGATCGCGGAACCGCCCCAGCCCAGTCCCTTGCCGGTGAGGACGCCGGCCTCCCAGCGATTGGTGATGCGGCGGTACTGGCCGAACATATAGCCGATCTCACGGGCGCCGACGCCGATGTCGCCCGCGGGCACATCGGTGTGCTCGCCGATGTGCCGGTGCAGTTCCGTCATGAACGACTGGCAGAAACGCATGACTTCCGCGTCCGACCGGCCGCGCGGGTCGAAGTCACTGCCGCCCTTGCCGCCGCCGATGGAGAGCCCGGTGAGGGCGTTCTTGAAGATCTGCTCGAAGCCGAGGAACTTCACGACGCCCAGGTTCACCGACGGGTGGAAGCGCAGTCCGCCCTTGTACGGTCCCAGGGCGCTGTTGAACTCGACCCGGAACCCCCGGTTGACGTGGACCGCGCCGCGATCGTCCTGCCAGGGCACCCGGAAGATGATCTGCCGCTCGGGCTCGCAGAGGCGCTCGACGATGCCCGCCTGCGCGTACTCGGGACGCGCGGCGAACACGGGCGCCAGCGTGTCCAGCACCTCGCGTGCCGCCTGGTGGAACTCGGGCTGCGCGGGATTGCGCTGCTCGAGGTCGGCACGGAGCGAAGCAAGTCGGTCCTTCGGGGATGACAGTGTCACAGCATGTCCCTTCCTGCCTTGGCGTGGAACGACGGCCGTTCGGCGGCGACGGCTTGCGGGTGTCGCCGCCGGGGAGCAGTACGGGCGGGCATCCGCTCGCCGTTCATCTCCGACCGGATCATTCCGTGCGGCCGGTTCGACCACGCTGTCGAACCTTGCGGCCATCAGTGTGTCGTAAGTCCGCCCGCCGACGCCGGGATTGCCGCTCGGCGCGCGGCCCGAAGGCCCCGGCGAGGGCCGCGGGCGCCGGCGAGGGGCGGACCGACGGCGACGCCCGCGGACGGTCAGGCAAGGGGTCAGGCGCTGCGGTGCAGCAGTGATGCCAAGGCATTGAACAGCGCGGCCTCCGGGTCGGGGTCCGCGCCGGGGGAACGCCATGCGACGAACCCGTCCGGGCGGACCAGGACCGCGCCCTGCGGGGTCGTGCCGTGGGTCTCGGCCCAGTCCGCGTTGGTCTCCGGGACCAGATCGGCCTCCGGGCCCTCGCCGATCCGGTAGGCGTCGATGGTGATGGACAGCCGGGCGGCGACCAGTTCGGCGGCCGTGTACCAGTCCTTGCCGCCGGCACCGGTCAGCACGACGAAGGACCGCTCGTACAGGTCCAGCGTGGAGAGTCGGCGTCCCACGCCCGGATGCTGCAGCCACATGTGCGGTGCGCGGCTGCCGGGTGCGGCCGTGAGGTCCATCTTCGCCGGGATGACGGGCAGGTCGGGGTCGGTACCGAGGACGGCGCCACGCGGGTAGCGGTAGCCCAGGGCGACGGGCAGCAGGCCGCCCTTGGGGCCGCCTGTCATGCCGGGAGCCGGCGCGTACCCCGGGTGGCTGTGCTCCACGGACCGGGCCGAGGCGCGGGCGCTGGTCGCGCGGGCGACCGGCAGGCGTTCCGCCTCGTAGGAGTCGAGCAGGGCGGGGGCGGCCGAGCCGTCGAGCACGGCCGCGAGCTTCCAGGCGAGGTTGTGCGCGTCCTGGATGCCGGTGTTGGAGCCGAACGCCCCGGTCGGCGACATCTCGTGCGCGGAGTCGCCCGCGAGGAAGACCCTGCCGTGCGTGTACCGCTGCGCGACGCGTTCCGCGGCATGCCACGGCGCCTTGCCGGTGATCTCGACATCGATGTGGGGTGCTCCGGCCGCGGCGCGGATGGTGTCGACGCAGCGCTCGTCGGTGAAGTCCTCGAGCGTTTCGCCGCGGTCGGGCTGCCAGGGCGCGTGGAAGACCCAGTGCTCCGCGTTGTCCACCGGGAGCAGTGCGCCCTCCGCGTCGGGCCCGGTGAGGTAGCAGACGACGAAGCGGCGGTCGCCGACGACGTCGGCGAGGCCGGTGGAGCGGAAGGTGATGCTCACGTTGTGGAACAGGTCGCCGGGGCCGGTCTGTCCGATGCCCAGCAGCTCGCGGACGGGGCTGCGGGGCCCGTCGGCCGCGATGAGGTAGTCCGCGCGGACGGTTCTGTCGAGGCCGGTCCGGCGGTCCCGGACGACGGCGGTGACGCCGTCCGTGTCCTGCTCGAAGGAGAGCAGTTCGGTGGAGAACCGCAGATCTCCGCCGTTTCCGCGGGCGGCCTTCAGCAGCACCGGCTCGAGGTCGTTCTGGCTGCACACGCACCACGCCGAGGGGCTGATGCGCCCGGTCGGCGGGCCCTTCTCGTCGATCTGCCGGACCAGCCACTCACCGGCGTCGGGGTCGGCGAGCTCGGGAGTCTGCAGGATGCCGTGGTTGTCGGCGAGCAGCGACGCCGCCTCGCGGATCTGCTCCTCGACGCCGGCCGCGCGGAAGACCTCCATCGTGCGCAGGTTGTTGCCGCGTCCGCGCGGATGCCTCGAGGTGTCCGCGTGCTTCTCGACCAGCATGTGCCGGACGCCGAGGCGGCCGAGGAAAAGTGATGCGGACAGGCCCACCAGGGAACCGCCCACGATGAGGACCGGTACGCGGTGTTGTTCTGCGTTCTCTTGCATCAGTGCTCCAGCTCCAACCGCCGGTAGGGAATTGGCGTCTCCATGCCCGCCTTTTCTGCCCGCGCGGGAGGGCATCGGCTCGCCCCTTCACCCACCTGGTGCACACATCTCGCGCCACCCGTGTTACCGACACAGGATCGAAGCCGGACCACCACATCGCGTCAAAGGGTGGATTGCCGTCCGTATGCGCCGGGTCTCCCGCTCGGAACCTCCGAGGGCCGGCTCCATGCCACAGGCGGCCTCAGTGACAAGGAGATGCGTGGAACATGACAATGCTGTCCGAACGAGTGTCTCAGTCCGCATTCGACGGCTCCCGGCTCCGGGTCGTACTGCTGCTTGATCTTCAGGACGGCGCCCAGCAGCGCTTTCTCACGGCGTACGAGCACATGCGCAACCAGGTCGCGGCCGTCCCGGGTCATCTCAGCGACCAGCTGTGCCAGTCGATCGAGAACCCGTCGCAATGGCTCATCACCAGCGAATGGGAGAGCGCACCGCCATTCCTCGCCTGGGTGAACAGCGAAGAACACGTAGAGACCGTGCGGCCGCTGCACGACTGCGTGCGCGACACGCGGTCACTGCGCTTCAGCATTCTGCGCGAGACCAACGGCGTGCACGCCTCCGCGACCGCCACCCGCAAGGCCGTCGGGGGCCTGCAGCCCTTCCCCCGGGTCGGCGACGGCGTCGTACGCCACGCCCTCACCTTCACCGTCAAGTCCGGCAGCGAAAGGACCGTGGCGGAGATCCTCTCCGGCTACACCTCTCCGCAGGCCCAGGTCGACGACACCACCCGGCTGCGCCGCACCACCCTGTTCATGCACGGCAACCGCGTCGTGCGGACCCTCGAGGTGCAGGGCGACCTGCTCGCGGCGCTGCGTCACGTGGCACGTCAGCCCGAGATCAGGGCGGTGGAGGAGGCCATCAACCCGTACCTGGTACAGGACAGGGACCTCGACGACCCGCAGTCGGCCCGGCTGTTCTTCACCCGCGCCGCACTGCCCGCGGTCCACCACCTGGCACCTGCGGGCACCCCGGCCGAAGACGTGGAACGGCACGCGATCCTCTACCCGGCCAAGCCGGGATGCGGGATGGCCCTCGCCCGCCTGCTGGCCGGTCAGGACGAGGTGGCCGCCGACCTCCCGGGGTCCCACATCGACAGCAGCACCGTCTTCCAGCGCGACGACATCGTCGTACGCCTCGTCGACGCACGCGGCCCCCTCGACTCCGACCCGCCGGCGGCCGTGGGCGCTCTCGGCCCCCGCAAGCCCGCCGTGCTGACGAAGCTGCTCGACACCGAGGCGCTCGGCATCGACAGCTCGAGCCCCGACGAGAAGACGATGCTCCGTCTCCTCGAGAACGCGCAGATGCGCCTGATCACCGACCGCCGTGCCCTCTGACCGCACCCGGCCGCCGGCTGCCGTGCGTCACCCCGAAGTCCGCACGCCGCAAGGTCCTGTGGAGGAACCAGTCATGACCACACCCCATCGCATCGTCGACCTGAGCGAGACCGAGCCCAACCGCAGGCGCGGAGGTGATCTGCGCGCCATGCTCACCCCCACCGCCGTGGGCGCCACGAGCGGATTCATGGGCCTGGCGATCGTCGAACCCGGTGACCGCATCGGCGAGCACTACCACCCGTACTCCGAGGAGTTCGTGTACGTCGTCGCCGGCGAGCTCGAAGTCGACCTCGACGGCGAGCCGTTCGCCATCCGGCCGGACCAGGGACTGCTCATCCCCCCGTACGTGCGGCACCGCTTCCGCAACGTGGGCAGCACCGAAGCCCGCATGGTCTTCCACCTCGGACCCCTCGCCCCGCGGCCGGAGCTCGGTCACGTCGACACGGAGGAGACCCCCGCGGCGGAAGGCACCGCAGCGCACCGCCCGCCGGAACGAACGGGGTCGGTGTCGTGACCCGGCGTGTGGCGGTGACCGGCGTCGGCATCGTCGCACCCGGAGGTGTGGGCACCCGCGCATTCTGGGACCTGCTGGCGAGTGGACGGACCGCGACCCGCGGCATCACGTTGTTCGACCCGACAGGTTTCCGCTCGCGCATAGCCGCCGAGGTCGACTTCGATCCTGCGGCCCACGGCCTCGGTGCGGCGGACGCCCAACGCGCCGACCGGTACGTGCAGTTCGCCCTCGTGGCCGCGCGTGAGGCCATGGCGGACGCCGGCCTCGAGGCGGGCGCGATGGACCCCTGGCGGACCGCGGTGTCCATGGGCACCGCGGTGGGCGGCACCACCCGGCTGGAGCGCGACTATGTGAAGGTCAGCAGCACGGGACGGCGCTGGGACGTCGACCACAGCGAGGCGGCGCCCCATCTCCACCGCGCCTTCTCCCCCAGCGCTCTCGCCTCCGAAGTGGCCGAACTCGCCGGCGTCCAGGGTCCCGTGCAAACCGTCTCCACGGGCTGCACGTCCGGTCTCGACGCGATCGGCTACGCCTTCCACGCGATCGAGGAGGGCAGGGCCGACGTCTGTATCGCCGGTGCGTCGGACTCGCCGATATCCCCGATCACGGTGGCCTGCTTCGACGCGATCAAGGCGACCTCCCCCAACAACGACGATCCGGCCCACGCGTCGCGTCCCTTCGACGCCAACCGGGACGGGTTCGTCATGGGCGAGGGCGGTGCCGTGCTCATACTCGAGGAGCTCGAGCACGCGCGTGCCCGTGGTGCGCACGTGTACTGCGAGATAGGCGGGTACGCCACCTTCGGCAACGCCCACCACATGACCGGCCTCACCCGTGAGGGCATGGAGATGGCCCGCGCGATCGACGACGCCATGGACCACGCCCAGGTCGATCCGACGGACATCGACTACGTCAACGCCCATGGCTCCGGCACCCAGCAGAACGACCGGCACGAGACGGCCGCAGTGAAGCGGTCGCTCAAGGACCACGCGTACAAGGTGCCGATGAGCTCCATCAAATCCATGGTGGGCCACTCACTCGGTGCCATCGGAGCCATCGAGCTCGTCGCCTGCGTACTGGCCCTGGCCGAGCAGGTGGTTCCGCCGACGGCCAACTACGAGACCCCCGACCCCGAGTGCGACCTGGACTATGTGCCGCGCACCGCACGCCCTCTCAAGCTGCGCAGTGTGCTGTCCGTCGGAAGCGGCTTCGGCGGCTTCCAGTCCGCGGTCGTGCTCACCCGACCAGGCGGGAGGACACGATGAGCCCCGGCTCACGGCAGACTCGGCGCCCCGTCGTCACCGGCATCGGTGTCGTCGCCCCCAACGGCGTGGGCGCGGAGACGTTCTGGAAGTCCACCGTCGAGGGCATCAGCGTCCTCGACCGAGTCACCCGCGAGGGCTGCGACCATCTGCCGCTGCGCATCGCCGGTGAGGTGCGCGGCTTCGACCCGGAGACGATGGTCGAGCAGCGTTTCCTCGTCCAGACGGACAGGTTCTCCCACTTCGCGATGGCGGCGGCCGACATGGCGCTGGCCGACGCGCGCATGACCAGTGGCACGTCGGGCGAGAACCCGTACTCCGTGGGCGTGGTCACCGCCGCCGGCTCCGGCGGCGGCGAATTCGGCCAGCGCGAGCTGCAGCGGCTGTGGGGCAAGGGCTCGACCTACGTCGGCCCCTACCAGTCCATCGCCTGGTTCTACGCGGCGAGCACCGGTCAGATCTCCATCCGCGGCGGCTTCAAGGGCCCCTGCGGCGTCGTCGCCAGCGACGAGGCGGGCGGGCTCGACGCCCTCGCGCACGCCGCCGGCGCCATCAGACGGGGCACCGACACCGTCGTCGTCGGCGCGGCAGAGGCGCCGCTGGCCCCGTACTCGATCGTGTGCCAGCTGGGCTACCGCGAGCTGAGCACCTGCGACGACCCGGACCGCGCCTACCGCCCGTTCACCGCGAACGCGTGCGGCTTCGTCCCCGGCGAGGGCGGCGGCATGCTCGTCGTCGAGGACGAGCAGGCGGCCCTCCGGCGCGGCGCACAGATCCGCGCGACCATCGCCGGACACGCGGCGACGTTCACCGGTGCCTCCCGGTGGGAGCAGTCCCGCGAGGGGCTGGCACGGGCCATCAGCGGCGCCCTGGAGGCCGCGGGCTGCGCACCCGAGGAGATCGACGTGGTCTTCGCGGACGCCTTGGGCCTGCCGGAGGCAGACCGGGCCGAGGCCCTGGCCATCGCCGACGCACTCGGGCCGCACGGCACACGTGTGCCGGTGACGGCGCCCAAGACCGGGACCGGGCGGTCGTACTGCGGAGCGCCGGTGCTCGACACGGCCGCCGCGGTGCTCGCCCTGGAGCACGGCGTGGTCCCGCCCACCCCTCATGTCTTCGACGTCTGCCACGACCTGGCCGTGGTGACCGGCACGGCTCGGCCCGCCGAGCTGCGCACGGCACTGGTGCTGAGCCGAGGACTGATGGGTTCGAACGCGGCGCTCGTGCTGAGGCGCGGCGCCGACGACACCGCCTCGTGAGAAGGAGAACGTCGCCATGACAGCACAACTGACCGTCGACGAACTGGCCGCCCTGATGAAGAAGGGCGCCGGCATCGCCGTCGACCCGAACGAGATGGGCCAGCGGCCGGACACACCGTTCGAGGTCTACGGCCTCGACTCGCTGGGGCTGCTGGGCATCGTGGGCGAGCTGGAGAACCGGTACGCCCGGCCGCTGCCGCCCGACGCGGACCGCTGCAAGACCCCGCGCGAGTTCCTCGACCTCGTCAACAACTCACTGATGGCAGGAGCCTGACATGCCCGGACACACCGAGAACGAAGTCGTCATCGACGCGCCCCTCGACCTCGTGTGGGAGGTGACCAACGACCTCGACCACTGGCCGCAGCTCTTCAGCGAGTACGCGTCCGTGGAGGTGATGGAGCGCGAGGGCAACCGGACGGTGTTCCGGCTGACCATGTACCCAGACGAGAACGGCAGCGTCTGGAGCTGGGTCTCCGAGCGCGTCGCCGACCGTGCGGCGCTCACGGTCACCGCCCGCCGCGTCGAGACGGGTCCCTTCCAGTACATGAACATCCGCTGGGAGTACGAGCAGACACCCCGCGGTGTGCGGATGCGCTGGACGCAGGACTTCGCGATGAAGCCGGACGCCCCCGTCGACGACGAGTGGATGACCGGCAACATCAACCGCAACTCCCCGATCCAGATGGACCTCATCCGGAACAAGATCGAACAGCGCGCCCGGCTCGGCGGCACGTCGAACGACTCCGCCGACCCGGTGAACGCGGTCTGACACGCCCCTGCCTACGGCATCCGAAGGGACACCACCCGATGCATCAAGCCCTGATCGTCGCCCGGATGGCACCGGGCTCCGCCCCCGACATCGCCGAGGTGTTCGCGGCCTCCGACAGAGGTGAGCTGCCGCACCTCGTCGGGGTCCGACGGCGCAGCCTGTTCCAGTTCGGCGACGTCTACCTCCATCTGATCGAGTCGGACCAGCCTCCCGGTCCCGCGATCGCCAAGGTGACGGAGCACCCGGAGTTCCGGGACGTCAGCGAACGGCTCTCCGCCTTCGTCTCCGCGTACGATCCGCAGACCTGGCGCAGCCCGAAGGACGCCATGGCGCAGCAGTTCTACACGTGGCAGCGCGACGACCGGGCCTGAGGTCCGGCACCACCCAAGCCGTCGGCCCCGCGGATCACCCGCGGGGCCGACGGCTTGCGCGCAGTGCCAGGGGCGGCTCAGCCCGGGACCACGCTCTCGAAGACGTGCAGATAGGCGTTGACGGGACGGATGTCGCCGATGACCAGGCCGGCGTCCGTCATCCGGCTGGTCATGCTCTCCTGGGTGTGCTTGGCGCCACCGACGTTGAGCAGCAACATCAGGTCCATCGAGGTGGTGAACTTCATCGACGGCGTGTCATCGACGATGTTCTCGATGACGGCCACCCGGGCTCCCGGGCGGGCCGCGGCGACGACGTTGCCGAGGGTGCGGCGGGTGCTCTCGTCATCCCACTCGAGGATGTTCTTGATGATGTACAGGTCCGCGTCGACCGGCATGGCCTGCCGGCAGTCGCCGGGGACGATGCTGACCCGGTCGGCGAGCGAGCCGCCCTCGAGCAGCCGGGGATCTGCGGCGGCGACGACGCGGGGCAGGTCGAGCAGTGTCCCGGTGATCCCGGGGTGCTTCTCCAGCAGGCTCGCCAGCACATGCCCCTGACCGCCGCCGATGTCCGCGACGGTCTTGACCCCTTCCAGGTCGAGCAGTTCGGCGACGTCCCGCGCCGACTGCATGCTGGAGGTGGTCATGGCCCGGTTGAAGACATGGGCCGACTCGTGGGCGTCCTCGTGCAGGTAGTCGAAGAACTCCTTCCCGTACAGGCCGCCGAAGACGCTGCGGCCGGTCTTGACCGCATCGTCGAGAAGCGGCCAGGCATCCCAGGTCCAGGGTTCGGTGCACCACAGGGCGATGTACTTGAGGCTGTGCGGGTCGTCCTCGCGCAGCAGCCGGGACATCTCGGTGTGGACGAACCTGCCGTCCTCCTCGGCGAAGATCCCGTAGCAGGTCAGCGCGCGCAGCATCCGCCGCAACGCCCTCGGATTCGCCTTCAGTTGTGCCGCGAGCTCCTCCGCGGTCGCCGGTGCGTCACCGAGGGCGTCCGCGACGCCCAGCCGGGCCGTCGCGCGTACGGCGGCGGCGCAGGCCGCACCGAAGACGAGTTCCCTCAGCCGCATGGCGGTCTGAGGTGTTGCGCTTGCAGTGGTCATGCGGTCTCAGTCTTTCGTGAGGGGGCAGGGCCGGTGGGCTCCGTCCGATCGGTCAGCACAGGCCCGCGGGCTCGGAGGCCCGGCACATGTTCCCGGCGAAGACGTTTCCGGTGCCCTTGGTGTCCCTGTTGGCCAGGTCCGCCTTGCTGTTGCCCGTCACCAGGTTGTGCCTGATGACGTTGTCGGTGCCGGCGGCGCCCACGATGCTCTTGAACAGCACGATGCCGCCGGACATCGGTGCCGAGCCCACGTGGTCATGGACCAGGTTCGCTTCGACCAGGGTGTCCTCGGTGCCGGTGAGGACGATGCCCGTGCCCTGGATCTCGGGCAGCCGGGCGGTGGCGTCGCAGTGCTTGTTGTTCCTGTAGATGTGGTTGAAACGAACCGTCAGCGCGCCCGCGCGGGGCACCGTCTCGTCGCCGACGAGGAACACGCCGGCACAGTTCTGGGTGATCTCGTTGCCCTGGAGCGTCAGGTTCCGCACGCGTCGGACGGTCGTGCCGATGCGGTTGCCGATCATGCGGTTGCCGCTGACGACCGTGCCCATGGTGTCGGTGGCGCCGGCTTCCTCGCTGACGGTGTTCGCCACGAAGATGCCTGCGTCGCCGTTGCGGCGGACGAGGTTGCCCCGCAGTTCCGACCGGGTGGACCGCTCCTGCGCGATGCCCCAGGTCCCGTTGTCCTCCGAGGTGACGTGGCGCACCGTCAGCCGGTCGGTCCAGGCTGCCCAGAGGCCGTTCTTGGTGAACCCGCTGAGCCGCAGCGAGCGGATCGTGACCTCTTCGACCGGCTGCGCCTTGGTGCCGAGGACGCAGATCCCGTTGCCGGCCGCAGCGCAGGAGTCGGTCTTCGCAGGCTTGGCCGCCGGATTGATCACCGTCCGCGAGCCCGCCCCCTGCAGGATCAGGCGGGGTTTGGTGATGCGGACGCTTTCCTTGTACGTGCCGGGGGCGATGTTGATCGTGTCGCCGGGCTGTGCGGCGTTCACGGCAGCCTGGATCGACTGGCCGGGCTGCACCTGGTGTGTGACGGAGGCATGGGCGGGGGCGGAGGCGCCGAGGCCGGACACGACGAGCAGAGCCGTGCAGCCGAGGACGGTCGTTTGTCGCTTTGTCATAAACCGAAGCTATGCGGCATAACGCCCAAAACGGCGTAAACCACGCCTGGGCGAGCTTGTGTCGCCCCGCCCAGACGTGGTCAGCCGGCGATCAGGACTCTTCGAAGTAGGCGTCGAGGACCGCGTCGAGCTCCGCCGTCCACTCACTCAGACGGCTCCTGGCGGGCGCTTCGACGTCGGCGTTGAACCACCGGTTGGCCGCCACATGGACGGTGACCGCGAACCGGCGCCCGAAGCGGGCGGGCTTCACCTCGACGGCGCCGATCTCGTCCCAGTGGAAGTCCGCCTCCTGGTCGTCCAGGGTGAAGCGGATGCCGGCACGGTCTGCGGTGATCGACCCGCGACGGTCGCGGGCCTCGAAGACGGGCCCGTCCGCGGCGTCGCCCTCGGCGTCATCGCCGGGCTCGGTGTCCGGATCCGCGGCGGGTGCGTCCGCCTCGTCGGCTGCCTCTACGGGCGCGGCGCCCTTGGGCACGGCGTCCTCGGGCGCGGCGTCGCCCTCTGCCCCGGGCGCAGCCCCTTCAGCCTTCCTCTTCCCCTCCTCCCCGTCCTTGACGGCAGGCGCTGGCGCCGTGAGTCCCGGGATGAACGCCGGATCCGTCCCCACGCCGATTTCGATCTTCGTCTTCGGATCTATCTGCTGCTCCACGGCGGGCAGTATGGACGACGAACCTGTACGAGACCAATGCGGTCGACCTATCGACCTCCGCGCCTGGGGCGGGCGCGGACCGCGGTGCGGGCCGCGCGGCAGCGGCGGAGGGCGCTTGTGCCGCAGCCGCGCCACTGGGCCCGGGTGACGCGGGCGCGATGGCCGCCGCTGGTGATCATCGCGTTCACCGGTGTCATCGGGTCCGTGGCCGCCGCCTTGGCCAGCAGGATGCCGACCGCGAGCGGGAGCAGCGTCACGGCGAGGGCCGTACCGGCGGTGGTGGCGGTGTGGACGCGCGGGTGGCGGAGGGCTTCAGGAAGCATGCTCCGATTCGACCAGTGGCGGCGTGCCGGCGGATCGGGCCGGGTACTCAGGCCGTCCGGTCCTCGTACTCATCCCATGGTCGAACTTGGGTGGTCAACTACCGGTCACAGGCTGGTAGATCGCTGCGGCCTCCAGCCGTGACCACCGACACGGAGTGCCTGACGCTCACTCAGAACCTGCGCGGCTGAGGACCGGGCACGGCCAACGGGCCGGAGACCGGGGGCGCCGCCGGACGCCCCGGGCTCCGGCCCGGTGAAGTGTTGCGGCCTGCCGGCCGTGCAACGGTCCCGTCAGTAGGGGCCGTTCACGTTGTCGATCGAGCCGTAGCGGTCGGCGGCGTAGTTGCACGCGGCCGTGATGTTGGCGACCGGGTCGTACAGGTCGTTGGCCGTGCCGGGGACGTGGTACGCGTCGAAGGTCGGCTGGATGACCTGCAGCAGGCCCTTCGAGGGCGTGCCGTTGATGGCGTTGATGTCCCAGTTGTTGATGGCTCGCGGGTTGCCGGAGGACTCACGCATGATGTTGCGGTGAATTCCCTCGTAGGTTCCCGGAATTCCGTGCCGGGCCATGACGGCCAGCGATTCCTTGATCCAGCCGTCGAGGTTGTTCGCGTAGGTGGCGGGTTTGGCGGCGGGGGCCGTCTTCCGCTCCGAGCGGTCCGCACGGTCGGTCGCGGCGGCCCGGTCGGCCTTCTTGGGCGCGGCCTTTTCCTTGGCCGGGGACTTTGCGCCGATCGTGAGCTCGAGACCGGGGTGAATCAGTGCCGGATCGTGACCGATGGCTCTCCGGTTGTCATTGAAGAGCTCCTTCCAGCCGCCGCTCAGGGAATACTTGGTGGCGATCTTGGAAAGGGAGTCACCCGCGACCACGGAATAGGTGACGACCTTGGACTTCTGTGCGGCGACCTGCGCGGCAGCGGCCACGGTGACCGGCGCGACAGCCTTCTCCGCGGCCACGGGCAGCGCGGCCGGCGCTGCCTGCGCAGTGGTGGTGACCATGAGGGGGAGGGCGAGTGCGGCACCGCCCGTGCCCGCTGCGACGAATCCGCGGGTAAGTGAACGGGACTTGGGACGACGGTGCTTACCCTTTGCGGGCATGGCGAATTCCTCTCCGTCGCCTGCGAGGTGAGCTGTCGGGTTCGGGCTGGAGATGCCCGGTCGCATCTGATGGCGACTTCACCCCGAGCCGTTCCGGGATTCCGGATCGGCGGCTTACCTGGTTCCCCCGCTCCTGCCGTACGTGAGTGGGTGCGGTTTAACCGGACGGCGGCAGGATTCGGCGGTCCGTCCGGATTGACGGTGACGTTAAGCGAGAGGATCCCGGCGAAACAAGTCCTGAATTCCACATCACAAAGCGGACGTCTCCCCCCGACGGGCAATTCATATTGTCAGTGCCGCGTCAAAAGGCTCAAATTCCGCCCAGGCAACGGGAACTGGCCCGTGCGGCGGTATCCGCACAGAGCGGACCAGGTGACCGACATCACGAGGGATCGGGGCAACCTCCAGGGTTGCCCCATAACCCCCAAAGAGCTTCAACTCACAGGAATGCATGGCAATTCGACTTACAAACTTAATGCGGGAAAAAACCTCTATACCGGACATAGAGGAGCATTGCCGGGCAGGTCGCCTCCGTCCCCCACAGCACGAGCGGGGAACACTCAGTCCACGGGCCAGGTGTGCGCCGGCGCGTTCAGGTGCATGTAGGCGATGTACTGCTGCGTCATCAGCCGAAGCGCCTCGTGGTGGTCGACGCGGCTCGTGGCGTCTATGTGGTGGTACATCTCCGCCTGCCACACCGCGCCGTTGCGCCCGGTGACGCAGCGCTGCTCGATGATCCCCAGCAGCGGCTCCCGCCACGCCGCGTCCATGCCGGAGAGCTCGAGACCGCGATGGGCCATGGGCAGCAGACGCCTCAGTACGAGCTCGGCCACCGGCACCTCGCCCATGCCCGGCCAGTACAGGTCCGCGTCGATGCCGTGCCGCGCCGCGGCGTGCAGATTGTCCTCGGCGGCCTGGAACGACATCCGGGACCAGATCGGCCGCTCCTCGTCGACCAGGGCGCGGGTCAGCCCGTAGTAGAAGGCGCCGTTCGCGAGAGTGTCGGCGACGGTCGGGCCGGCAGGCAGGACCCGGTTCTCGACGCGCAGATGCGGTCGGCCGTGGGAGACGGCGTAGACGGGGCGGTTCCACCGGTAGATGGTGCCGTTGTGCAGGGTCAGTTCGGCCAGCTCCGGTGTGTCCCCGCCATCGAGCGTCCCGCGCGGATCCTCCTCGTCGCACAGGGGCAGCAGGGCGGGGAAGTAGCGCACATTCTCCTCGAAGAGATCAAAAACGCTGGTGATCCACCGCTCGCCGAACCACACCCGCGGCCGGACCCCCTGCACCTTGATCTCCTCGGGGCGGGTGTCGGTCGCCTGCTCGAACAAGGGGATCCGGGTCTCGCGCCACAGCTCCTTGCCGAAGAGGAACGGCGAATTCGCCGCCAGCGCGACCTGGACCCCGGCGATCGCCTGCGCGGCGTTCCAGTAGGCGGGGAACTCGCCCGGGGAGACCTGCAGGTGGAACTGCGTACTGGTGCAGGCGGCCTCGGGGGTGATCGTGTCGGCGTAGGTACGCAGCCTCTCCACCCCGTCCACGGCGATCCGCAGGTCCTCGCCGCGGGCCGCGAAGACCTGCTCGTTGAGCAGCCGATAGCGCGGGTTCTCCGAGAGCGCCGCCTCGCCCACGTCCCGCTGCCGCAAGGTCGGCAGAATGCCGATCATGGTCAGATGGGCCCCGATTCCGGAGGCCCGCCGCTCGGCGTGGTTCAGGGCGTCCCGGATCTCCTGCTCCCAGGCGTCGGGGCCGCCGGCGGTGAGTCTCCGCGGCGGGATGTTGATCTCCAGGTTGAACCGGCCCAGCTCGCTGTCCCAGGCGGGGTCCGCGATGGCCTCGAGCACGTCGGTGTTCTTCATCGCCGGCTCCCCGGCGACGTCCACCAGATTCAGTTCGATCTCAAGACCCACCTGGGGCCGCTCCGACTCGAAACGGGCCTCGCGCAGCATCGTCGCGAACGTGTCGAGGCACGTCTGCATCTTGTCCCGGTACCGGCGGCGATCGTCACGGGTGAAGACGAGCGCCGGGACGTCACGTCCCATCGGGCCCTCCCGCATCTCGTCGGGCAGACACCTTCCCCCACAGCGTCCCACTCACCGGCCGCCCGGACCAGCGGTGACAGGGGTGGGGGGCGGGGCGCCGGGCGGGAGGCCCGCCCCGGGGCGGCGGACCGTCAAGGGCAGCGGCCACCGGTACGCGGACATCATCCGCGGCCCTCGCGGGCGCCGCTCCGACCACGCGGCCCGACCGCCGCCCCGTCCGGGACGTGTGCGTTCCCGGGCGGCTCACGACGGCTCAGGAACGGGGGTGGTGGGGAGGCGACCCGGGCGGGACACGCCGAGCCGGAGGCGCTGAAGGACCTCGCGGACGTAACGAGTCATCCTGCCCCTGATCAAGCTCGCGAGGGAGCCACCACGGCCACACCACCACGGCGAAGGGAACCGAGCCATGCGCGGCATCCGAGGAAGCGTCACGAGCCGCACCCGGAGCGACGGAAGACGGCGGTGGCCGGCCTGCGCGGTGTCGCTGCTGGCGTTCACCGCACTGGCACTGGGCTCGGGAGCCGCGTCCGCCGGCTCGACCGTTTCGCCCGGGTCCGCCGTTGCGCCGTCGTCCGCCGACGGCCCTCTGAGTGTGACGTGGGAGGTGGACCTCGGCAGCGACACCGCCGACGACGACGCCAACGTCCAGCACCACCCGGACGGCACGCTGCGCATCCGCGACAACGCCCTCGGACCCGCCTCCGCGGACACCGGACGCGCCCAGGCCTCGGCCGTACTGGCGGTACGCCACCTGGACCACGGAGTCAACTGGGTCGTGGCGGACGTCGAAGCCGAGTTGCCTGCGGGGACGTGGGTGGCCGTCGACGTCCGCGGCCGAGACGGCAGCGGCCCCTGGACCGAATGGCGGGAGGCCACCTCCGGCGCGCCGGCCGAACTCCCGCGCACGGTCACCGCCGTGCAGGCACGGCTCGTCCTCCAAGGCGGGCCGGGCGGCGCGAACCCCACGGTGCTGGCCCTGCGCCTCACCGCGTACTCCGAGGCGACGGCCACGCCCGGCACGGAAGCCGCCGCGCCCTACACGGCACGCGTCTACGCGACCCGTGAGGGCCTGGTGGGCCACACCACCGCCAACGGGCATGTGATCCGTCCGGACGACCACTTCGTCGCCCTGCCCTCCCGCCGCGGGCTGTCGCCCAAGGGCAGCGGCGAGTACTCGGTGCGGGTCTGCGGCCCCGCGCGGTGCGAGACGGCGCCGGTGTGGGACGTGGGACCGTGGAACACCCGCGACGACCACTGGAACCCCGCCTCCGTACGCCAAACCTTCAAGGACCTCCCCCGGGGCAGGCCGGAGGCGCAGGCCGCGTACGAGGACGGCTACAACGGCGGACGCGACGAGTTCGGCCGCAGGGTCCTCAACCCGGCGGGCATCGATCTCGCCGACGGCACCTTCTACAACGTCGGCCTGGACGACAACGGCTGGGTGACCGTCACCTACCTGTGGACCGGCGACAGCGCCCGCACCACCTCGTTGTGCCGGCTCCCGGGCGCGCCCACCTGCTGATCCGGCTCGCGGCGGCAGGCGCCGGTCGCCTACGGGACGACCCCGCCCCCCGTAGACGGGGCCGTCCCTGATTCTGCGCCGGCGTCGCCGGTTCCACGCCGACGTCCCTGGTTCTACGCCGACGTCCCGCCCGACACCGATGCCGGCGCGTAGCCGACGGTGCGGGTCGTGAAGGTTCCACGGCCCTGGGTGCGGCTGCGCAGCCGGGACGCGTAGCCGAACAGCTCGGCCAGTGGCACCGTCGCGGTGACCACCGCCGTACCGGACCGCGCCGCCTGGCTCGACACCCGGCCGCGCCGCGCCGCCAGGTCGCCGAGCACCGCGCCGACGGCGTCGTCCGGCACGGTGACCGTGACCTCGACCACCGGTTCGAGCAGAGCCATCACGCCCGCACGCAGTGCCTCCCGGAGCCCGAACCGGCCCGCCGTCCTGAACGCCATCTCCGACGAGTCCTTGGAGTGCGTGGCCCCGTCGGCCAGGGTCACTCGCAGCCCGGTCACCGGGTGGCCGCCGAGGGGGCCCTCGGCGAGGGCGTCCCGGCACCCGGCCTCCACCGCGCGGATGTACTCCTGCGGCACCCGCCCACCGGTGACGGTCGACCGGAACACGAAGCCCTCCCCGTCCGGCTCCAGTGGCTCGACGTCGAGCACGACATGGGCGAACTGACCGGCGCCGCCGTCCTGTTTGACGTGCCGGTACACCAGCCCGGACACGCCGCGGGCAACGGTCTCGCGGTACGCCACCTGCGGCCGGCCGACGCCGACGTCCAGCCCCTGGGCGCGGCGGATCTTCTCCACCGCGACCTCGAGGTGCAGCTCGCCCATGCCGGACAGCACCGTCTGACCGGTCTCGGGATCGGTACGTACCGTGAGGGAAGGATCCTCCTCCACCAGCCGGGCCAGCGCCGACGCCAGCCGTTCGGTGTCGAGACGCCTGCGAGCCTCCACCGCGACGGAGACGACCGGGTCCGCCGCCGTGGGTGGTTCGAGCAGCAGCGGTGCGGCCGGCGCACACAGCGTCGCACCGGAACGGGCAGCCTTCAGCCCGACCACGGCGACGATGTCCCCGGCCACGGCCCGGTCCGTCTCCGCATGCCGGTCGGCCTGGACCCGCAGGATGCGGCCGATCCGTTCCGAGCGGCGGGCGCCCACGTCCAGCACGGCATCTCCTTTCTCGATCGTTCCCGCGTACACGCGCACATACGTCAGCCGCCCGGTGCTGGTGGAGTTCACCTTGAACACCAGCCCCACGAACGCCGCGGCCTCGTCGGCTTCCCGTTCCTGCTCCGCGCCGCCGTGGGTGCCGCGTACCGGCGGCACGTCCAGCGGCGAGGGCAGGTAGGCCACCACCGCCTCGAGCAGCGGCTCGATCCCGCAGTTGCGGTACGCGGAGCCGGACAGCACCACGACGCCCTGTCCGCTGTGAGTCAGGTCGCGCAGCGCTCCGGTCAGGGTCTGCGCGGACAGGGCGGAACGCTCGCAGAACTCCTCCAGCGCGATCGGGTGCAGTTCGGCGACCGTCTCCTCCAGCAGACGACGGCGTCGTTCCGCCTCTTCGCGCAGGGCTTCCGGCACCGGACCTTCCTCGTACGTGCCGCCGCCGGCCCGCCAGATCAGCGCACGCATACGCAGCAGATCCACCACTCCGGTGAATTCGTCCTCCTGCCCGATGGGCAGCTGGACGACCAGCGGAACCGTGTGCAGACGTTCCCTGATCGACGAGACCGCCGAGTCGAGGTCCGCTCCGGCACGGTCCAGCTTGTTGACGAACGCGATCCGGGGCACCGCGTGCCGGTCGGCCTGTCGCCAGACCGCCTCGCTCTGCGATTCGACTCCCGCGACGGCGTCGAACACGGCGATCGCACCGTCGAGCACACGCAGTGACCGCTCCACCTCGTCGGAGAAATCGACGTGGCCGGGTGTGTCGATCAGATTGATCCGGTGCCCGTCCCAGGCACAGCTCACCGCAGCGGCGAAGATGGTGATGCCACGATCGCGCTCCTGGGAGTCGAAGTCGGTGACGGTCGTCCCGTCATGGACCTCGCCGCGTTTGTGGGTGGCGCCGGTGAGATACAGCATCCGTTCGGTGACGGTGGTCTTGCCCGCGTCGACGTGGGCGAGGATGCCCAGGTTTCGGACGCGGGTCAGCTGGCTGGCGGAACGGTGTCGAAGGTCGGTACGCACGGCCCATGGCCTTTCGGGTGTTGGTGGGCAGGGCAGCGCAATTCCCAGACGAGGCAGCTCGGTCGTGCGCCTGCGGCAGGCCCCCGGCGCGGCACGCGGTGCGGCGACACGTCGGCCGCGGTGCCGGGTAGGCAAGCAAGCAGGCGGAGGAGACTTCAGGCGTTCGTCACGGACTTCCGGTGGCGGCCGCGCAGCCGGCACCGGGTGGACGAAGACACCAGGATCACGTCGAAGCGCGACCGGGGAGCAACGGCTGCATGGCGACAACACATGATCGAGCTCCCCTCTTTCATCAATGCGCGTTCGTCGACACATGTCGATACGCGCTGCGATGCCGTGTGCACCGCGCGAGCCGAGTCTAGGGAGACGACCCGGCTCCCCGACACCGGTTTAAAGGTCGAATTCGGCCTGGACCGTCTTCCCCACGCGCACGCGGTCGAGTACGCACCACCCGTCTGCCGGCGCCTCGACGAGGAGCAGACCGCGCCCGGAGTCGTCTGCCGGGCCGGGTGCGGCCAGGGTGCCCGGGGCGGGCGGCCGCCGCTCGCCCCGCGGGTCGGACACCTCGATCCGCAGGACCGCTCCGGGCGTTCCCGGACGTGGATCGTCTCGGGGGTGGTCGCTCGACGCAGTGGTCGCCGGAGCTGCCGCTGCTTTTGAACCAGGACAGCTCTGTGGTGCTCATGCCGTTCCTCGCATCCGCCGCCACAGGCTCATGGAGTCGTCACTCCAAGGCCGAGCAGAGCCCACCGCTCGCCCTCATCGTGGACGAGCTTCGTCTCGTACGCCCGGCCGGTCCTGACCTCGCAGGTGAGCGCCCCGTGCCGGTTCGAGTCCGGCTCCGACTGCAGGGCGCCCGGTCCTGGCCGGCGATCTCGATCCCCCGGTGTTGCCCGTAGTGACACCCTCGAACAGATGATCGAGATCGGCTCCGGCGGCCGCCGAGACAAATCCGACGATTCACCCCTTTCCACTCAGGGCGCAGAGGGCTAGTCTGGGAAGTGGCCTACGGGGCGAGCGAGGGAGTTCAACCGGAGTAGCCGACTTTGGCGGATGGGTTTGTACCGCCGGGGCCGACGTCGACGGTTGGGCTGAGAGGTCTGAAGGTCGAGAGACCGGAAGACGACCCCCATCACCTGATCCGGACAATACCGGCGCAGGGAGCCCGTCTCGTAGGTTTTTGCGCGTCTCCGGCGGACGCCCGCGCTGGACCTTGGAGCTGCCCGGCGGCGCCGAGCAGCCGAAGGCGCGGCTGGTGGCGGAGTTCGAAGCGGGGCTTCCGTTCTGGCGAAAGGCGGCCGAGGCGCCAGACGCGATGTCCTTCCTCGGACATCTCCGCTCGGTGGACAAGCACTCCGGAAACGCACACCCAGCGGGTCCGCGCCCAGCTGAACCTTCCCGCTGCTCCGGCCGCGCCGGACGGTGCAGCGGCAGCGCCCCGTTCCGCCGCGCCTCCGGAGAGGCGCCTGCGCAACCAGCCGTCGGCCTGGCCGGCCAGGCGGTTGGGGCGGCCGCTCGGTGAGGTGCTCGCACGCAGCGTGAGCCCCTCGCCGTCTTTGCCGACGCCTGGTCGGCGTTCACCACTCCCGCCGCCGACCCCCGCGTCTGCACCCCCTACGGGTGGAAGCCCGCCTCCCCCACCACGCAGATGCCCGCCTCCTCCCCCGGGCCGACGGACACCGCGCCCGCGACACGGATGCCGACAGGGGTGTCGTGGCCCGGGACGGCCACGATGACCATGGCGTCGTGGCCGTAGTACGAGACGTCGGTCACCGTGCCCCGGACCGAGCCGTCGGAGTCCGCGCCGGTGAGGCGGAGTTGTTCCGGGCGGAGCAGGACCGTGCCGGCGCGCAGGCCGTCGGGCGGGGCGGCGAGGGGTACGGCGCCCAGGGCGGTCAGTGCCGTGCCGTCGTCGGAAACGGTGCCGGGGAGCAGGACCGCGTCGCCGACGAAGTCGGCGATCCAGGGGTCGGCGGGGTGCTGGTAGAGGTCCTGCGGGGTGGCGCACTGTGCTACTCGGCCGTCCCGAACGACGGCGACGAGGTCGGCGGCGGACAGGGCCTCCTGCTGGTCGTGGGTGACGAGCACGGCCGTGGCGCCCGTCGCCCGTAGCGCTGCCCGCACGTCCGATCGCACTCCCGCCCGCAGTGCGCTGTCGAGAGCGTTGAACGGCTCGTCGAGCAGTACGAGTTGGGGGCGGGGCGCGAGCGCTCGGGCCAGGGCGATGCGCTGTTGCTGGCCTCCGGACAGCTCGTGCGGCATACGGCCGCCGTATCCGGCGAGGCCGACCAGCTCCAGCATCTCCTCGGCGCGGCGCCGCCGTTCGGCCCGGTCGACGCCGGTCAGTCCGAAGGCGACGTTGCGGGCCACGCTCAGGTGGGGGAAGAGAGCGCCCTCCTGCGGGACGATGCCGATCCGGCGCCGCTCCGGCGGCAGGTGGACGCCGGGCCCGGTCAGGAGCCGGTCTCCGAGTCGCACGGTGCCCGCGTCGGCGCGCAGGAATCCGGCGACGATGCGCAGCATGGTGGTCTTGCCGCAGCCGGAGGGGCCGAGGACGGCCGCCAACGCGCCTGCGGGGACGGTGAGTTCGAGACCCCGCAGGATCGGTTCCCCGGCCGCGTAGGACTTGGTGAGCCCTTCGACGTGCAGTTCGTTCATGACCTGTGCCTGCCTAGGAGGTACGAGGGGACTGCGGCCAGCAGGATCAGCGTGGCGGCGTAGGGGGCGGCGGCGGCGAAGGATCCGGCGCCGGTCTCCGTCCACAGCCGGGTGGCGAGCGTGTCCATGCCGGTGGGGCGCAGCAGCAGGGTCGCGGGGAGTTCCTTCATGCAGACCACGAAGGTGAGCGCGGCCCCGGCGGCCACGCCGGGCGCGGCCAGCGGCACGGTGATCTCGCGCAGCACCTGCCACGGCCGTCGCCCGAGTGACCGGGCCACTTCCTCCAGGACGGGCGGCGCCTGCAGCACGGCCGCGCGGGTGGCGGCCACCGCGACCGGCAGGAACAGCACGGCGTACGCGCAGATCAGCAGCGGGAGTTGCTGGTACAGCGGGTACGCGTAGCGCACGGCGAAGAACACCAGGGCGAGTGCGACCGTGATACCGGGCAGCGCGTGCCCCGCGTACGCCGCCTGTTCCAACAGGCGGGAGCCGCGCCCCCGGTGCCGGGCGGCGATCACCCCGACCGGCAGGGCAAGGAGGGTGGTGAGAGCCGCGCCCGCCGCCGCGACCCCGAACGTGGTCCAGGCCGTCTGCGCGAGCGTGTCCGGGTCCCAGGTGGCCGAGCTGCCGACGGCCAGCCAGTACGCGAGGGTGCCCAGTGGGAAGACGACGGCGACGGCCGCCACCGCCCCGCACCACAGCAGGGCGACCGGCCGCCACCGGCCGAGGGCGACCGGGATCGCCGGGCGGGCGGTGCCCGTGCCGGTCCTGGCGTGCCCGGCGCGTCCTCGCGTACGGGCCTCCGCGGCGACCAGCGCGATCGTCATCACGACCAGCACCACGCTGAGCGCGGCGGCCGGTGTCCGGTCGAACGAGGCACGGTAGGAGGTGTGGATGGCGCGGGTGAAGGTGTCGTACCGCATCAGGGACACCGCGCCGAAGTCGGAGAGCACGTACAGCGCGACGAGCAGCGCCCCGCCCGCGGCCGCCGGTCGCAGCTGCGGGAGGGTGACCCGGACGAACGTCCGCAGCGGTCCGTGCCCGAGGGAGCGTGCGGCCTCTTCCTGTGCCGGGTCGATGCCCCGCAGTGCGGCGGCGACCGGCAGATGGACGTACGGGAAGCTGACCAGCGTCAGGGCCAGCGCGGCGCCACCGAACCCGGCAAGCCCCGGCGCGGCCGACAGCCAGGCGAACGCGGCGACATAGCTGGGCACCGCCAGCGGCAGCGTGGCCAGCACCGACCAGGCGCGGGCTCCGGGCAGCGCGGTGCGCACGGTCAGCCAGGCCAGCGAGACGCCCAGCACCAGGCTGGCCGCCACGACCACGAATGTCAGCCCGAGGCTGCGGCCGAGGAGGTTCAGAGTGTCTTCGTCGGAGACGATGTCCCAGGCGAAGGCCGGCCCGCGTTCCAGGGCACGTACGGCGAGGTAGCCGATGGGCAGCAGGGCGAAGAGGGCGGCCAGGCAGGCAGGGACGAGCAGGACCAGAGGGGGCCTCCGGCCGGCCGTACGCGCGGTTCGTGGCGTACGGGTCCTGCCGCGCTTGCGCGGTGCGCGGGCCGACGGGCCCCGGTCCGCCCCGCGGTCGCGCCCGCCCGGGGCGCAAGCTCCGGCCGGGCGCGAGGTGGACAGCGATGTGCGCACGGCGGGTCAGACCAGTCCGACGTCCTGGAGCATGGCCAGCGTCTCCTGGAGGGACTCCAGCTTGCCCAGGTCGATGTCGGGGGACTCGAGCGACTCCAGCGGAGGCAGGTCCTTCACGTCGGTGGTGACGCCCGCGGCCAGCGGGTACTCCTTGGTCTCGTCGGCGAAGTAGGTCTGCGCCTCCTTCGACAGCAGGAAGTCGACGGCCTTCTGGGCGGTCTCGCTCTGCCCGCTGTCCTTGAGAATGCCCGCGCCGGCGACGTTGATCAGCGCGCCCGGATCCCCGCCGGGCAGGAAGTGGAGCTTGGCGCCGACCTTTTCCTCGCCCTTTTCGGCGACCCGCTCGTACCAGTAGTAGTGGTTGACCAGGCCGAGGGAGACCTCGCCGGATTCAACGGCGTCCAGGGTGGCGAGGTTGTTGGCGTACGTCTTGCCGTTGGCCTTCAGGCCCTTGAGCCACTCGCGGGTCGCGTCGTCGCCCTCCAGGACCCGCATGCCGGTGACGAAGGCCTGGAAGGAGGCGTTGGTGGGCGCGTAGCCGACCTTGCCCTTCCACTCCGGCTCGACCACGTCGAACACGCCGTCCGGGACGTCACCCTCGGCGACCTCGTCCGGGTTGTACGCGATGACGCGGACGCGTCCCGAGAGGCCGACCCAGTCACTGCCGGAGCCCCGGTACTTGTCGTCGACCTTGTCGAGGGTGGCCGACGGCAGCTTCTGCAGCACGCCCTCCTTGGACAGGGCGCCCAGCGCGCCGGCGTCCTGGGAGAAGAACAGCCCGGCCTTGGTGCGGTCGCCCTCCTCCAGGATCTGCGCGGCGAGCTCAGCGCTGTCGCCATACCGCACTTCGACCTCGGCACCGACGGCCTTCTCCAACTTGTCCAGAAGTGGCTTGACCAACTTCTCGTTGCGGCCGGAGTAGATGACGAGTGAGGAGCTGCCGCTCTGGTCGCCGCTGTCCTTGTCGCCGGAGCCGCACGCCGCGAGGGCAGGGAGCAGCAGACCTGCTGTGACCAGCGCGATCGTCCGGCGAACCGAGGGGCGTCGCATGTGTTGTGTGCCTTCCTGCAGGGCTCGCCCCGGCGCCGCCGCAGGTGCGACGGGCGAAGCGACTCTGTGATCGTCCTGTGGCTTGATTATGACCATCCAATGAATAAGGTAAAGCTAACCTAAACGTCAAGGGCTCCGTGCTGATGCGGAGGCTGCCCGCGGAAAGGGCACACCCGTGCTTCACCCCTCCGGGTTCCTCCCGGCCCCGTCCCCCGCTCCCTCGTCCGTCCCCTCCCCCGATCCCGCTCCCCACGCGACGGGCTCACTCCGGCTGCCCGCCGCCCCGGGCTCGCCTCCGGTGCCGGCAGCCCGGCCCTGCGGCGTGCGGTTCGCGCGCGAACTCGCGGCGTACGGCGACCGCGTCGCGCTCATCACGCCGGAAGGAGAGCTGACGTACCGCGAGCTGGCCGACCGGGTGGCCACCACCGCCGAGCGCCTCGGGCCCGGACGGCGACTGGTTCTGCTGGCCGGCGCCAATCGGGCCGACGCGATCGTCACACATCTGGCCGCCCTGTCCGCCGGTCACCCCGTCCTGCTCGTCCCCGGCGACAGCGAGAGCACGATCCGCTCACTCTCGGAGGCGTACGCCCCCGACGTCGTGGCCCGCCCGGACGCGGACGGCACATGGATCCTCGACGAACGGCACCGCGACAGCGCCCACACCCTCCACCCGGACCTCGCCCTACTGCTGAGCACCTCCGGCTCGACCGGCTCGCCGAAGCTGGTGCGGCTCTCCCACGAGAACCTTCAGGCCAACGCGGAGTCCATCGCCACGTACCTCGGCATCGACGACACAGACCGGGCAGCCACCACGCTGCCCATGCACTACTGCTACGGCCTGTCCGTCATCCACAGCCACCTGCTCCGCGGCGCCTCGCTGATGCTCACCGCGCGGTCGGTGTCCGACACGGCCTTCTGGGACGAGTTCCGCGCCGCCCGCGGCACCTCGCTGGCGGGCGTGCCGTACACGTTCGACCTGCTCGACCGGGTCGGCTTCGAACGGATGGAACTGCCGCACCTGCGCCGCGTCACGCAGGCCGGGGGCCGGCTCACGCCCGAACACGTGACCCGTTACGCCGAGCTGGGGCATCGTTCGGGATGGCAGCTGTTCGTCATGTACGGCCAGACCGAGGCCACGGCCCGTATGGCCTACCTCCCGCCACAGCTCGCCGCCGAGCGACCCGAGGCCGTCGGTGTACCGATACCCGGCGGCTCCATCCGGCTGCAGCCGCTCGACGACCACGGCCCGGGCTCCGGTCCAGACACCGGCTCGGACATCGGTGAACTGGTCTACTCGGGGCCGAACGTGATGCTCGGATACGCCGAGACCCCCGCCGATCTCGCCCTCGGCCGGACCGTGCATGAACTGCACACCGGGGACCTCGCCCGGCGCGCGTCCGACGGGCTGTACGAGATCGTCGGACGCCGCAGCCGCTTCGCGAAGATCCTCGGGCTGCGAATCGACCCGCAGCGCGTCGAGTCCCTGCTGGCGGACGACGGCGTCACCGCGTACTGCGCGGGAGACGGGGAGGCGCTCGCGGTGGCCGCGCTCGGGAGCGACGGTCAGCAGGCAGCACGGATCCGGCGGCTGGTCGCCGAGGAGTGCGGGCTCCCGTCCCGCGCCGTACGGGTCCAGATCCTCGACCGACTCCCCCGCCTGGCCACGGGCAAACCCGACTACGAGGCCGTACGGCAACTGACGCGCCCCGAGGCCGAGACCGCGCCGGAACCCGACCCCGGTCTGGATCTCCTCCGTCTCTACACGGAGATCCTCGACCACGCCGACGCCGAGGTCACCGAGGACAGCAGCTTCGTCAGCCTGGGCGGCGACTCACTGAGCTACGTCGAGATGTCGCTGCACCTGGAGGATGCGCTCGGCCACCTGCCCACCGGCTGGCACACGAAGACGATCCGCGAACTCCGGGCCCTTGCGGCACCCTTGCCGGAGCGGTCGGACGGACAGGACGGACCGGAGCCACGGCGAGCCTCGCCGGCCACGGGTCGCCGGAAGACGCTGCGGTCCTGGACGACCCGGGAGTACTGGACGAACCGCCGCACCCTGGAGACCGGCATTGCCCTGCGCGCGGCCGGGATCGTCCTCATCATGGGCTCGCACATCAAGATCTACGACATCAAGGGCTTCGCCCACATCCTCCTCTGCGTCGCGGGCTACAACTTCGCCCGCTTCCAGCTGACCGACGCCGCACGTCGCGAGCGCGTACGGCGCCTGTGGCGCAGCATCGCCCGAATCGCCGTACCGAGCATGGTGTGGATCACCGGCGCGGTGCTCCTGACCGACTTCTACGACCCGGCCAACGCCGTACTCCTCAACAGCCTGTTCTCCCAGGGGAACGACCGCTTCGACTGGGCGTACTGGTTCGTCGAGGCCCTGGTCTACTTCCTCGTCGTCCTCGCCGCCCTCATGGCCGTACCGCTGCTGGACCGGCTGGAGCGGCGGTACACGTTCGGCGTGCCGCTGGCGCTGACGGCCGTCGGCCTGGTCGGCCGCTACGACCTGCTGGATCTGGCGTCCGCCCGCCCCCAGCTGAGCCCCAGTGTGGTCTTCTGGCTGTTCACGCTGGGGTGGGCTGCCGCACGGGCCGACAGCGTGCGGCAACGGGCCCTGCTGACGGGGGTGTTGCTGCTCACCGTGCCCGGCCTCTTCCACGACCAGCCCCTGCGTACGGCCACCGTGCTCGTTGGGCTGGCGCTGCTGATCTGGGTACCGGCCCTGCCCAGCCTGGGCCCGATCAACGCGCTCGCGGGCATTCTGGCGAGCAGCTCGCTGTACCTCTACCTGACGCACTACCAGGTCTACCCCTACCTCCAGGAGGACTTCCCCCTCACCGCCCTGTTCGCCTCCCTGGTGGTCGGCGTCGGCTACGCGACGGTCGTGACCCGGGTGACGCGGAAGGTCCGGTGGCTGTGACGATGCCCTTCTGCCACGTGTGGCGCCCGGATGCTGCTCCGGCCAGGTACGGCTGAGTCGTTCGGAGCGCGTGGGCGGTCACTCTGATCGAGCCTGCCGGGTCGAACCGGGCCTCGCCGGCGGCATCTCCCCCTGGCGCATCCGTCCGGTGTTCGTGCAGCAGGGCGAACGGACGGAAGCGCTCTTACGACTTGGTCCGCGATTGAGGTCTGGGCGTGCCGGCCTGGCGGGTCGGCTGGTGGTTGATCAGCAGGCGGCCTGCCGGGCGGGCACGAGCTCGGTGCTCGGCTTGCGGCGGGTCGGTCGGCGAGCCGCACGGTCCGAAACCAATGAAGCGATCGCCTGGTGGGTCGCGGCGTAGTCCTCGCGTGAGCCGGTGTAGCGCTGGAGAGGGCGCCACTGACGCAATTCGGCGTTGGTGTGCTCGACGCAGATCCGCTCCGAGGACTGCCGTCGGCGCATCTCCCGCCAGGCGTACTGCTCGCCGAGCGGCGCGTCGCCCTTCGGCTTCTTCGGAGGGGCACTGATCTGGTCGGGGAACTCGTTGGCCAGCCCCCGGTAGCCCTCGTCGACCTCGGCCGTCACCTTCGGGTTGAGCCGGAACTGCTCGGCGATACCCTCGGTGCGCATCGCGGTCTGGTCGTGCATGCGGCCCGGGCGGTCCGCTCCCGACCACAGCAGACGGCCCTGGCCGTCGCTGATGGTGGTGGTCTTGATGGTGTTCTGCTTCTTCTTGCCGGAGACGAAGGCCCGCCGTCCGGGCCTGCCTGCCTTCGGGCGGCGAACCTGGGTCTCGGCGCCATCGATCCGCAACCGGATCCCCGCGGCCTCGGCGTAAGCGAACACGTCCGCCAGGGTCCGAAGTCGCACGCCGGAGTGGTCGGGGACTGCGAAGCCACGCACGGCCAGCAACGGGCGGATCTCCCCGATGGCGCGGGAGATCGTGGAGCGGGCGATGCCGTACAGCTCGGCGAGCGCGGCGTGCGGGAGCCCGGTGCGTAGGTGGACCAGGGTGACGAGCAGGCGGTCGGTGAAGACCAGGTCGTGCTTCGGGCCGGCACCGGCCTCCCGCTGCCGCCCGGCACCACGCCGCTCACGGAGCTCCGACTCGCACCGGGCGAGCCACAGATCGGCCAACTCTTCGATCAAATCGCCGAGATGTGCACGCGAGACGCCGCAGAAGGCAGGATGGGTCAAGGCCGCACGGGCCCACTTCTTGGTCACACTCGAAGAGCCCGTGCGGCCACTGCCACGTCACGGCTGCCCGCCGGTGATCAATGGGTGTGGCTCTTCTGCGGGAACTGTCCGAGCTGGGAACTTCCCTGCAGAAGAGCAAACGCAGCCGGCGAAGCACCGGCCCGAGCATCAGGGCCTCAGCAGTCCGCCCACCCACCAGTCGTGCGGTTTGCCATCGTTGGCGATGCCGCGATTGCGCAGTGTCCCTTCGACGGTGAAGCCGAGTTTCTCGGCGACGGCACGCGAGCCGGTGTTCCCGGCCATGGCCCACCACTCGATGCGGTGGACGTCGAGGGTGGCCCAGCCCCAGTCGCACAGGGCCCCAGCGGCCTCCACCGAGTACCCGCGTCCGCGCTGTTCCTTGACCGCCCAGTAACCGAGTTCGTAGACGCCCGAACTGATGATGAACAGGCAGTACGAGCCGACAAGGGCGCCACTATCCCTACGGAAGGCGCCGAGAGTGTAGCTCTTGTCCGTGGCCCAGCCCGCGGGCAGTTCCTCGCCGATGCGCTTCTCCGCGTCCGCACGCCGGTACGGCACCGGCACCGGCGTATAGAACTGAATGTCCTCGTCCTGGCAGGCTTCGTACACCGCATCCACGTCGGCAGATGTGAAGGCCCGAAGTACCAGACGGTCGGTCTCAAGAGTCACCGGATCCATTGCGGCAGTATGAACACCACCAGCAAGCAGCGACCAGCGAATATCCCCGAGCACCGCACATCACAACACACCCCGGACCGATCAACGGTCGTCGCAACACCCCAGATCAGCTGTCCCCGAGACGGAGTTACGCCCACCATCAATCGCGGACCGAGCCGTTAGGGGAAGCCTTCTTTACAGCAGTCTCTGCTCCCCGCACCCGCGGGGATGGTCCCGGTCCCCGTGATGCCGGGGACGCGTACACCAGCTGCTCCCCGCACCCGCGGGGATGGTCCCTCGCATCATGCCCGGACATGAGTGCCCCAACTCTGCTCCCCGCACCCGCGGGGATGGTCCCTCCCGGATCCTCAAGGCGGAGATCCGGGCGGCCTGCTCCCCGCACCCGCGGGGATGGTCCCTGTTCGAATCGATCGGGCAGCAGGTTCCCGGGCTGCTCCCCGCACCCGCGGGGATGGTCCCAGGCCGATCGCTACGGCGACCGGCTACTGACCGCCGGTCACGGCGTGGACGCCGTTGTCGGCGTCGCCGGGTCGGGCAAGACCTCGCTCATGGAGGCCTGTCGCACCGGCTGGGACGCCGTCGGCATGACCTACGCGGGCGCCTCGCTGTCCGCCGTGGCCGCGCAGAACCTGTTCGAGGGCTCCGGCATCCCCGTGGGCACCGTGGCGTCCTGGCTGCAGCGCATTGAGAGCGGCGCCGGGCTGCGCGGCGTCGACGTCCTGGTCCTCGACGAAGCGGTCATGACCGACGACCGTTCCCTGGCACGCCTGTTGACCGTCGCGGCCGCCACGGGCACGAAGGTCATCGGTGTCGGCGACCCGCAGCAGCTGCAGGCGACCGGGCCTGGCGGCGGATTCGAGGAGATCCACCGGCTGGTCCGCGGCACCGTCCTGCACACCAACCGCCGCCAGAAGGACGCCGCCGAGCCCCTTGCCCTGGAAGTCTGGCGCGACGGGGCTCGCGAGCAGGCCCTGCGGATGCTCGCCGACGGCGGCCGCGTCCACGCCACTGACACCGCTGAGCAGGCGCATGCGCAGATCCTGACCGCATGGAGCCAACGCGGTCGTCATGAAAGCCCTGGAGCAGCAGGGCCGCTTCGCCCCGGCCGACATCGCCGCGTTGAAGACCCTGGCTGACCTCGCCGCCGTCCACGGCGGCCGCCTTGCCGTTACTCTGCCGCCGGGCGTCACGCAGGCGGCCGTGCCGCAGCAGATGGCACCGGCGCCCAGCGTGGCCGTACCGGCCGCGGCTGCGGCCAAGGAACCCAGGGCGTCGCTGTAGTGAGCGCCGCAGCCCCGGAACCGCAGCATGTGGCGCCTCTGACGCTGGAGACGCCGCTGCCTCTGCGACTGCTGACCGAGCAGGACATCACACAACGCGCCGCCCGCCTCGCCCGCGCGCAGGAGGCCGCTCGCCGCCTGGCGGGCGCTCCCCCAGCGCCGGCGGTCGGGCCCTTCGACGTCGTCCAGCGGCTGGTCCAGGAAGGAGCACCGCCCGAGAAGATCGACCGGGCACGCCGCGCCATCGAGGAGGATCAGCACTACGCACGCGACCAAGCGGCCCGCGCGAGCGCACGCGCCGTGCAGCTGCGCGGACAGGTCCAGCAAATTGGTGACGAGCAGAAGCGACGCTCCCAGCTCACGCCAGCAGGACGTGAAGCCGAGGACCTCGAACGGGCCCGTCGTCCATCCCGCGCGCCGTTTCGTCATCCCGCGGTGCAGCCTCCGCATGTGGCGGTTCCACCGGCCGAAGGACAGCGGCGGACGGGCCAGGGGCGGTAGGAGAGAAGGGTGGGGCTGTGTGCTTGAGACCGCCGTCGTCAGACGCTCTTGAGGTGCTGGACGAACGCGGTCCACTGCGTGGTCGGCATGAGCAGCACAGGACCGGAGGGAACTTTGGAGTCGCGGACACCGGTGCGTTCAACCGGGAACTGCGCGATCTCCACGCAGAAGTTGTCCTCATTGAGGCTGTAGTGTCCTGAGTCGTTAGTTCGCTTGCGGTTGTAGGGTGGGGTGATGCCTGGTCCGAAGCCGTTGCCTCTGGAGCTGTCCGATCACGAACGCCG
>NZ_JBVHTA010000029.1:0-101863 GCF_055566095.1 Streptomyces sp. NPDC027962
TACGAGGATGATCCTCCGCCTTGCGATTGCACGCACCAGACGCCGCGGGCCCCGCCCTGCGGGCGGACGACGCTACTTTCGAAACACGCCCTAGGACGTCGTCACTCGCTCCACTGGCGCAGCTCGTCCGCGATCCGTATGACGTCCGCTTTGCCTTCTTTGACCAGCCGGGCCAGGTCGCGCACCTGCTCGGGCGAGGTGACGACCTTGATGCCGCAGGCGACGAGATAGCCGTATGCGACGGCCGAGGCGTACATGGCGTTGGAGCGTTCGAGTGCGGGCACGTGCAGCAGCAGTTGGAGCAGGGCGGCGGCGCGGGCGTGCGGGTCGCTGTAGACGGGCACACCGAATATCTCCGCCTCGTGACGGCTGACGGCGGCGACGAGTGCGCCCCAGTCGGTGACCTGAGGGTCGCCGGGGGTCTTGTACTCGGCGACCATGAGCAGCCAGGCGAGGTCGATCCGCAGGTTCATGTGGCCATGTGACGGTGTCTCGGAGGGCTCGTCGTTGTCCATGTGGGAAGCGTCTCAAGGGTAGGGGGCGCTCATCGGTGGTGGTGCCCGGTGTTCGGCGCGCCGGCCGCGACGGGGATGAGCAGCGCGGTGATGTTGTCGTGTCCGCCGGCGTCCAGGGCATGCCCGACGAGTGATCTTGCCTCGTCCGCAAGGCTGTTGTCGACCGGCGTCGTGTGTCGCCGTCGGCCGAGGACGGCACGCAGCCCGTGGACGTCCGGGAAATGGCTCCACAGTCCGTCGGTGCACAGAAGGAGCCGGCCCGGGACCGGCGGCCGGTAGCTCCGGATGCGCGGCGCCGGTTCGTCCGCGTCGGCTCCGAGCCATGCGGAGAGGGCTTCGTGCTCGCCGGTGTCGTCCTCGGTGAGCAGCATGCCCGGTCCCTCGTCCGGCAGCCAGTAGGCACGGCTGTCGCCGATCCAGGCGCTCCAGATGCCCTCGTGGCCGGTGATGCCGGCGACGTATGTGCAGGCCGGTGCGGCGTCGGCCGATGTGGCGAGGGCGGTGACGGCGCGGCCCGCGCGGACCGCGGCGTCGCCGAGGGCGACTTCCGGCAGGACGCCCTCCGTGAGCCGGGTCACCAGGGTCGTCAGCCCGACCTCGGACGCGACCTGTGCGGCTCGCTCCCCTCGGGGCGACATGGACACGCCGTCGCAGACGACTCCGATCGTCCACGGGCCGGTCCGGGTCAGCGCCATGGCGTCCGCGTTGACGCCGCGGTGCTTGCCGCGGTCGGTGACTCCGGCCGAACCGTCGCGGGCCGTGATCTCGAGGTGGGAGCGGAAGGCGGGCTGGGCGGCGCCGCAGTGCCAGCAGTGGCCGTCGGGGGCGACGATCCCGCCGCACCGGACGCAGTTCGTGATGGTGGTCATCGGCCGTGCATCCTGCCGGCTGGTCGGATCCGGCGGGTCAGCGGTGCTTGTCGCCGAACTCCTCGGCGAAGACCGACTCGTACTGCTTCATGAAGTCGGCCGCCGCGTCCACGAAGGTGCGTCCCGCTTCGCCGGCGTCCTGTTTGACGAGCTCCTCGATGTAGCGGTTCACGCTCACGCCACGCTGCAGAGCCCGCCGGCGGGCGGTCTCCGCGGTGGTCTCGTCCACGCGTACGTTCAGCTGCGTCTTCGCCACATCATCAAGCTAGCGCGGGACTGCTAGCACCCGCAAGGGCGGCTGCCGCCCGTCTCGCACCGCGAAAGCCGGTGGCGGATCGAGCGGCGTGCGTGCTTGGCTCGCCGCCATGACCGACCTGCAACTGCGCACCGCCGTGCCCCAAGACGCCGAGGCGGTTCTCGCCTTCTGGAAGGAGGCGGCCGAGGGCACCGGCATCACGGACGACGTGGACGGCGTCACCCGGCTGGTCACCCGCGATCCCGAGGCGCTCATCCTGGCCGAGTCGGACGGCGTACTCGTGGGGTCGGTGATCGCCGGCTACGACGGCTGGCGCTGCTCCCTCTACCGGCTGGCCGTACTCCCTTCCCACCGACGGCGCGGCATCTCCACGGCGCTGCTGGACGCGGCGGAGAAGCGGTTCGCCGCGATCGGCGGCCGGCGCGGTGACGCGATGGTGCTCGAGGCCAACGAGCGGGCCCACCGGGCGTGGGCCTCCGCCGGCTACCGGCGCGAGGACCACTGGCGCCGCTGGGTCAAGCCCTTGACCTGAGCGCCACCGCCGCGCGTACTGCTTTGCCGCTCCTTTACCATGGAGGGACTGTCCACTTCCCGTACGAAAGGTGTGAGCGTCCGTCCATGGGCGAGCCTCCCAGTAGCCGACATCGCGCAATCCTCCTCCCCCTGCCCGATCCTGGGACGGAGGTGAACCGATGACCGAAGTGCTTCTGCTCCTCGTGGCGGTGCTGCTCTCCGTCGCCTGCGGAGCCTTCGTCGCGGCGGAGTTCTCCCTCACGACGGTCGAACGCAGCGAACTCGAACGGGCCGCCGAACGCGGCGAACGAGGCGCCGCCGGCGCGCTCAAGGCCGTACGCAGCCTCACCTTCCAGCTCTCCGGCGCACAGCTCGGCATCACCGTCACCAACCTGATCGTCGGCATGCTCGCCGAGCCCTCGATCGCCAAGCTGATCCGCGGACCGATCGAGGCCCTCGGCCTCTCCGCCACCGTGGCGTCGTCCGCCGCGCTGGTCATCGGCACAGCCCTGTCGACCGTCGTGCTGATGGTCGTCGGCGAACTGGTGCCGAAGAACTGGGCCATCTCCTCGCCCCTGACCGTCGCCAAGGTCGTGGCCACCCCCCAGCGGTTCTTCACCGCCGCGTTCCGCCCCCTGATCGCCCACCTCAACAACACGGCGAACCGCATCGTGACCCGCCTGGGCATGGAACCGACCGAGGAGCTCGCCTCCGCGCGCAGCCCCAAGGAACTCATCGCGCTGGCCCGCCACTCCGCCAAGGAAGGCGCGCTGGAGGCCGACACGGCCGAACTGTTCGTCCGCACGCTGGGCCTGGGCGAGCTCACCGCGGAGAACGTGATGACCCCGCGCGTGCAGGTCACGGCTCTCGAGGTGCAGGCCACCGCGGAGGACGTGGCGAACGCGACCCGCGCCACCGGCCTGTCCCGCTTCCCGGTCTACCGGGGCAGCCTGGACACCGTCGTCGGCGTCGCCCACATCAAGGACGTGCTGGCCGTGCCCGCCGGGCACCGCCCCCGCCTCCGTGTCAGCGAACTGCTGCGCGAGCCTGTGCTGGTCCCGGAGTCGCTGACCGTGGACCGGCTGCTCGACCGGCTGCAGGGCCGGTCCACGATGGCCGTCGTCATCGACGAGTACGGCGGCACCGCCGGGGTCGTGACGATGGAGGACATCGTCGAGGAGGTCGTCGGCGAGGTAAGGGACGAGCACGACCCGCACGAGACACCGGACCTGGCGCCCGCGGGCGAGGACGCCGACGGGCGGGCCCTGTGGTCCGCCGACGGCGCGGCGCGCACCGACCAGCTCGCGGCCATCGGCCTGCTGGTGCCCGACGGGCCCTACGAGACCCTCGCCGGTGTGGTCGCCACCGAACTCGGGCGCATTCCGGCCGAGGGTGACCGCATCGACATGGCCGGATGGCAGCTCGACGTACTCGACGCCTCCGGACGGCGCGCCGCGCGGGTCCTGATGCACGCACCAGCCACGGTCGCCGACCCGGCCGAAGACATCGAGGAGGCGGGACGATGATCGCGATCCAGTTGTTCATCGGCCTGCTGACGCTCGTCGTCAACGCCTTCTTCGTCGGCGCGGAATTCGCGCTGATCTCCGTGCGCCGCAGCCAGATCGAGCCGGAGGCGCAGGCCGGGAACCGCCGGGCACGCAGCGTCCTGTGGGGCCTCAAGCACGTCTCGGCACTGATGGCCGCCGCGCAGCTGGGCATCACACTGTGCACCCTGGTCCTCGGCATCGTCGCGGAACCGGCCATCGCTCATCTGCTGGAACCGGTCTTCGACGCGGTGGGCGTGCCACACGGGGCGGTCCACCCGATCTCGTTCGTCATCGCCCTGTCGCTCGCGACGTATCTGCACATGCTGCTCGGCGAGATGGTGCCGAAGAACATCGCGCTCGCGGAACCGCTCCGCAGCGCGCTACTCCTCGGCCCGCCGCTGGTGGCGATCGCGAAGGCGCTGAAGCCGGTGATCTTCATGATCAACGCCTTTGCCAACGGACTGCTGAAGCTGCTCCGGGTCGAGACGAAGGACGAGGTGTCCGCGACCTTCTCCGACGACGAACTGGCCGCCCTCGTCCAGGACTCCGGCGACGCCGGACTCCTCGACGACCGCTCCGCGGAGCGACTGCGGGACGCCCTCGAACTCGGCCGCCGGCCCGTGCGGGACGTGGTGATGCCCATCGAGCGCGTGGTGTACGCGCAGGCCGGGACGACGCCGGAGCAGCTGGAGAGGCTCTCCGCGGAGTCCGGTTTCTCCCGCTTCCCGGTCGTCGACCAGGGCCGGCGCATCCTGGGCTACCTCCATGTGAAGGACGCACTGGACGCTGCGCCCCGGGACATGGCGTTCCCCGTCTCGGCCATGCGCCCGATCGCACGCGTGCGGGCGACGACACCGCTCGACGACGTGCTGACAGCCATGCGCCGCAGCCGCACCCACCTGGCAGCGGTCCTCGACGAGAACGGCAACCCGGAGGGCCTGGTCACGATGGAGGACATCCTCCGGGAACTGGTGGGCAAGCCGGGGTAACGCGTGGACGGGAGGGGCTGTGCCCGGGGCGCTGTGCCCCGGGCCCTTTCGCCGGGCTGACAAGCCCTGCGATCCCGGGCGCGGCGGGGCCGCGTTCCGGCGTCGCCCGCGGTCGCGGCGGGAGCGCGGCGGGACCCGGCTCCAAGGGGCAGCCCTCGGGCCGTGCTGATACCGCCACAGGCGCGGGTGTGACAGGCCCTGTCCCGGGGGACATCCGAAGGCGCGGCGCGGTCGTGGCCTGGTGGCGCTGCCCCGGACTTCAAAGCCGGGCCAACAACGCGGCGGGCGCGGGCGCAGCCGGGCCGATGCCCGGCGGCGCTGCCCCCGGCCCCCGCGGGCTGGGGCAGCGCAGCCGGGCACCCGCGTCTCGGGCGCCGGTGGCTGGACCGGGCCAGCTTGCCGGGGCTCCGACCCCGGCCCCGCGCCTCAAGCGCCGGCGTGACAGGAGATGCCTGGCAACTTCGGCCCCGCCCTGCGATGGAGGCACCGCAAGCCACCGGGCCCCGGCAGAACTCGAACGGGTGCCCGAACGAAGCCCGTCAGGAAGGATCCGGGAGGAGCCCGAAAGGGTCCGGGCGAGGTCCGCAAGGAAGGCCCGGGCGCCCAAAGCCCGCCAGGAAGTCCGGGCGGAGCCCGGTAGGAAGTCCGGGCGGAGCCCGGTAGGAAGTCCGGGCGGAGCCCGGTACGAGGGGGGAACGACCCCGGCTACATGGCCATCGCGGTCAGCCAGCCTTCCAGCACCGCGCCCCTCCCCCTCACCGTGAAGCAGTCCGCGTCCGCCCGTCGGCGGCCGTAGACGAGCAGCAGCAGGTTCGCCGCATCAGCCGAGACCGTCACGTCGGCGTCGCCTTCCGCCCCACCCCGTTTCGTCCACGAGAACCCGGCGTCACCGAAGGTCACCGACCAGGCGGCGCCCGTGTCCCGTGCGAGCAGGCGGATCGAACCGTGCCCGAGGGGTGTGAACCGTTCGGTGATCCACGTGTAGTGCGGCACGTTCTCGAGCAACTCCTCGATGCCGTCCGCCGCCGTCCCCGGCGCGATGCGCGGCTCGCGCCCGAGGGCCAGCAGCGCGTCCGCGTAATGGATGACCGCCTCGAAGAGCAGCCGCCTTGGATAGAAGGCGACCCGCTGGTCCGCGCCGTGAGCCCACATCGGCAGATCGGGGTCGACCTTGCGCAGTGTGCGCAGGGAGGCCTCGGCGCTGCGGGCCATCCACTGCGGGTAAGCCGACGGGGCGACAGGCAGGTCGAGGGTGACGTCCCGCGCCCAGACCCGCTCGGTGGCCCGTGTCCGCACGACGTGCTCCGTCCAGCGGTGGGTCGTGCCGTGGTGCTTGATCAGGTCGCCCATGGTCCAGCCGGGGCAGGTCGGTACCGGCGTGGCCGGGTCCACCTTTCGTACGGCCACGGTGAACTCCGCGACGACATGCTCGATGGCGTCGCAGTACAGCTCGTGCTGGTCGTCGTCGAGCCCGAACCCGTCGGGCACCCGCAGCAGGTCGTCGCGCCAAGGGCCCTCGGGGTGGCGGGCTGCCGCCCTGCGGACCATTCTCGCGAGTTCGTGCCGGTCGGCCGGCGGCAGTCTGTCCAGCAGGAAGCCGGTGGACTCCAGCCACTTCACACCGGTGTCCGGGTCGAGCACGTCGTCGTCGCAGGTGTCGACCAGGGTCACCACTTCGGCCAGCGCTTCGGCCAGCGCGTTCAGCAGCGCGTCACTCACGAAAGCTCCCCTCCGGGTAAGGAACCGACGGACTTTACCGCGCGGTAGGATCGCTGCGCCATGGAGATGAATGCCAGTTACACCAGTTTTGTCGCGGTTGGCGACTCCTTCACCGAGGGCATGTCCGATCTGCTGCCCGACGGCTCCTACCGAGGCTGGGCGGATGTACTCGCCGGCCGGCTGGCGGCCCGTACGCCCGGCTTCCGCTACGCCAACCTCGCGGTGCGCGGCAAGCTGATCGGCCAGATCGTCGACGAGCAGGTCGGCCTCGCCTCCGCGATGCAGGCCGATCTCATCACCCTCGTCGGCGGACTGAACGACACGCTGCGGCCCAAGTGCGACATGGCTCGGGTGTGCGGGCTCCTCGAGGAGGCGGTGGAGAAGCTCGCACCGTCGTGCAGGCAACTGGTGCTGATGCGCAGCCCCGGCCGTCAGGGCCCTGTGCTGAAACGCTTCCGTCCGCGCATGGAGGAGCTGTTCGCCCACATCGACTCGCTCGCCTCCCGGCACGGCGCACTCGTGGTCGACCTGTACGGCTCCCAGGCTCTGGGGGACCGGCGCATGTGGGACGTGGACCGGCTGCATCTGACCGCCGAAGGGCACCGCAGGGTCGCGGAGGCGGTCTGGCAGGAGCTCGGCATGGACGCGGAGGACGACTGGCAGGCGCTGCTGCCGCCCGCCCTGCGCACGGGCTGGGCGGCGCGGCGGGTTGCCGACGTGCAGTTCGCCCGCCGGCATCTGGGACCGTGGATCGGGCGGCGGGTGACGGGCCGGTCCTCCGGCGACGGCCGTCCGGCGAAGCGTCCCGATCTGCTGCCCTTCGAGCCGCCGTCCGCCGAGGCCTAGGCAGCCGAGACGCAGCCGCCGCGGCGCTTCGTAACAAGGTACAACCGAGGGCGCGGCGCCGACCTGCAGAAACCGCCAGTAGAATCAGGACACGTGACTGCCGTGTCTGCGAAGCCTCGCATCCCCAATGTCCTTGCCGGCCGCTACGCCTCCGTGGAGCTCGCCGTCCTCTGGTCCCCCGAGCACAAGGTGAAGCTGGAGCGCCGGCTCTGGCTCGCGGTGCTGCGCGCGCAGAAGGACCTCGGGATCGAGGTGCCCGATGCGGCGCTCGCCGACTACGAGCGCGTGCTCGACCAGGTCGATCTGGCCTCGATCGCCGAGCGTGAGAAGGTCACGCGCCACGATGTGAAGGCCCGGATCGAGGAGTTCAACGCTCTCGCCGGTCACGAGCACGTCCACAAGGGCATGACCTCCCGGGACCTGACGGAGAACGTCGAGCAGCTGCAGATCCGGCTGTCGCTGGAGCTGGTGCGCAACCGTACGGTGGCCGTGCTGGCACGCCTCGGCAAGCTGTCGGGCGAGTACGCGGAGCTGGTCATGGCCGGCCGCTCCCACAATGTCGCCGCCCAGGCCACCACGCTCGGCAAGCGGTTCGCGACCGCCGCCGACGAGCTGCTGGTCGCCTACGGCCGCCTCGAGGACCTGCTGGGCCGCTACCCGCTGCGCGGCATCAAGGGCCCGGTCGGCACCGCGCAGGACATGCTCGACCTGCTCGGCGGTGACGCCTCGAAGCTCGCGGACCTGGAGCAGCGCATCGCCGCGCACCTGGGCTTCGGCACCGCGTTCACGTCGGTCGGACAGGTGTATCCCCGTTCGCTCGACTACGACGTCGTCTCCGCGCTGGTGCAGCTCGCCGCCGCCCCGTCGTCGGTGGCGAAGACCATCCGCCTGATGGCCGGGCACGAGCTGGTCACCGAGGGCTTCAAGCCGGGCCAGGTCGGCTCGTCCGCAATGCCGCACAAGATGAACACCCGCTCCTGCGAGCGCGTCAACGGCCTGATGGTCATCCTGCGCGGGTACGCGTCGATGACCGGCGAGCTGGCCGGCGACCAGTGGAACGAGGGCGACGTGTCCTGCTCCGTGGTCCGCCGGGTGGCGCTGCCGGACGCGTTCTTCGCGCTCGACGGTCTGCTGGAGACGTTCCTGACGGTGCTCGACGAGTTCGGCGCGTTCCCCGCCGTCGTCGCCCGTGAACTCGACCGCTACCTGCCGTTCCTCGCCACCACCAAGGTCCTCATGGGCGCGGTCCGCGCCGGTGTCGGCCGCGAGGTGGCGCACGAGGCGATCAAGGAGAACGCGGTCGCCTCCGCCCTCGCCATGCGGGAGCAGGGCGCGGAGCGCAACGAGCTGCTGGACAAGCTGGCCGCCGACGAGCGGATCCCGCTGGACCGGGCCCAGCTGGACGAACTGATGGCGGACAAGCTGTCGTTCACCGGCGCCGCCGGCGACCAGGTGGCCGCGGTCGTCTCCCGTATCGAGGAGATCACCAAGCAGCACCCGGAGGCCGCCGGCTACATCCCGGGCGCGATCCTCTGACCCGCCCCACGCCCGCCGAGCTGGAGGCCGCCCGCGACCGCGTCATCGAGGATGTGGTCGCGGACGGTCTCTCCGTGCTGTTCTGCGGCATCAACCCTGGCCTGATGTCGGGCGCCACGGGACACCACTTCGCCCGGCCGGGCAACAGGTTCTGGCCGGTCCTGCACCTGTCGGGCTTCACCCCGCGCCGGCTCCTGCCGTCCGAGCAGCGCGAACTGCTCCCGTACGGACTCGGTATCACCAACGTCGTGGCACGGACGACCGCCCGGGCCGACGAGCTGAGCGACGAGGAACTCCGCGAGGGCGGGCGGCTGTTGGCGGCGAAGGTCGAGCGGCTGAGGCCGCGCCGGCTGGCCGTGGTCGGTGTGACCGCGTACCGCACGGCATTCGGGGAGCGCACCGCTCGGATCGGACCGCAGGAGCGGACGATCGGCGACACCCGCGTGTGGGTGCTGCCCAACCCGAGTGGCCTCAACGCCCATTGGACGCTGCAGACCATGGCCGAGGAGTACGGCAGACTGCGCGAAGCGTCGCTGTGAGCGTGCGCTTCAGGGCGGGTCGACGTCGGTGACGACGGCGATCAGCCGGTAGGCGCCCTCACCCTCCGCGCGCGCGACGGCGACTGCAATCCAGTGGCCTTCAGCACGCCAGATCTGCACGTCGTCGACGCACTGGCTCAGCTGGTCCCACGGCTGCGGAATCCCCTCCCCCTCGATGCTTCTCACGGACGCCGACCACAGGCTGAACCGCTGTCCCTCCCCCCAGCGAGTGCTCAACGCGAACGCGAGCGCCTCGCACTCGGCCTCGTACGACTCGACCGCCGCGTCGGCAGGGAGGCAGGCCGCGTGCGTCCCGTCCGCCTCCGTGCGCAGCTCCGCGAGGTGGTAGCCGGGCCCACTGTCGCCGAGCTCCGACCTGTCGCGCTGTGCCGGGAAGGCCCGGCCGCGCAGCAGGTCGATCGCAGCGAGATGCTGTGCCGTGGTCATACCTCCATTGAAGCGGCTGCCACTGACACTTGGCACACCGTCACCCACCCAGTGGCACCACGGCTCCGGGCCCGTCGCGCGGCACGGGACCGGCAGCGAGTACGATCCGGCCAACACGGGCACGAGCGGGGAGGACACACGTGGGGCGGCTGACCGGCGGAGATCCGTCGCTGCTGCGGCGGATCAACTCCGCGGTGGTACTCCATTCCTTGCGCGGCACGGCTTCCTCCACGCTGACCGGCCTCACGCGGATCACGGGCCTGTCGCGGCCGACGGTCGAGGGTGTCGTCGAGGGTCTGATCGAGGCGGGGCTCGTCGTCGAGAGCCTTCCCGAGGAGGGCGAGGCGCGCCGGCAGGGGCGGCCGGCACGACGGTTCAGGTTCCGTGCGGAGGCCGGTCATCTGCTGGGCGTCGAGATCGGGGCGCACCGGGTGGCGGCACTGCTGTCGGGGCTCGACGGGCGGATCATCGGCGCCGGATCGCGGGAAGTGTCGGAGACGGCGGGTGCCGACGACCGGCTCGAGCGGGTACGGGCGGTCGTCGCCGATGTGCTGCGGCGGGCCGGTGTGCCGCGGAGCAGTCTGCGCGCGGTGGGCGTCGGCTCGCCGGGGATCGTGGAGGCCGACGGGACGGTCCGGCTGTCCACGGCGCTGCCCGGCTGGACGGGGCTGGCGCTCGGCGAGCGCCTGCGCAGGTCGTTCCGGTGCCCGGTGCTCGTGGAGAACGACGCCAACGCCGCGGCCGTCGCCGAGCACTGGAAGGGCGCGGCGACGGACTCCGACGACATCGTGTTCGTGCTGGCGGGCCTGAGCCCGGGTGCGGGATCGCTGATCGGCGGCCGGCTGCACCGCGGTTACGGCGGGGCCGCCGGGGAGATCGGGGCGCTGCATCTGCTGGGCCGTGACGAGACGCCGGAGAAGCTGCTGTCGACGACGGGTGAGCCGCTGCATCCCCTCGACGAACAGGCGGTCGCGGATGTGTTCGCGCTCGCCAAGAGCGGCGACGAGGGAGCTCTCGCGGCGGTCGAACGGTTCAACAAACGGCTGGTGCACGATGTTGCGGCGCTCGTACTCGCTCTCGATCCGGAGCTGGTGGTGATCGGCGGCTGGGCGGCCGGGCTGGACGGGGTACTGCCGCCGCTGCGCGACGAGTTGTCCCGGTACTGCCTGCGGCCGCCGCGGGTGACGCTGTCCCTGCTGGGTGAGGCGGCCGTCGCGACCGGCGCGCTGCGGCTCGCGCTGGACCATGTGGAGGAGCAGCTCTTCGCCGTCGAGGGAACGGTGACGGCCCGCCGCTGAGTACGCGACGGGCCGACGGGATCGCCCGGTGCACCCGGGCCGCACGGGTCAGGACGCGCGGCGCTCCTGGCCGTGGTGGCTTATCTCGAGGTCGCCGGTGTCGTCGAAGGTGAGACGGCAGGTGTCGGCGCGATACGTCGCGACGGAGACGGCGGCGGTGCGCCCTTCGGCGAAGAACCGGGTCGTGACCACCAGGACCGGCGCGCCGGGCAGGCGGTCCAGTTCCTTCGCGTCGACGGCGCCGGCCGAGCCGAGTTCGACCGCGCGGTCCTGGCCCTCGAGGTCGAGGCGCTGCAGTTCGCGCAGGACGCTGCGGGCGAGCGCGGGGCCGGACGGTGCCTCGATGGCGGGCAGGTCGGGCACGGAGGAGGACGGCACGTACAGCAGCTCGGCCGCGACGGGCTGACGGTGGCTGACGCGGAGCCGACGCACCGTGTGCACCTCTTCGTCGGCCTCGGTGTCGAGCACACGGGCCACGGCTGCCGGGGGCACGGACACGGAGCACTCCGCGGCCTGCCAGGCGTCGTGGCCGGTGCCCGGCCAGTCGTGGCGGGAGGTGGTCACGTCGACGCCGACGCGCGGCGGGGCGACGGTCGTGCCGACGCCCCGGCGGCGCTGGAGGCGCCCTTCGAGCTCGAGCTGCTCGAGCGCCTGGCGCAGGGTGGCGCGGGCGACGCCGAAGCGCGCGGCGAGGTCGCGCTCGTTCGGCAGGATCTCGCCGACCGAGAAATCGGTGTCGAGTGCTTCGGCGAGCACGGTCTTGAGGTGCCAGTACTTGGGCTCCGGCACAGAATCCAGCTGCGTGGTCCCCACCCTGATCCTCCGCAATCGCCGTGTCGGCGGCGGCTTTTCCGCGCCCTTGTTTATTAAAGGTTCCTGCACTATCTCTGCGACCATAGGACGGGCCACCCCCTTGGTCAAGACCAATACTCTCGCGGTAACGCAGCGGAGCTGAACGGATTCGCTGAGCGTTCACGCGACCTTCGTACAGAGGCGCGCGGCTGCCGTACTGGGGCCGGGCAGCGCGCGGCAGACGCACCGGGGGCACGCGTGGGCAGCACAGGACCCCGCGGGCCGTGAAGCACCCACGGGGTCCGAGGTTGCGGAGGACGGGGAGGAATCAGGCCGCACCGAGGGAGGCGACGGCGAGCAGCTTGTCGGGGTTCCTGATGACGTAGACGCACTGGATGCGGCCGTCCAGCACCTCCATCTGCAGAACGCTGTCCGGCTTGCCGCCGGAGAGGACCAGCAGAGCCGGTGCGCCGTTGAGTTCGACGAAGCGGAAGTCCGCGTCCGGGATCGGCTCCTGCGAGACGGCGAAGAGGAAGCGGCCGACCTTGTCCGCGCTCTCGATGACCCGCAGTGGGGCCTTGGTCTTGCCGCCTCCGTCGCCGACGAGGCGCACATCCGGGGCGAGCAGGGACAGCAGCCCTTCCAGGTCGCCGCCCGACGCGGCGGCCAGGAACCGTTCGGTGAGATTGCGGCATTCGGCCGGGTCCACGTCGTAGCGGTGCTTGCGTTCGTCGACGTGCTTGCGTGCGCGTCCGGCGAGTTGACGCACGGCCGCCTCCGACTTCTCGAGCGTGGCGGCGATCTCCGCGTACGGGAAGCCGAATGCCTCGCGCAGCACGAACACGGCGCGTTCCAGGGGCGAGAGGGACTCGAGCACGACGAGGACGGCGAGCGAGACGGACTCGGCGAGCACGGCGCGTTCGGCGGTGTCGGGTGCCACGGGGCCGAACTCGGTGGCGATGGGCTCGGGCAGCCAGGGGCCGACGTACGACTCGCGCCGGGACTGGACGTGCCGCAGCCGGTCGATGGCGAGGCGCGTGGTGATCCGTACGAGGTAGCCGCGCGGCTCCCGCACGTCGGCACGCCCGTCGGCCGACCAGCGCAGCCACGCCTCCTGCACCACGTCCTCGGCGTCGGCGATCCGGCCGAGCATCCGGTAGGCCACTCCGGTCAGGACGGGCCGGTGTTCTTCGAAGAGATCGGTCACGGTGTCGGTTGCCACCCCTCAATCCCAACCGACGCGGCGTCGGCTGTCCAGCAGGCGCCGGTGCGGCGCGGCACAGTGACGGGTCCTGAGGCCCGGCCTCTTGAACTGGAAGCTACCGAAAGGTAATTGTTACTGACAGTGTGTCTATCTCAATCAAAGGGAGCGCGCAGCCATGGCCGCAGAGATCTCGTTCTCCATCGAGACCGCCCGGGGCAGCGGCACGCTGTCCGTCACCTACGAGCGCAGGGGCGCGGGCGAGCCATTGCTGTTGCTCCACGGCATCGGCCACCACTGGCAGGCTTGGGAGCCGGTGATGGACGTACTCGCCTCGGAACGGGATGTGGTCGCCGTCGATCTGCCCGGTTTCGGCACGTCCGCCGCGCTGCCCGACGGCGTCCCGTACGACCTGGCGACGGTGACGACGGCGCTCGGCGCGCTCTGCGGCGCGCTCGGCATCGAGCGCCCCCATGTCGCCGGCAACTCCCTCGGCGGGCTGCTCGCCCTCGAGTTGGGACGGGAGAGACTGGTCCGGTCGGTGACCGCGCTGTCCCCGGCCGGCTTCTGGACGGAGGCCGAGCGCCGCTACGCCTTCGCCACCCTGCGGGCCATGCGGGTGGGCGCACGCTCGATGCCCATGCCGTTGATCGAACGGCTGTCCCGGTCCACCGCGGGACGGATGGCGCTGGTGAGCACCATCTACGCCCGGCCCGGCCGCCGCTCACCCGAGGCGGCCGTCGCCGAGACATGTGCTCTGCGGGGGGCGACCGGCTTCCACCAGACGCTCGCGGCCGGCGGCGGCGTGCTGTTCACCGACGACGTCCGCGACGTGCCCGTCACCATCGGCTGGGGCACCCGGGACCGTCTGCTGCTGCGCCGCCAGGGCGTGCGCGCCAAGCACGTCATCCCCCGGGCGCGCCTGGTCAGGCTCCCCGGCTGCGGCCACGTCCCGATGAACGACGACCCGGCGCTCGTCGCACGCGTCCTGCTGGACGGCAGCCGCTGACCGTTGCCGAAGACACCCGAGCCCCGCACCACACGCGGCGCCGACCAGCGCACTGCCGACGCCGTGGGCCACGGCCGTAGCTGCCCGTTGCGGCAAAGGGTGCGGTCAGGGCGGCAGAGGCAGGGAAAGGCCGGGGAACGGGTCGCCTGCTCGGCGAACTTCGAAGCCGTGACGCAGGGCGATCCCGGCGCGCCGCTGGGCCGTGAACTGCAGATCGCCGACCTGCTGCGGCACATCAAGCACCGCCGGGTCACGGGCACGGTGTGCCTGACCGCCGATGTGCACTACACGTCGGCACAGCACTATGCGCCGGAGCGTGCGGCGTTCAAGGACTTCGCCCCGTTCTGGGAGTTCGTCTCCGGGCCGCTCGCTGCCGGCGGCTTTCCGGCCAACGCGCTCGACGGCACCTTCGGTCCGGACCGGGTTTCCGTCCGTGCGCCGCAGCGGGCGAACGTGTCGCCGATGGAGTCGCCGCAGCACTTCGGCGAGGTCGACATCGACGGCGGGAGCGGCGAGTTGACCGTCCGGCTGCGCGCGGAAGGCGGCACGGTTCTGCTCAGCAAGCCGCTGCAGCCGGGCCGAGTGGGCCAGTAGCGGCCCGTTCCCATGGCTGCAAGGGGCTGCCGGGCCTGCCGGGCGCAGGTGTCCGCGCTGCATCATGGAAGCGAACACTCCACGCCAGGAACGGCTAAAACCGGCCCATAGCGCTCCAGAACGGCGCTTAACCCGTCAGTCACAGAGCGTTCGTGATCACGCAACACGGGTCGGTCACAGTGAAGACATGACAGATGTGACTTCCGCGAAGAGTGCCCGCCGCCCGCACCACTGGCGGCGGGACCTCGTCGAACTGGCCGCCATGTTCACCGCCGTCGCGGTCGCCGACACCGTCGCCAAGCTGATCGGGCACACCCCCGACGGCCCGTTTCTGCTCATCGCCTCCGCCGTGACGCTGGCCGCGACCGCCGCGTTCCACACATGGTGGGCACGAAGCCATAGTCATGCGCCGCCGACCGCCGGGGCGGCAAAGGAGGCGGCAGGCGCGCCCGGCCAGGGCCCGGACTCGGGGGGCACGACCCAGGACGGGCCGCGCGAGACCGCCCTGTGGCGGATGCGCACCACCGTCAAGGACACTCCCGGCAGCCTTGCCGCCCTCTGCGCCGCCCTCGCCTCCCTCGACGTGGACATCCTGACGCTGCAGACCCACCCGCTCGCCGAGGGGACGGTCGACGAGTTCCTGCTGCGCGCGCCCGCGTCGCTCCAGGCCCCGCAGCTGGCCCGCGAGATCGCCCGGGCCGGCGGCAACGGCACCTGGACCGAGCGTGCCGACGCCCACGACCTCGTCGACACCCCGACCCGGGTGCTCCAGCTCGCCACCCGCACCGCTCTGGACGCGGCGGAACTGCCCCTGGCACTACGGCAGTTGCTGGGCCGCTGCACGATCCGGTCCCGTCCGGCCCTCTCCCCCACCGGCCGGCCCACCGGCGAGATGCCTCCGGTGGAGGGCGTCCTGGAGGAGACCGTCATGCATCTGCGCGACCCGAACGGCGGCGCGATCACCGTCGAGCGCGCCTATCTGCCCTTCACCCCCGCCGAGTTCGCCCGCGCCCGCGCCCTCGTCGACCTGGACGCGCGCCTCGGCCCCCGTGTCCCTCGCAGCCAGGACATCCTCACCCTCCCCGAGGGCAACGAGATCACCGTGCGCCGCGCCGACCAGGACGACCTCGAGGCAGCCGTCGCCATGCATCAGCGGTGCTCGGACCGCACCCTCGGCCTGCGCTACCACGGGCCGGTCCAGGACACGGACCGTTATCTCAACCATCTGCTGAGCCCGCGCTTCGGCCGCACCATCGCGGTCGAGACGGCCTCCGGGCGCATGGTCGCCCTCGGCCACCTGCTGTGGGACGGCGAGGAGACCGAGGTCGCGCTGCTGGTGGAGGACGATTGGCAGCGGCGCGGCATCGGCTCGCAGCTGCTCGGGCGCCTGGTGGACATGGCGGCCGAGGCGGACTGCGGCAGCGTCTATGCCGTCACCCAGGCGTCCAACACCGCGATGGTGGCGGCGATGCGCGGCCTGCGACTGCCGCTGGACTACCAGATCGAGGAGGGGACCCTGGTGGTCACAGCCCGACTGGATGCGGCTCCCGTCCGTCCGCGATCCCACCTCGAGCAGCCCCGGCAGACCGGACGGACTGAGCAGGCCGAGCGCTGAGCGCCTCGGTCAGATCGCGCCACAGGTCCTCGACGTCCTCGAGCCCGACCGACATCCTCAGCAGCCGGTCGCTGACGCCGGCCGATCGCCGGTCGTCCACGTCCACGATGCGGTGGCTGATGGAAGCCGGGTGCTGGATCAGGCTGTCGACGCTGCCGAGGCTGACCGCCGGCGTGATCAGCCGTACGCCGGCTATCACGTCGTGCGGGTTCCCGTACACCTCGAAGGAGACCATGGCCCCGCCGATGCTCGGGTAGTGGACCCGGGAGACCCGGGGGTCGGCGGCGAGCCTGCGGGCGAGGTCGGCGGCGGTGCTGGAGGCAGCCCGCACCCGCACCGGCAGCGTGGAGAGTCCGCGCAGCAGCAGGTATCCGGCCATCGGGTGGAGTACGCCGCCTGTCGCGAAGCGCACCTGACGCAGCTTGCGGGCGAACTCCTCGTCGCAGGCGACGATGCCGCCCATCACATCGCCGTGGCCGCCGAGGTACTTGGTCGCGCTGTGCAGCACCAGCCGGGCGCCGTGCTCGGCGGGCCGCTGGAGCACCGGGGTGGCGAAGGTGTTGTCGACAAGGAGGGGCACCGAGCCGCAGGCGTGCCCCACGGCACGCAGGTCGACCTCGGCGAGCGTCGGGTTGGCGGGCGTCTCCACCATGACCAGGCCGGTGTCGGGCCGCAGGGCTTCGCCGATTCCGGCCGGGTCGGTCCAGGTGACCTCGGTGCCGAGGAGGCCCGCGTTCAGCAGATGGTCGCTGCAGCCGTACAACGGCCGGACGGCGACGACGTGGCGCAGGCCCATGCTCGCGCGCACCAGCAGCACGGCGGTCAGGGCCGCCATGCCGCTGGCGAACGCGACGGCGCTCTCGGTTCCCTCGAGCTTGGCAAGCGCCGTCTCGAACCGGGCGGTGGTGGGGTTGTCCAGCCGCGCGTAGACGGGCGGCCCCTCCAGCCGGGCTCCGGTGGTGGCGAACGCGTCGATCCGCGCGGCCTCGCCGGCGGCGTCGTACGACGGGTAGGTGGTCGACATGTCGAGCGGCGGGGCGTGCAGTCCCAGGTCAGCGAGGTCCTCGCGTCCGGCGTGCACGGCATTGGTGGCCAGGGCCCGGGTTCCGGGCGCGGCCGAGGCTGCGTTCTCCATGCCCGCACTGTGAACAGTTACCGGGAGGTAGCGATTCTCCGCCGTGCTACGTTCGACAGATGGCCGATTCTGTCGCACTGGACCCGATAGATCTGCAGATTCTCCGCCTGCTGCAGAACGACGCCCGGACCACCTACCGTGAGCTCGCGGCGGAGGTCGGCGTCGCCCCCTCCACCTGTCTGGACCGGGTGACCAGGCTGCGCCGCTCCGGCGTGATCCTCGGCCACCGGCTGTCGCTCGACCCGGCGCGGCTGGGGCGGGCGCTGCAGGCGCTGCTCTCCGTACAGGTCCGGCCGCACCGGCGTGAACTGATCGGCCCGTTCGTCGAACGTATCCGCGCGCTTCCCGAGTCGCTGGCGCTGTTCCACCTCACCGGCCCCGACGACTACCTGGTGCACGTGGCGGTGAGGGACATGGCGGATCTGCAGCGCCTGGTGATCGACGAGTTCACCTCGCAGCGCGAAGTCGCCCGGGTGGAGACCCGGTTGATCTTCCAGCAGTGGGAGTGCGGACCGTTGATGCCGCCGGCGTCGGCCGGCGACGGATGACCGCTGCCGGTGGCCCGCGCGGGCCCCGATGATCCGCGTGCCACAGCCTCGCTCGATGTGCCGCACGCCCCGGCCGCCTCCGATGTCAGGCGTCCAAAGCCCGATGGTGGTGACGCGGAGGCCACGTTCGTACGAGGATGGGCCCATGCCAGAGACTTCCAGCAGCGCGCTGCCCCGCCAGGTCGCCGACAGCTACGTCGACGCACTCATCGAGCTCGATCCAACCCTTGGTACCTACCTGGGAATCAAGGAGAGTTCAGGGCGTCTCCCCGACTACTCACCCGCCGGTCAGAGCGCGCGTGCCGACCTCGCCCGCGAGACCCTGGCCCGGCTCGACGCGGCCGAGGCTCTGCCCGGCGCCGACAGCGACGAGGAGCGCCGCTGCGGCCGGCTGCTGCGGGAGCGTCTGACCGCCGAACTCGGCGTCCACGACGCCGAAGAGAGTTTGCGGACGGTCAGCAACATCCACTCCCCCGCACATTCGGTGCGTGAGGCGTTCACCGTGACGCCCACGCAGACCGAGGAGGACTGGGCGGCCGTCGCCGAGCGGCTACGCGCGGTGCCGGCGGCACTGGAGGGCTACCGGGAGTCACTCGCCCTCGGGCTCGACAAGAAGCTGTTCGGCGGCCCGCGTGCGACGGCGACGTTCATCGAGCAGCTGGCGAAGTGGGGCGGAGGCGCCGACGGCCGCGGCTGGTTCGAGAAGTTCGCGGCCGGCGGTCCCGCTTCCCTGCGCGCCGAGCTGGACCTCGCGGCCGGTACGGCGACCCGGGCGGTGAACGAGCTGCGCGACTGGATGCGGGACGTGTACGCACCCGCCGTGGCGGACGCGCCGGACACGGTCGGCCGCGAGCGTTACGCCCGCTGGTCGCGGTACTTCAACGGCACCGACCTCGACCTGGACGAGGCCTACGCCTACGGCTGGGCGGAATACCACCGGCTGATCGCCGAGATGCGGAAGGAAGCCGACAAGATCCTGCCCGGGTCGGGCCCTTGGGAGGCTCTCGCCCACCTCGACGAGCACGGGGAACACATCGAGGGCGAGGAGGAGGTGCGGGTCTGGCTCCAGAAGCTGATGGACGAGGCGATCGAGGCACTCGACGGCACGCATTTCGAACTCGCCGAACGGGTACGGCGGGTCGAGTCCCGCATCGCACCGCCCGGCGGCGCCGCCGCGCCGTACTACACCTCCCCGTCCGAGGACTTCTCCCGGCCGGGCCAGACGTGGCTGCCGACGATGGGGGCCACGCGCTTCCCCGTGTACGACCTGGTGTCGACCTGGTACCACGAGGGCGTGCCCGGCCACCACCTCCAGCTCGCCCAGTGGGCGCACGTGGCCGACCGGCTCTCGCGGTACCAGGCGTCGGTCGGGCTGGTGAGCGCGAACGCGGAGGGCTGGGCGCTGTACGCGGAGCGCCTGATGGACGAGCTGGGCTTCCTGAACGACGCGGAGCGGCGCCTCGGTTACCTGGACGCGCAGATGATGCGGGCCTGCCGGGTGATCGTCGACATCGGCATGCACCTGGAGCTGGAGATCCCGGCGGACTCGCCGTTCCACCCGGGCGAGCGGTGGACGCCGGCACTGGCGCAGGAGTTCTTCGGGTCGCACAGCGGGCGGCCCGCGGACTTCGTGGAGAGCGAACTGACCCGCTACCTGTCGATGCCGGCGCAGGCCATCGGCTACAAGCTGGGCGAACGGGCATGGCTGCTGGGCCGCGAGAACGCGCGCCGTGCGCACGGCGACGCGTTCGACGCGAAGGCGTGGCACATGGCGGCGCTCTCGCAGGGCTCGCTGGGCCTGGACGACCTGGTGGACGAGCTCTCGAAGCTGTGAGTGTGCGGCGGGGGCGGGGCGGGTCCGCTGCACGGGCCATGACCCCACCCCGCCCCTTCCCGCCGCACCGATGCGCGGCTCCGCCACGTGGCGGGCATGCCCGGACCCGATACCGCGCTCCGCGCTGTGTCCCCTACGGCCTGGCGGCCGTGGGTGGGGGTCCTCCCAGGCCGCCAGGCACAGGCGGAGTACCCCCGGACGGGCTTGAAGCTGCCCGGCAACTTCAGCCCCGCCGGCGATTGAGGCGCGGAGGTCCCGGGGCGGAGCCCCCGAAACACCGCGCGGAGCGCGGTACCGGGTCCGGGCCGATCCCGTGGGCGCGGCGCCGGGGTGACTCAGCAGCCGCAGTCCGCGGTGCCGACGGGGGCGGTGAGAGGGTCGGCGGCGCGGGTAACGCGGCCCTGCCACGTCTCGTACTCGAAGCCCTCCCTGGCCCAGTACTCGAAGCCCCCGAGCATCTCCTTCACCTGGAAGCCCAGTTCGGCGAGAGCGAGGGCCGCGCGGGTCGCTCCGTTGCAGCCGGGGCCCCAGCAGTAGGTGACCACCGGCACCGACGGGTCGAGGAGTTGTGCGGCCTGCTCGGGGATGAGCGCGGTCGGCAGGTGCACGGCGCCCGGAATGTGGCCCTGGTCCCAGGACCCGGTGGAGCGGGAGTCCAGGACGACGAATCCGGGGTCGCCCCCGGCCGCGAGCGCGCCGGCGATGTCGGAGACGTCGGCGTGGAAGGCCAGGGCGGCTCCGAAGTAGGCGGCAGCCGCGGCCGGGGTGGCGGGCGGCACCCGCAGGACGGCGTTGGCGGCGGGGGTCACGGTGGCACTGCTCTGCGTCGTGGTCATGCTCAAAAATCTATGAGCGGTGATCATTTCCGAGAAGTGGAAATCCCCGGCACTTGTCTTGATCGGCCGGGGATTCCCCTGTTGTCTGTCGGGCATGACCGGATATTCACCGGACGCCACGGACTGGCGCATTCTCGAAGTCCTCCAGACGCACGGGCGGGCCGGCTTCACCGAGCTGGCCCGGGCCGTGTCCATGTCGGCGAGCGCCGTGACCGAGCGGGTGCGGCGGCTGGAGGAGGCGGGTGTCATCAAGGGCTACTCGGCCGTGATCGACGAGGAGCGGCTCGGGCTGCCGATCCTCGCGTTCGTACGGCTGCGCTATCCGAACGGCAACTACAAGCCGTTCCACGACCTGTTGGACGCGACGCCCGAGATACTCGAGGCGCACCACGTCACGGGCGACGACTGCTTCGTGCTGAAGGTCGCGACCCGCTCGATGAGCCACCTCGAAGAGGTCTCGGGGAGGATCGGCGCTCTGGGGTCCGTGACGACGAGCGTCGTGTACTCCTCTCCCCTGCCGCGCCGCCCCGTCAGTCGCTGAGCGCCGCCCCCGCCCGCAGTCTCACCGCGGAGCCGGCCCGGTCCTTGACGACCTCCAGCTGGGCGGGGATACGGCGGCGCAGATCGCCGACGTGGCTGACGATGCCGACGCTGCGGTCCCGTTCGCGCAGCGAGTCGAGGACGTCGAGCACCTCGTCCAGCGTCTGGTCGTCGAGGCTGCCGAAGCCCTCGTCGATGAAGAGGGTGTCGAGCCGCATGCCGCCTGCCTCGTCGGTCACCACGTCGGCGAGTCCGAGTGCGAGGGCGAGCGAGGCGAAGAACGTCTCGCCGCCGGACAGGGTCGCCGTGTCGCGTTCCCTGCCGGTCCAGGCGTCGACCACGTGCAGTCCGAGGCCTGCGCGTTTCCCCCCGGTGCGGGCGTCGGAGTGGACGAGGGTGTACCGGCCGGAGGACATGCGCTGCAGCCGTACGGTGGCGGCGGCCGCGACCTGCTCGAGACGGGCCGCGAGGACGTACGACTCGAGCCGCATCTTGCGTTCGTTGTCGGCGGAGGTGCCCGCGGTGAGACCGGCGAGCCCGGCCACCTGGTCGTACTCCTCACGCAACGGGCCCAGGCGGAGCGTCTCCTGCTCGCCCTGCCGGGACAGCCGGTCGACTTCGGCGCACCGGACGCGTGCCGCGGCCAGCGCGGAGGCGGCGTCGCGCAGTGCCCGCTCGGTGGCCTCGTGGACGGCGTGTGCCGACTCGGGGTCTGCGGCCGGCCGTTCGGCCGCGGCGCGGGTGCCGTCCTCCGCGAGCCTGTCGGCGACGGCTGCCGCTTCCGCCTGCCAGGCGTCGATACGGTGCTGGATCTCGCGCAGTTCGGACTCGGTGACGAGAGCCGCGGCTGCCGCCGACGGCGTCTCGAAGCCCGCACGGAACGCCGCGTCGGCGAGCCGGTCGTCGGCCTCCGCCAGCCGCAGGGACGTGCTGTCGGCGGCACGTACGGCGTCCGCCGCGGCCGCGAACCGGCCGGCCCGGCTCTCCAGCAGGGCCGCGCGCTCCGCGACGCTGTCCGAACCACCCCGCGCCCTGGCCAACTCGGCTTGTAGTGCGACCAGTTCCTGGTCGAGCGCCTCCCGCCGGGAGGTGCGGGCCGCGGTGCGCCGCTCCGCCTCCTGCCGGGCCGCGACCCGCTCCTCGTACTCCCGCTCGGCGCGGGCGAGGGCTTCCTGGGCGCTGTGCATGCCGGCCGCTAGGCCGCGTGCGCCGGTGTACTCGCGCTCCAGCTCCTCGACGGCGGACCGCAGCGCGGCCACTGTGGGCTCCTCCCCGAGCCTCGGGGCGGGTACGGCGCCGGGACCCGGCTCCGGAAGGGCGGCAGCCCCGTCGGTGGCGAGGGCGCGGTGCGCGGTGCGACGAGCGGTGCCGTCGACGCCGTCGGCGACCACCGGCTGGTCGGCCGTGGCGCTGTGCATACCGGCCGCGAGGCCGCGTGCCCTCGATGCCGCTGACCCGCGGGCCTCGTCGAGAACGGCCAGGGCGCGCTCCGCCTCCGCCTTCGCCTGCTCCGCCGCGGCGTGGTCCTGGTAGGCGGCATCCTCCGCGGCACGGTCGACGTGCCCGGCGCCCGCGCGTGCCGGAGCCGGGTGCTCGGCCGATCCGCAGACCGCACAGGCCTCGCCCGGCACCAGCGCCGCCGCCAACTCCGCGGCGATGCCCTGCAGTCGGCGCTCCTTGAGGTCGAGCCAGGCGGCCTTGGTCTCGTTCGCCCGGTCGTGCAGCGTGCGCAGTCGCCGCTCAGCTACCTCGGCACGCTCGGTGAGCTCATCGCGTTCGCGGGCGGCGCGCAGCCGGTCACGGGCCGGGTCGAGCCGGCCCGCGAGGTGCTCGGCGCGGGTGGCTGCCTCCTGCGCGGCCGTGATCCGTTCCTGGTGGACGCGGCGGACGCCGTCCCATTCGGCCAGCCAGCCCGCCGTCTCGGCGAGGATGTCGTCGTCCGCACGGGCCTGCCGGTCCAGATCGGCCAGCTCGCGTGTGATGTCCGCGGCGCGCTTCTCCTCCCGGCGGGCGGCCTCCAGCCCGCCGACCTCCTGGCGCAGCGCCCGCTCCGCACCGGTGAGGCGCTCCGCCCCGGCGTCCGTGAGCTCGGCGGGGAGCCCGGCCCGGGTCCGCTCGCGCTCCGCCGCCGCAACGCGGTGTTCGCGCTCGGCGGCGTCGCGTACGCGCAGCGCCGGTTCCACGAGCGCGGCCTTGCGTGCTCGTTCGAGCCGGGTGCGCAGTGCCTCCTGCTCGTCCCTGCGCGCTTCCAGGGCTGCCGAGCGCGCCCGCGCGTCCGCGTGCCGGCGCTGGAGCCGGTCCAGTTCGCGCTCGGCGTCGAGTGCCAGCCGGGCCGCGGCCTGCCGGCTCTCCGCCGCGGCGAGGCCGGTCTCGGCGATGGCGAGGCTTTCACGGGCGCCGGCGCGGGCCACTGCCGCCCACTGCAGGACGGCCGCCGCGAGCCCGGGGTCGCCGGGCTGCTGCCGGGGCGCCGGCCATCCGTCCGCCGCCTGGCCGGCGGCCTGCTCGATGCGGTGGGCGATCGCGAGGAGCTGTTCGTCGCCGGCCCTCACCTGCTGCTCGACGGCGCGCCGCAGTTCGGCGAGACGGTCCTCGACGGCGGCGAAGCGGCGGGTGTCGAAGAGCCGTCCCAGCAGCCTGCCGCGGGCCTCCGCGTCGGCGCGCAGGAAGCGAGCGAAGTCGCCCTGCGGGAGCAGCACGACCTGGCAGAACTGCTCGCGGCTCATCCCGAGCAGCTGTGTGATCTCCTCACCGATCTCCTGGTGGGACTTGCTGAGCGCCTGCCATTCGCCGCCCGCAGGGTCGTACTCGCGCAGGATGCTCTGCGCGCGTTCGGTGACGAAGCCGGTGCCGCGTGCCTTGGGGCGGGGCTGCGCGGGACGGCGCGTGACCTCCAGCCGCCGCCCGCCGACGGTCAGTTCGAGGCGGACCTCGGTCGGTGTGCCGACCTGGGCGTGGTCGCTGCGCAGCGACGCGCCCGGACTCTGGCGGGCGCCGGGCACCGCCCCGTACAGCGCGAAGCACACGGCATCGAGGACGGACGTCTTGCCCGCTCCCGTCGGGCCGTGGAGCAGGAAGATCCCGGAGCTGGCCAGCGCGTCGAAGTCGACTTCCTGGGTGGCGCCGAACGGGCCGAAGGCGGTGACGGCCAGGGTGTGCAGCCTCACCCGGTCACCTCGCGCACTCCTGCGTCGATCCGCACGGCCTCGAAGGCGGCGCGCAGAACGGTGCGCTCGCCGTCGTCGGGGCCGTTGCCGCCGCGCACATGGGCCACGAAGTCCTCCGCGATCTCCTGGTCGCTGCGCCCGTGCAGGCGCTGGGCGTAGGACGCCGTGCCGTCCTGCGCCGTCCGCTCCGGCTCGAAGACGAGGTGCAGGGTGTGCGGGAAGCGCTCGGCGAGCCGCGCCATCGGGTCGGCGGGCCGCACGGCGTCGGTGAGGGTCGCCTCCACGAACGACTCCTCGAGGCGCTCCAGGGCGGGGTCGTCGAGGAGTTCCTCGAGCGGTCCCCGCAGCCGGGCGAGGGGGCGCGGCTGCGGGCAGTCGATGCGCTCCGCGCTCACGCCGCCGGCCGCGTCGAGGTCGACGAGCCACATCGTTTTGCGGTGGTCGGCCTCCGAGAAGGAGTACGCGAGGGGCGAGCCCGAGTACCGAACGCGCTCGGTGATGGTCTGGCAGCCGTGCAAATGCCCGAGCGCGACGTAGTCCACGCCCTGGAAGACCCCGGAGGGGACGGCCGCGACGCCGCCGACGGTGATGTCCCGTTCGCTGTCGCTCTCCTCGCCGCCCATGACGAAGGCGTGCGCGAGGACGACGGACCGGGTGCCGGCCTCGCGGGTCACGAGGTCGTCCCGCACCCGCTCCATCGCGGCGGCGAGCACGGTCTCGTGCGCGGTCTTCTCGGTCCTGAACTCGTTTCTGACCAGGGCTGGTTCGAGGTACGGCAGGCCGTAACAGGCGACCGGACCGTGCTCGTCGGCGAGCAGCACGGGGGTGCCGCAGTCTGCGGGGTCGGTACACAGGTGGACCCCTGCCCGCCGGATGAGACCCGCGCCGACGCCCAGCCGGCGCGCCGAGTCGTGGTTGCCGGAGATCATCACCGTCGGCACACCGGCGTCGGCGAGCCGGTGCAGGGCATCGTCGAACAGGGCAACGGCGGCAAGCGGCGGCACGGCCCGGTCGTATACGTCACCCGCGACCAGGACCGCGTCCACGTCCCGCTCGCGCACCGTCGCCACCAGGTGGTCGAGGAACGCGGCTTGGGCATCGAGCATGCTCACCCGGTGGAACGACCGTCCCAGGTGCCAGTCCGACGTGTGCAGGAGTCTCATGATCGGTGAGCGTATCGGTGGGGTCGGACAATGCGGGCGGCTTCACGCATCTCCGTACGCCTCGCCCCCGAGTTCCAGGCCGGCCGTGCCGGCGGTGGCGTCCGCCAGCCATGCCCGGAAGGCGTCGACGTCCGCTTCGGGCAGCCCGATCCCGATGGTCACCTCGTCCGCGTACGTGACCTCGCGCACGTGCCGGCCGGTGGCGCGCAGATCGTTCTCCAGCTTGCCCGCCCGCTGGTGGCCGACGGTGACGGTGGCCAGCCGGTACCGTTTGCGGACGACCGTGCCGAGTGCGTCGAGCGCTTCGCCGACCACCGATCCGTACGCTCTGATCAGACCGCCCGCGCCGAGCTTGACGCCTCCGTAGTACCGGGTGACGACGGCCACGACGTACCGGACCTCGCGGCGCAGCAGCATCTGCAGCATGGGCACCCCCGCGGTGCCGCCCGGCTCGCCGTCGTCGCTCGCCTTCTGCACGGCGGCGTCGGCGCCGATGACGTACGCGAAGCAGTTGTGCGTGGCGGTCGGGTGCTCCTTGCGGATCCGGGCGACGAAGGCCTGCGCCTCCTGCTCGGTCGCGGCGGGGGCAAGTGCGCAGATGAAGCGCGATCGGTTGTTCTCGGTCTCGTGGACACCTTCGCGGGCGACCGTCCGGTACTGCTCCTGCATCCCGCCACCCTATGCGCCGTGCGGAGGGCGGTACTCCACCGGGGAATGCCGCGCGGCACCCGCCCGTTCTCCCGGCATGTACGCAGACGAAGAGACGATCCGCAGAATCCTCACCTCCACGGGCGACACCTGGGCTGTGGTGGGCCTGTCCAGCAACGAGGCGCGGGCGGCGCACGGTGTCGCCGCCGTGCTGCAGCGCCACGGCAAGCGCATCGTCCCGGTGCATCCGAAGGCGGAGACGGTGCACGGAGAGAAGGGGTACGCCTCGCTGTCCGAGATCCCTTTCCAGGTCGACGTCGTCGACACTTTCGTCAATTCGGCGCTGGCGGGAGCTGTCGCGGACGAGGCCGTCGCCATCGGCGCGAAGGCGGTCTGGTTCCAGCTGGGCGTGATCGACGAGGCGGCGTACGAGCGCACCCGGGCGGCGGGGCTGGACATGGTCATGGACCGGTGCCCCGCGATCGAGATCCCCCTGCTGGGCTGAGCCTTCGGGGAGGCGCCGGCGTCAGATGCCGAGGCCTGGGAGATGTCGAGCCCCGTCAGATGCCGAGACCCTCGATGACCACCGCGCCGGGCAGGGCGGCGAAGGCCTTGCCCGGCACGATCAGCTTGCCGCGGCGGCGTCCGCTGCCGACGAGGACCCACTCGGTGTCGACGACCGCGGAGTCCACCAGCAGCGGCCAGCCGGCGGGCAGGCCGATGGGCGTGATACCGCCGTACTCCATGCCGCTCGCTCCGGTCGCGGCGTCCATCGAGGCGAACGAGGCCTTGCGTGCGCCCAGTTGCCTGCGCACGGCGCCGTTGACGTCGACGCGCGTGTGGGAGAGGACGAGGCATGCGGCGAGGGTCGATTCGCCGCCGCGCTTGCCGGCCACGACCACGCAGTTCGCGGACTGCTCGAGCAGTTCGCGCCCGTAGTGCTCGACGAACACGGCGGTGTCGGCGATGTCCGGATCGGTGTCGACGTAGACGAGCTGCTCCGGCGGGATGTCGCCGTGCCATGCGCGGACGGCCGCCGCGACCGGCGCGACGAGGAGGTCGAGGCAGTCGGGGGCGGCGGCGGCATGGCCGAAGTTGCCGATGGGTGCGCGCATGCCGGCACGCTAACAGCCGTGGCCCTGTGGCGTGTCGGGCGTCTCAGCGTACGGGCGGGACGGAGACGGCCATGATCAGTTCGACGGTGTCCTTCCCTTCGTTGCGGTAGGCGTGCGGCACGTTCGCCTCGAAGGTGGCCGAGGTACCGGCGGGCACGGCACGGGCCTGACCGTCGACGACGAGGGTGAGCTCACCGGCCGTGACGTGCAGCAGTTCGGTCGTGCCGTCCGGGTGCGGGTCGGAGGCGCTCTCGTCGCCGGGCATCAGCCGCCATGACCACAGCTCGAGGGGTCCGCCGCGCTCGTTGCCGACGAGGAGCGTGGTGGAGCTGCCGGTGGGGGTGGACCACATACGGACGGCCTGCTCCGGCGGGACCAGGCGGACCTGCGGGCCCTGCTCGTAGTCGAGGAGTGTGGTGATGCTGACGCCGAGGGCGTCGGCCAGTTTCACCGTGGTTCCCACGCTCGGGTTGGTGCGCGCCTGTTCGATCTGGATGATCATGCCGCGGCTGACCCCGGAGCGGGCGGCAAGTGCGTCCAGGGTGAAACCCCGCTCGCCCCGCCGGCGCTTGAGGTTCCGGGCGAGCGACTGGGTGAGCTGGTCGAGGTCCGACACATTCCGTCCAATATCCTAGATGACATAGGTCAATAGATTGCACTACCGTGTGGTGCACCGCATCGTTCACCACACTGTACTGCGAGGCCCGCATGACCGCACTCTTCGCCCTGGCCACCAGCCTGCTCTGGGGACTGGCCGACTTCGGTGGCGGGCTGCTCACGCGGCGCACTCCCGCGCTCACCGTGGTCGTCGTCTCCCAGTCCGTCGCCGTGGTGGTTCTCGGCGCGATCGTGGTCGCCACGGGCGGCTTCTCCGAGGCCGGACCGCAGCTCTGGTACGCGGTGGCAGCCGGCGTGGTGGGCCCGGTGGCGATGCTGTGCTTCTACAAGGCGCTCGCGCTCGGCCCGATGGGCGTGGTCTCGCCGCTCGGGTCGCTGGGCGTGGCCGTCCCGGTCTGTGTCGGCCTTGTCCTCGGTGAGCGCCCCGGTCTGCTGCAGTTCGCGGGCATCGCGGTGGCCGTCGGCGGCATCGTCCTGGCGGGCGGCCCGGAGCTGCGCGGTGCGCCGGTGCAGCGCCAGGCCGTCCTGATGACACTCGTCGCGGCCTTCGGGTTCGGAGCCGTACTGGCGCTGATCGCCGAAGCGTCGACCACGCTGACCGGACTGTTCCTCGCCCTGTTCGTCCAGCGCGTCACCAACGTCGTCGTCGGCGGAGCCGCCCTGTACGCGTCGGTGAGGCGCGGCGGCCGGGCCCTGCCCGAGGAAGGCGGCCTGCGGCTCGTGCTGCGTTCGCTGCCCGCACTCGCCTTCGTCGGCCTCGCCGACGTCGCGGCCAACGGCACGTACTCGATCGCCGCGCAGAACGGGCCGGTCACCGTCGCCGCGGTGCTCGCGAACCTCTACCCCGTGGTGACGGTGTTCGCCGCACTGCTGATCCTCAAGGAGCGACTGCGCACGGTCCAGGCTGCGGGGGCCGGGCTGGCGCTGGTGGGCACGGCGCTCCTCGCGAGCGGCTGATCAGCGCTCTTCCAGCTCCGCAACGGAGTCCAGCCGGTCCGTCGGGTGCACCCGGTCCCTCGGGTCCGCCGGCTCGGACAGCTCGCCCTCGAGCTCCGCGAGCGCGAGCAACTGCTCCGGCGTGACGCCCTGAGGGATCGGCACCGGCGCGGGCGTGCGCAGCGGCGGCTGCCAGCCCTCCGCCTCGCCCCATCGGCGGACGACGCGGGCCGGCGCGCCGGCCACCACCGCATGGTCGGGGACCTCGCCCCGTACGACCGCTCCCGCGGCGACCACCACATTGCGGCCCAGCCGGGCTCCGGGCAGGATCACCGCGCCCGTACCGAGCCAGCAGCCCGGGCCGATCTCGACGGGCTCCATCCGCGGCCACTGCTTGCCGACGGGTTCGTGCGGGTCGTCGTAACTGTGGTTGGTCGAGGTGATGTAGACGTACGGGCCGCAGTACGTGTCCGAGCCGATGGCCACGCGCGTGTCGGCGATCACATGGCTGCCCCGTCCGAGGACCACGCCGTCGCCGAGGGACAGGATCGGGTCGGGTCCGAGGTCGAGGCCGGGCATCATTCCGGCGGTGAGGGTCACCTGCTCGGCGATGATGCAGTGCGATCCGATTTCGATCCACGGCTCGCCGAAGACGGTGCCCTGCGGGAAGGCCAGCCGCGTGCCGGTTCCGAGCCGCCGGAAACGCAGCCTGCCGGGGTGTTCGGCCGTCACGGCACCCGCTTCCTGCACCCAGCGCCAGCCGCGGTGCACGGCGCACGCGAGGACGCGGCGCCCCCAGGCGGCAGGCGATGAGAACGTGTTTCTGTTCTTCGGCACCCGCTCACGGTAGTCGGCCCTGCCGCCCCGGTGAGCCTGACGTGCTGTGATGTTCCCCCCAAGCGGGCCCGGGTGCCGACGGCTCCCGGTGACTTTCGTTTCGGAAGCATCGCAACGATCAACGCCGGGACGGCTGTTGAGCTGCCGACGGCGGCAACGGCCGGCATCGGAGCCGCACCGGCGCACAGTGGCGTGCCCCCTGCCGCGTGCCGCAGGATCCGGTCGCTTACGGTGCAGGTAGGCGCGACGGACCGGTGACTTTCCAGGGAGACGGCATGACGGAGCGGGCTTTGGTTGCGGGCGTGGGCGGCAAGGAGCCGACGGTCCACCCGGAGGCGTTCACCGCGCCGACGTCGGTGGTGATGGGCGACGTCACCCTCGCCTCCGGGGCGAGCGTCTGGTACCAGACGGTGCTGCGCGCCGACTGCGGGCCGATCGTGATCGGCGTGGAGAGCAACATCCAGGACAACTGCACGGTCCATGTCGACCCCGGCTTCCCGGTCAGCGTCGGCGACCGCGTCTCTGTCGGCCACAACACGATCCTGCACGGCTGCACCGTCGAGGACGACGTGCTCGTGGGCATGGGCGCCACTGTCCTCAACGGTGCGCACATCGGCGCCGGCTCGCTGATCGCGGCGCAGGCGCTGGTACCGCAGGGGATGCGTGTGCCGCCGGGCTCGCTGGTCGCCGGGGTGCCGGCGAAGGTGCGGCGTGAACTCACACAGGAGGAGCAAGAGGGCATCAAGCTCAACGCGGCGGTTTACCTGGACCTCGCCGCGCAGCACCGCGAGGCGCACAAGGCCTGAGCCCGGCGCCGCGCGACGAGCGCGGTCCCCACCGGGCCGCGCGCACGCACCGCCGGGCGGGGTCGTCAGTCCGTGGCGGAGACGGGAACGGGCCCCGCCTTCGGCGCAGCCTTCGGGGCCGCCGCCGCTGCCTTCTTGGCGCGGCTCTTGAGCACCAGCATCGATGTGACGCCGATCAGCACCGCGAGCACGAGCCCCAGCCAGGAGAACCGCTTCAGCCACGCCTCGGCGACGATGCCGAGCGAGTAGACGACGGCCGTCGTGCCGCCCGCCCACAGGATCCCGCCGAAGACGTTGGCGATGAGGAACTTCCAGTACGGCATGCGCAGAACACCGGCGAGCGGTCCGGCGAAGATCCTCAGCAGGGCGACGAAGCGGCCGAAGAACACGGCCCACATGCCCCACTTCTCGAACGAGCGCTCCGCCATCGCGATCTGCGCCTCGCCGAAATGCCTGGGGAAGCGCGCGCCGAGCCAGGCCAGCAGTGGCCTGCCGCCCTTGCGGCCGATGGCGTAGCCGATCGAGTCGCCGATGATCGCGCCGGCCGTGGCACAGCCGCCCAGGATGTACGGATTGATGTCGCCGTGCTGCGATGCGAGCAGCGCCGAGCTGACGAGAACGATCTCTCCGGGCAGCGGGATACCGAGGCTCTCGAGCCCGATGACAACCCCCACCAGGAGGTAGATGCTGACCGCCGGGACGGTCTCGAGCCACTCCTGGACGTGCAACGCCGGTTCCTTCCGATCTCACTTGGGCCGTCGCCCGGCGTGCGGCCCCTGTCGGCGCACGCCGGGCAGCCTACCTGGTCGCCCGGGTGCCTTGCGGTGCGCGAAGGGCCGCCCCGTCACCTCGCGGGTGTCGGGGCGGCCCGGCGGGTCGTATCCGGTCTCAGCTGTTGGGGCGCAGCGTCCAGATGATCGTCATGTCGCCGGTCACGGCGCCGTCCGCGCGCTGGATGTCGACGGTCACCGGGAACTCGGGGCGCTCCCCCGCGTCCAGTTCCTTCACGACGTCGGCAATGGGACGGCCGAGCGTCGCAGTCGCGGTGAGGACACCCTTGGCGAGCTTCTTGTAGCTGGTCTCGGCCTTCACGGGCAGCGGCACCGCGCGGCCGAGCTGGTCACCGAACGCGGCGAGCACGACGGCGCCGCTCGCGGACTCGGCGAGGGTGAACATCGCGCCGGCGTGCGGGCCCCCGACGTGGTTGTGGTACTCAGGGTCGTCGGGCAGCCGGAGGACCGCTCGCTCGGCCGTGGTCTCGAGGTACTCCAGCTTGAGGGTCCGGACCATGGGCACGGTGGCGGCGAGCAACTCGCCGACGGACATCTGATCGTCGCTCATGGCGCGATGTTACCCATGAGTAGAACTCTTTGACCATCCCCTGACAGGGGCCGGACGTAGAGGTGCCGGACCCACCCCTCTATCGTTACTCGCCATGTGGCCAGGACAGCAGCCGCCCGGGGGCGAGCAGAACCCGCAGGACCAGAACCCGTACCAGCAGCCGGGTTACCAGCAGCCGAATCCGTACCAGCAGCCCGGGCACCAGCAACCGGGGTATCAGCAGCCCAATCCGTACCAGCAGCCGACTGCACCGCAGTACGCCGTTCCCGGCCAGATGCCGGGAGCCCCGCAGCCGTCCGGCGACGACAAGAAGAAGACGATGATCGTGGCCATCGTCGCCGCCACGGCCGTCGTGGCGACCGCGGTCGTCACCGGCGTCGTCGTACTGAAGGACGACGCCAAGACATCCGACAAGGGCGCCGACGTCTCCGCGTCGGAGTCGGCCGAGCCCGAGAAGTCCAAGGACACCGAGGACCCGGCACCCGCGCCGACCGAGAACCCGCGCGGCGGTGACGGCGCCAAGCCCACCATCGCCGGCTGGAAGGTCGTCACCAACCCCAAGCACGGCACACAGTTCGACGTGCCACCGGAGTGGGAGGTCGCGGGCTCCGGAGTCGCCACCGGCTTCGAGGACGAGAAGGCGGGCGACGGATCACCCGTCGTCGTCATGTCCGCCCCGGCCCACTACAAGAGCAAGTGGTGCCTCTTCGACTCCGACAAGAACGGCACCGAGGAGGACTACGGCCTGGCCAGCACCGGCACCAAGGGCGGCAAGGGCGCCAAGAGCACCGCCGAGGCGGCGTACAACGAGGCCGGCAACTGGGTCTGGGCCGCCTACGCCCAGACCGAGCCCAAGGGCACGGTGAAGATCACCAAGGCAGAGGACTACACGACGAAGTCGGGCCTCAAGGGCAGCGTCTCCACCGCCACGGCCAAGGGCGTCAAGAAGGAGAACAAGTGCGAGACCGACGGCAAGTCGATCGCGTTCAGCTTCAAGAACCCCAAGGGTGACTTCGCCAGCTGGGTGCTGTACTCCAACACCGGCGTGCCCGACGAGGTGCCCGACGGGACGATCCAGAAGATCCTCAGCACGGTACGGCTGGCCGGCGGCACGTCGACCGGCTGACCGGGGGCTCCGCCCCGGACCCCCGCACCTCCATCTCCCCCTACGGCCTGGCGGCCGTGGGAGGCGCCCCGAGCGCGGCTGACTTTGTCAGCCGTCCGGCGATTGAGGACACCGCTCGAAGCGCGGTACGGGGTCCGGGGCCTGCCCCGGTTTCGGGAAGTGGGGGTCCCCCACCTACCGCCGGGCCGTAGGGGAGGCAAGAGCCCCGGGCAGCGGCCCCCGTCACCCCACCGTGAACGCGCCCCCCGGCGGCTCCGGCGAGCCCACCGCCGACGTGTCGTCGACCGGTTCCGCGTCTCCCAGCAGCCGCGCCAGCCCACCCCCGTGCTCCACCCGCGCCGGAAACGTGTCCGACGCCGTCCGGCGCGCCAGCGACGCCGTGTCGATCGGGGACTGCGACGCCAGCAGAACCGCGTTGCCGAAGCGGCGGCCGCGCAGCACCGCCGGCTCCGCGATCAGTGCCAGTTCGGCGAACACATCGGCGAACGTGGCCAGTTGGGATCGGAGGAAGGCGAACGGCGCGCCGTCGGCGAGGTTCGCGGCATAGATGCCGCCGGGCCGGAGCACCCGCTCGGCGGCCCGCGCGTACGCGACCGTGGTGAGGTGCGCCGGGACCCGGGAGCCCCCGAAGACGTCCGCGATCAGCACGTCGACCGAGTTCGCGGGCGCGCCCTCCACCCAGGCCCGCGCGTCCGCTCCGCGCACAGTGACACCGGAGTGCGCCGGCATCGGCAGATGCTCCGCGACCAGGGCGAGCAGCCCGGCGTCGTACTCGACCACGTCCTGCCGGGAGCCCGGCCGGGTGGCGGCGACGTAGCGGGGCAGGGTGAGTGCGCCGCCCCCGAGGTGCAGCAGCGACAGCGGCTCGCCCTCGGCGGCGGCGCAGTCGACGACGTGGGCGAGCCTGCGTACGTACTCGAACTCGAGGTGCGTGGGGTCGTCGAGGTCGACATACGACTGGGGCGCGCCGTCGACGGTCAGCAGCCAGGCCCGGTCCCGGTCCACATCCGGCATGAGCTTGGCGGTGCCGCCGTCGACGGTGCGCAGGACGGGAATGGGCTCGTTCACCGATCCATTGTCCCGCCCCGCGCACTGCCCTGCGCCCCGCCCCCGAGCGCCGCCTCCCTCACAGCACGGTCGTCACCGTCCCCGCCCCCACCGTGCGGCCGCCCTCCCGGATGGCAAAACCGAGCCCCGGCTCCAGCGGTACGTCCCGCCCGAGATCGACGGTCACCGTGACCGTGTCGCCCGGCCGTGCCACACCCGCCTCGCCGAGGTCGATGTCGCCGACGACGTCCGCGGTGCGGATGTAGAACTGCGGCCGGTAACCGGTGGAGACCGGAGTGGTCCGGCCGCCTTCGCGGGCGGACAGGACGTAGACCTGCGCGGTGAAGCGCCGGCTGGGGACGACACTGCCCGGCGCCGCGACGACATGTCCGCGCCGCACCTGGTCGCGGTGCAGTCCGCGCAACAGCAGCGCGACGTTGTCCCCGGCCTCAGCGGACTCCATCGGCTTGCCGAAGGTCTCCAGACCGGTCACGACTGTCTCGGTGTCCGCACCGAGCACCTCGACACGGTCGCCGACGCGTACGGTGCCCCGCTCGACGGCGCCGGTGACGACGGTGCCGCGCCCGGTGATGGTGAGGACGTTCTCGACCGGGAGCAGGAACGGCGCGTCCGTGTACCTGACGGGCATCGGCACATAGGTGTCGACGGCGTCGAGCAGCGCTTCCACGGCAGCCGTCCAGCGCGGGTCGCCCTCCAGCGCACGCAGCCCGGACACCCGCACCACAGGCGCCGCGTCGCCGCCGTACCCGTGCGCGGTGAGCAGCTCGCGGATCTCGAGCTCGACGAGGTCGGTCAGCTCGTCGTCGCCGGCGTCCGCCTTGTTGACGGCGACGACGATGTGGTCGACGCCCACTTGGCGGGCGAGCAGTACGTGCTCCGCGGTCTGTGGCATGACGCCGTCGAGCGCGGAGACGACGAGGATCGCCCCGTCGAGCTGGGCGGCGCCGGTGACCATGTTCTTCACGTAGTCCGCGTGGCCCGGCATGTCGACGTGCGCGTAGTGGCGTGTGCCGGTCTCGTACTCGACGTGCGCGATGTTGATGGTGATGCCGCGCTTGGCCTCCTCGGGCGCCCGGTCGATGCGGTCGAACGGGACGAAGGTGCCGGTCCCCCGGTCGCTGAGGACCTTGGTGATGGCAGCGGTCAGCGTGGTCTTGCCGTGGTCGACGTGGCCCATGGTGCCGATGTTCAGGTGCGGCTTGGTCCGCACGTATGCCGTCTTGGGCATGGCGAGCTGGTTCCTTCCCGGAACTCGAAGTGTTGGGGGACCCCTGGGCCTGGCCGACCCTCCCCATGTGGGGTCCGCCGGAATGTCCGGGAAGGGTCAGCTTCGGGCGCCGTCGAAGGGCGCCGCTGCAGCACCGGCGAATGCCGCTGCGGCTGCAGCCGCGAGGAATGCGGCAGCCTTCGGCGCGTCCGCGACTGCGGACGGCGCTGCGAGGAAGGCGTACCGGAACATGCGTCGATGATCGCCCACGCCATGAACCGGGTCGAATGGTTTTCCGGCTCTCCGCAGGCTTCGGGAAAGGACGGGCGAGTTCGTCGACGGTCAGGCGCTCGCCCCGGAGGGGACGTTCGTCCGCTACGACGGAGAGGGGCGCCCGCCGGTCACCGACGGACCGTTCGCCGGGACCAAGGACCTCATCGCCGGCTGGATGGTGATCGACGTCGACAGCTACGAGCGCGCCGTCGAGCTGTCGGCCGCCCCGGGGCGGGCGGCAAGCCGATCCACGAGTGGCTCGAACTGCGCCCGTTCCTGGGCGTGCAGCGCACCATCACGGAGTGACCTCCGAAGCAGCCGGGCCGAGCGCACCGTCCCCGGCGTGCGGCTCGACCGGCCCGGCGACGTCGCCACCGTGCTGCGCGTCCTGTACCTGGTCTTCAACGAGGGCTGCTCCTGCGACGTCGACCTCCCCGCCGAGGCCGTCCGGCTCACCCGCCGGCTCGCGGCCGCGATCGACCACCCGGAGGTCGTGGGGCTGCTCGCCCTCATGCAGCAGGCAGGTCGGGATCGGCCGCACGACGCCCTGCCGACGGCGAAGAGCCGGCTTTCCGGCCGCCGGCGCCCGTCAGAGGTGCTTGGTCGCCTCGCGGACGGACAGCGGCGACAAGCAGTCGCGCGCTCCCGCGACGAAGTCCCGCACCGCGTCCGGGTCGGTCTTCGCGTACTCCCGCAGCGCCCAGCCGATCGCCTTGCGAATGAAGAAGTCGGGATGGTCGGCCCTGCGCAGGCAGTGCTGGAACAGCCGTTGGCTGTCGGTGGCCCGCCGGAAGCGCAGCTGGTGAAGGAGTGCCGTGCGGGCGACCCACAGGTTCTCGTCGTCGATCCACTCGTCCATGACGCACCGCAGAGACGGATCCGCGGCGACAAGTGGTCCGACGACATGGACGGCCAGTACGTCGACGGTGTCCCACCAGGGCACCGTGACGACGAGCCGGCGGGCCACGGGCAGGAAGCCGGAGGAACACCGGCCGGCATGGCGGCGCAGAAAGTCGGCGGCGAAGTAGTGGTATTCGCGCTCGGGCAGGGCCCAGCAGCGCAGCGCGATGGCCGTGCAGTCGGCCTCGGTCGGCCGCGGCATTCCGTCGAGGACCGTACGGGACAGTGCACGGCGCTCGGGAGTGGTGATGCCGAGGAAGGGAGCGACGCCCTTCATGTACGCGGCGGCCTGCGCCGCTCTGCCGGCGTCCGCCGCTTCCGGGTACACGCGCGTGAGCCGCTCCATGATGGTGTCGGCGAGTTCGCTGCGCGGTACGGCATGCGTCATACGGCACAGATTACGGCGATCACATGCGGCTGTCGGTTAGTCTCCCCGGATGCTCGACCCCGTCCCCAGGCCGGCATCCGGTCTCGCCATCCGTTGCACCAGGGCCCTGTTCTCGCCCTGGTCGCGGTTGTCCCTGCTCGCGGCGCTGCTGGCGTCCGCGGCGGTGACGGTCGTGCTGTACGAGCCGCAGAGGCTGCTCTCGGCAGGCTGGCCACCGCAGTTGAGCGGTGCGGCGGCCGTGGTGCTGTTCGGTGTCGGATACGGGGTGTGCACCGCCGCGTTCGTGCCGCGGCCGATTCTGAATCTGGCGGCGGGCGCGCTGTTCGGCTCTCAGGCAGGGCTCGTGGGGGCGATCGCGGGCACGGTGCTGGGGGCCGGAATCGCCTTCACACTGGGCCGGTTGCTCGGCCAGGAGGCGCTGCGGCCGCTCCTGCGGGGCCGCTGGCTGAAGGCGGCCGACGGACAGCTCAGCCGGCACGGTTTCCGTTCGATGCTGGCGATCCGGCTGTTCCCGGGTGTGCCGTTCGCCGCGGGCAACTACTGCGCGGCCGTGTCCCGTATGGGCTATCTGCCGTTCCTCCTGGCGACGGGTCTGGGATCGATTCCCAACACCGCGGCGTACGTGGTGGCCGGCAGCCGGGCCGGATCGCCGACGTCGCCTGCGTTCCTGATCGCGATGGGCTTCATCGTGGTGACGGGGGCGGCGGCGGCCGCGGTCGCCTGGACCAAGCGCCACCGGCTCCGCGGCGCCGATCGCTGACCTGCCGCGGACCGCTCCTCGGGCCGGTGCGGCGGGCCTCCCGCGGGGACCGTCGCAGAGCCTCCCGCAGGGCCTCCTGCGAGCCCGTCATTTTGGGACGCTACGCTGCCACCCGGCGCCGGCCCGATGACGTACGTGAGTCGTGTCTCACGGGTCATGTGCTTCGCGCGCGTCTGACAGACCGTGATCAGCTCTTGGGTGGCGTAGTTTTCATGTCTTGGTTCGAATCATTCATCCTCGGGCTGGTCCAGGGGCTGACGGAGTTCCTTCCCATCTCCTCCAGCGCGCATCTGCGGCTCACCGCCGCGTTCGCCGGCTGGCACGATCCCGGGGCCGCGTTCACCGCGATCACCCAGATCGGCACGGAGACGGCCGTGCTCATCTACTTCCGCAAGGACATCGCGAGGATCCTCTCGGCCTGGTTCCGCTCGCTCACCAACAAGGCGATGCGCAGCGACCACGACGCCCAGATGGGCTGGCTGGTGATCGTCGGCTCGATCCCGATCGGTGTGCTGGGCCTCACGCTCAAGGACCAGATCGAGGGCCCCTTCCGCGATCTGCGGCTCATCGCCACGACCCTGATCGTCATGGGCGTGGTCCTCGGCATCGCGGACCGGCTCGCCGCCCGTGACGAGGCGGGCGGCCGGCACCGGGTGGTCAAGGAGCGCAAGTCGCTCAAGGACCTGAGCGTGCGGGACGGTCTGATCTACGGCGTATGCCAGGCGATGGCCCTGATCCCCGGCGTCTCCCGCTCGGGTGCGACGATCAGCGGCGGCCTGCTGATGGGCTACACCCGTGAGGCGGCGGCCCGCTACTCGTTCCTGCTGGCGATCCCGGCCGTGCTGGCATCCGGGCTCTTCGAGCTCAAGGACGCGGGCGAGGGACATGTGGCATGGGGTCCGACCGTCTTCGCGACGATCGTCGCCTTCGGCGTGGGGTACGCGGTGATCGCTTGGTTCATGAAATTCATCACTACGAAGAGCTTCATGCCGTTCGTGATCTACCGGATCCTGCTCGGAATCCTGCTGTTCGTGCTGGTGGGAGCCGGTGTGCTCAGCCCGCACGCGGGCGAATCCGGCGGCTGAAACCGGGCCACACAGGTAGCGCTATCTAGCATTTCCTAGCGCCTGATTGCAGCACCACGCCATGATCGTCTCCCACTCGTCTCCCACCCAGGAGACCGGGAGACGATCAGCCAGAAGTGCGCACCTGCAAAGTCGGGAGCAGAAAGGAGGGCCCGCACAGCAGCAGCTGTGCGGGCCCTTCTGCGTGGCGGCCGGCCCGGGTCAGTCGAGGCTGAGGCGCGCCAGCAGGCCCTGGACACGGCCGGCGAGCGCCTTCTCCGGGTCCGGGCTGATGGTGGCAAGTGCCACTGCGGCCGTCACGATGACGTCGCTCAGCTCCTTCTCGACGAGCCGCCAGCGCGGGCGGTGAGGAAGTCGAGGGTGTAGCGGTCGGGGTTGCCGTAGCCGGCCAGGCCCATGAGCTTGCCGGAGCTGGTCCAGTTGCCGAGTCCGAGGTGTTCGGCGACGGTCTCGTAGAATCAGCCCAGCGACTGGCTGAACGGGAACTGGCGCAGGACCTTCAGTCCGTCGGCGGTGCCGTGGGCGAGGGTGGCAAAGACGCCGTCGCCGGAGCCGTCGACCACCAGGACGGCGGCCTCGTCGAAGCCGCTGGGGTGGAAGGCGGAGGCGGCGTGCGCGAGGTGGTGCTCGACCACGGTGACCTGCCGGGGCCGGTGGTGGCCGAACAGGGCGGGGTCGAGGAGTTCGGCGATCAGCTCGGCGTCCGTGCAGATGTTGCTCGGCGTAGGCCAGGCCGGGTTGAAGGCGATGGCGATCTCGTCAACGTCGGCCAGGGTGATGCCGGCCTCGGACAGGCAGTAGGCCGCGGCCACCGCGCAGGAGCGGGAGTCCTTGTGGTGCTTGCGGCGGGAGAAGCGCTCCTCCTCGGCGAAGGCGACCACCTTCCCGTCGATGCCCGCACCACCCCGCACCCGCGTCGAAGAACCTCTCGGGCGCGGACGCCGAGGACCTCGCGCTGTACCGGGAGAAGTTCCGGTGCCGTCTGCCGGAGTCGCTGGACGAGTTGCACGGCCCGACCCAGGGGGTCGTCGAGCTGCCGCTGCACATGGCCTGGTCCGGGATGACCTCGTACGACCTGGGCAAGCCACGCCAGCGTATGGGCCTGTACCGCACCGTCCTGCACGAGGGGCTGCGCGAGGACCTGCCCCGCTACCTCGACCGGGACCTGCTCCTCCAGCTGTGGCCGGTGCTGCGCACCCTCGTCGGCCGCACCGTGCGCACGGTATGGGAAGACGCCTTCCCCCAGCTCGCCTCCCGCACCCAGGCAGCCGCGTGACGGACATGCCGGAGCTGCACACACGGCTCCTGGCGGATGTGATCGCCCTCGGCTCCCCGTACCCCCTGGTCCTCACCGGCGGCTATGCCGTGCGGGCGCACCGCCTCGTGAACCGCCCCAGCCAGGACCTCGATGTCGCCACCGAGAACCCGGCGCCCATGGCCGACATCGCGGCTACGCTGCGCGCCGGCCTGGAAGCCCGCGGCTGGAAGGTGCACGCGCTGGAGACCGCCCCGCTCTCCGCCCGCTTCACCGTGACCGACCCGGCCACCGGGCAGGACTGCGAGGTCGACATCCTCAAGGAGATCTTCTGGCGGCCGGTCGCCCAGAGCCCGTACGGGCCCGTCCTCGCGGAGGAGGACGTGATCGGGACCAAGGTCCGCGCCCTCGCCGACCGTCGAGCGCCCCGTGACCTGATCGACGTGTTCGCAGCCTCCCGCCGCTGGAACACCGCCGATCTCGAAGAATTCGGCCGCCGTCACGCCCGCGGCCGCTTCGAGCGCGAAGACCTGCGGGCAACCTCGCCGGAGCCGAGTGGACCGATGACGAAGCCTTCGCCGCCTACGGCCTGGGCCAGGCCACCATCACCGCTCTTCGTAACTGGGCCGTGGAGTGGGCCGACGACCTCGCGACCCGACTCCTCGAAGAGTCCGATGATCCGGACATCGACTGATCGCGTCCGGCCGACCACCGGAAACGGGAGCCCGGGGAAGCCGAGCGAGGGGCAAGTACGGTGCCGTGGAAATATCCCCACGGCACTGGGCAAACTGGCCTCTCACGGGCGATACGGCCAACGTCCGACTCCTCCGGGCAGCCAGGCCACGCCTCGAAGGTAGAGCTCGGCAAGCACTTCGGGCGTCCACGCTCTGAGGAACTGACCTCCCTCGAGCCTGCAGTCTGACGACGTTCTATCAGCGCGGACGATCGCCGCTGAGGTGGCGAAAAGAAGAGCTCCTCGCTCGCCAACACTGCTCCAGTGGCCTGACCAGCCAGCCCGCCGACGCACCCGACACGCCATCAGAACGAGCGTCACGAGCGTCATTTCAGCGTCAAGATATCGCCTGTAACGCCCATACCGCACATAATGTGCAGGGGTAAAATCGCAGGCCAGGAGCCCTCTGCGGTCGGCTCCAAGATCGCCACCACTCCACATGATGCATCATCGCAAACATGTCAACAGAAAACAGGTCGAGGAAAACAGCAGGTCAGCGACGCGTGCGACGCAAATCGGATTCAAGATCATTGTGCATTGCGTGCGCTATGCGCGCTACGTGCACACTCTCGACGCACGCCAGGCCCCCCGCAGGGGGCCTCCGGGATCGACCGGCAAAGAGCTCGCCGTATAGCATTTGAAATGCTATATATGTCCCATGGCTGACGACGACACCGACTTTCCGCCCGGCGACGGCCCCACCAGCGGCATCTCCGTCTCCCTCACGGCCGGCACCCTGCAAGCGATCCGTGAGCGGGTCGGCAAGCGGGGTGTGTCCGCGTTCTTGGAGAAAGCCGCGCAGCGGCAGATCGAGCGGGACAACCTGGACGAGCTGATCGCCGACTTTGACAAGAACCTCGGCCCCGCCGACCCGGAGGCAGTAGCCGCCAAGCGGGCGAAGCTCACCGGCGGCACCTCCTCCGATGCCGGGGCGGCCGCGTGAGCGGCACTCTGATCCTGGACAGTGAGGGCCTGGCCAAGGCCGTGCAGCGCGACCGCGAAGTCCACGAGTGGCTCACCGCCGCCCGCGACGCCGACCTTCCGGTGATCACCTCGGCCGCGGTCCTCGTCGAGGTGATCCATCCCCGCATCAACGACGCCGCGCTGAAGTGGACGCTGTCCCGACTGCGAGTCGAGCCGGTCACCCAGGCCCTCGCCCAGTCCGCCGCCGGCCTGCTGCGCACGGCCGGGCTGCACGGCCACAAGTACGCCATCGACGCCATGCTCTGCGCCACCGCCCTCGCCCAGCCAGGCCGAGTCACCATCCTGACGTCCGACGTCGAGGACATCACCATGCTCACCACCGACCACATCCGTGTGACCGCCGAGAAGATCTGATCCCCGCCGCTGCACCCGCGTGGTTCGGCGGCGGGCCAGCAGCTCGCCGATCTCTGCCTTGAGCGCTTCTGCCTCGGGCTTCGTCCTGTGCACGAGCACGATGAAGTCGTCGGCTTATGCCGTGCGCCGGGTTATACCGACTGCGGCGGCGACAGCATGGTGATCTCTGCGCCAGCCTCGGAACGGTCGGCATAACCCGTGCTCTCGGCTCAGAGCGTCTGGAGGAACGCCAGCAGGTTGTCCGGGGCGGCGAAACGTCCGGGGGTGCTGCCGGGGGGAGCCGTGCGCGCGAGCTCTCGTTCTTTGATGCTCGTGTCGGCGTGCAGATAGATTTGTGTTGTTTCAGTTGATTCGTGGCCGAGCCAGAGGGCGATCACGGAGATGTCAACTCCCGCGTGCAGGAGTGCCATTGTGGTGCTGTGCCGCAGGGTGTGCGGGGTGACGTGCTTGTCGGCCAGGGACGGGCAGGTGACTGCGGCGGTCCGGGTGTGCTTGGCGACGAGGCGTTCGACGGCGTCCCGGCTGAGCGGGGTGCCGCGGCGGGTCGGGAACAGCGGATCGCTTCGCTCGCCGCCTCGTTCCTTGAGCCAGGTCTTGAGCACTTGGACGGTGCCGCTGGTCAGCGGGGTGCACCGGTCCTTGCGTCCCTTGCCGTGGCAGCGCAGGTGAGAGCCGGAGCCCAGATGGACGTCCGGCACGTAAGCGGGAGCTGACCACCCAGTCGTCATCGCGGTGGGCGGGGTCGGTGACGAAGACCACGCATGACCAATGGGCTCTCGCCCGGCGCGGCCAGCTGGCCCACGTCCAGTCCCTGGAAGCCGCGATCAGAACCATCCGGCATCGCCTGTCGCTGCCTATCGGGCAGAAGGGTACGAAGTGGGGGCCGGGCGGGTACCGGTCGAAGAGGCAGTGGCACGCCAAGTCCCGGCGTCTGGCTGCCCTGGAGACCCGCCTCGCCGCTGTGCGAGCCGACTACCAGGCCGGGCGGGTGCACGTGGTGCGCGGCGGCAAACGGCTGCTGAACACCCGCCACCACCTCACCACAGCCCAGCTCACCGAGGCCGAGTGGCGCGAGCTCTGGGAGGCGGAGCGCTGGTTCCTGTCGGCAGACGGCGAGTCGGGCAAGAGGTTCGGCAACGAGACTATCCGCGTCACCCCAAACGGCGAGGTCTCCCTCAAGCTCCCCACCCCGCTCACCGGGTTGGCCAACGCCGCGCACGGCCGCTACGTCCTGACGGCGAAGGTGCGCTTCCCGCACCGCGGCCAGGGGTGAGCCGACCGGGTGGCCGCGAACCGGGCGGTGGCCTACCGCATCCACTACGACATGGCACGCGGCCGCTGGTACCTGACCGCGTCGTGGACACTCCCCCTCACCCCGACCATCCCCATCGAGACCGCGCTCGCACACGGTGTGATCGGCATAGACACCAACGCCGACCATCTGGCCGCCTGGCGCCTCGACGAGCACGGCAACCCGACCGGGGCACCCCGCCGCTTCACCTACGACCTGTCCGGCTCGGCCACCACCGCGACGCCCAGGTCCGGCACGCCCTCACCAGGCTGCTGCGCTGGGCGAAGACCTGTGATGTCAAAGCCATCGCGGTAGAGGATCTGGACTTCTCAGCGGAGAAGACCCGCGAGAAGCACGGACGCCAACGCCGCTTTCGGCAGCTGATCTCCGGCATGCCCACCGGCAAGCTCCGCGCCCGCCTCACCTCCATGGCTGACGCCACGGGTATCGCGATCATCGCCGTCGATCCCGCCTACACGTCCAAGTGGGGTGCGCAGCACTGGCAAAAGCCCCTCACCTCCACCAAGCGCAAGACCAGCCGCCACGACGCCGCGAGCATCGCGATCGGCAGGCGTGCCCAAGGGCACCCGATCCGGCGACGGACGACACCGCCCCGTGCACACCAGAGCGATGTGCACGGGCATCGGACCGTCCAGGCCCGACCCCGGAGGCCCCTGGGCGCGAGGGTCCCCGCCCCCGCGTTCCCGGACCACGGACCCGATCCGTGCCGCCCGGACGCGGAGCGAACGCGGGGAATCAGAACGTCCAACACCGTTCGGGGCGTTCGGCTGAGCACGAGTCCTGGCAACCGGACCCGCTCCCGCTCAGCCTTTAGGAAAGGTACGCGTACGACGCGCTGCGCCGCCCTGGCCTGGGACGACACTGCCTCTGGCCGCGGCGACGGCGTTCGGGCACCGGCTGCGACACCGCTGGTGCTGCTGACGGCGGTGGGCGCAATTTGAACCCGGTCGGCGATTGAGGACATCTCTGAGCCGGGCCGGCGAGGCCGTTCGGGAAGGGGGCAGGGCGGGGGATCAATCTCTGACCGGGACCCGCCCATTCGCGGCCAAACACCCCCGCAGCACCCCGAGATCCACCTCCTCCAGGCTGAGGGCGAACACCCGCGCCTCGGACTCGGGCACCGGCAGCAGCGAGGGCACCACCAGCACCCCGCACCCCGCCGCCTCCGCCGACGCCGTCCCGTCCGGCGAGTCCTCGACCGCCACACACGCACCGGGCGCCGCCCCGAACCGCGCCGCCGCGGCGACATACGGATCGGGGTGCGGCTTGGTGCGTACGGTGTCGTCCGCGGACAGCGTGAAGGCGAACGGCACATCGGCCAGCGCGCCCCCGACCACCGAGTCGACCACCACCCGCGGCGAGGCGCTCACCAGCGCGAACGGCACACGATGCCGGTCCAGCGAGGCCAGCAGCCGCCGCGCGCCGGGCCGCAGCGGCGCCCCCGCCTCAACCCGCTTGAAGAACCCGGCGGTCAGCGCCTCGGCGACCGCCGCCGCGTCCCGCACCCCGGCGGCCCGCGCCAGATGCGCGGCGGTGTCCGAGACCGCCCGCCCGACCACGTCCCCCGCGTCCGCGTCGGACAGCGCGTACCCGAGGCCGGAGGCGACCTCCGCGGTCACCTCCCACCACAGGACCTCCGTGTCCACCAGTGTGCCGTCCATGTCGAAGAGGACGGCGGCGGGCAGCACCCGCGTACTCATGAACCGGCCGGGACGACCAGCACCGGCTGCTCGGCCAGCCCCACCGCGACACGCACACCGGGCGTCAACTCCCCCGCGTCCCGCGACGCCAGGTCCGCCTTGACCGAGACGCCGCCCGGCAGGTCGAGCAGCACCCGCGTCACCGAGCCGAGGAAGGACGCCGAGACCACGGTGGCGTCTCCGTCGGGGTCGGCGGTGGCGGTGACGTTCTCGGGGCGTACGAGGACCTCGACGTCCCCGGCACCCTGCGGGGGCTCTCCGTCCACCGGCATCTCGGTGCCCGCGACCGCGACCCGCCCGGAGTCCGTCATCCGTCCGGGCAGCCGGTTCATCGTGCCGACGAACTCGGCGACGAACGCCGTCGCGGGCCGCTCGTACAGCTCCGCCGGTGGAGCGCACTGCTCCAGCTTCCCGGCGTTGAGCACGGCGACCCGGTCCGCCATGGACAGGGCCTCCTCCTGGTCGTGCGTGACGAAGATCGTCGTGATGCCGAGCGAGAGCTGGAGCCGCCGGATCTCCTCGCGGAGCGTGAGACGCACCTTGGCGTCGAGCGCGGACAGCGGCTCGTCCAGGAGCAGCACGCGCGGCTGGAGGGCGAGCGCGCGGGCCAGGGCGACGCGCTGCTGCTGGCCGCCGGACATCTGGTGTGGGTAGCGGTCGCCGTGCTTGGGCAGGCCGACCAGTTCCAGGAGTTCGCTCGCGCGGGCGGCGCGCTCGGCGGCGGGCACCTTGCGGACGCGCATGCCGAAGGCGACGTTGTCGCGGGCGCTGAGGTTGGGGAAGAGACTGTACGACTGGAAGACCATGCCCGCGTCGCGCCGGTTGGCGGGCACCCGGGTGATGTCCTCGCCGTCGACCAGGACCTCGCCCGCGTCGGGCGTCTCGAAGCCCGCGATGACCCGCAGAGCGGTGGTCTTGCCGCAGCCGGACGGGCCGAGCAGGGCGAGGAGTTCGCCGGGTTCGACGGTGAGGTCGAGGCCGTCGAGGGCGACGACACCGGAGCCGAACTCCCGGCGCAGGCCGCGGAACTCGACGCGGGCACCGCCGTCGGTCCCGGCGCTCCCGGCGGCGTTGGCGGCCTTGGCGGCCCGCTCCTTCGCCTCTGTTGCTGTTGCCGACATGCGTTTACGACTCCTTGCTGGACACGGGCGCCGCGGAGGCGGACGGGGAGGGGGCTCCGGCCACCGCGTTCGCGGCCTTCGCGCCGGTCCCCGCGCGCGAGAGGACCAGCAGTAGCACCCAGGTGATCAAGAGGCTGAGGACGGACACGGCCACCGACATCCGCGCCTGGGCGCCGGAGATCGTCACGATCCACACCGCGAAGGGCTCGTAGCCGAGCAGCGCCGCGATGGTGAACTCACCGAGCACCAGGGCCAGGGTGAGGAACGCGGCCCCGGCGAGCGCGGCGCGCAGGTTGGGCAGGATGACCCGGACGACGACGTACGGCCAGCTGGCGCCGCAGTTGCGGGCGGCCTCCACGAGGGTGGGTACGTCGATGGCGCGCAGTCCGGCGTCCAGCGACCGGTAGACGAACGGCAGCGCGAGAACCGTGTAGGCGAAGACGAGAACGAGCGGGAAGCTCTCGTCCTGGACGGCGAGGAAGGTCTGGTAGAGGGGGGTACGGGACAGCCTCTCCGGCCCCCAGCGCAGCACCGTCGTGATGCCGGTGACCAGCGCGATCGGTGGCACGACCAGCGGCAGCATGCACATCACCTCGATGACCGGCCGCAGCCGGGGCGACCCGAGGCGCACCGCGACCAGCGCGGGCACCGCGAGCAGCAGGGCCAGCGCGATGGTGGCCGCCGCGAGGCCGAGCGAGAGCAGCAGGCTGTCCGTGAAGCCCTCCTCGCCCAGGATTCCGGTGTACGCCTCGAAGGAGACGCCCTGGCCGGGCACGTGCACGGTGAAGACGAAGGACGAGACCAGCGGCAGCAGGAAGTACAGCCCGGCCAGGCCCAGGACCGCCCCGCGCCAGACGCGCGGGCGGCGGGTCTTCCGTACCGCCGCCGCCTGAACAGGGGTCTGAACCGGGGCCGGGGCGGTGGGGGTGGTGGAGGCAGAGGTCAGTGCAGCCATCGGGCGCTCCGTCGCTGGAGGGGCAGATAGACGGCCATGACCAGTCCGGCGATGAGGATCATGTCGAGGCCGAGGGCGAGCGCCACGTTCTCCTGGCCGACCATGACGTTGCCGGACAGCGCGTCCGCGATCTTCAGGGTGACCAGGGGTACGGAGCCGCCGACCAGGGCGGCAGCCGTGGCGTGCGCGGCGAAGGCGCTGCCGAAGAGCAGCACGAAGCCGCCCATCAGCGAGGGCGCGAGCACCGGCAGCCCGACCATCCGCCAGAACTGCGGGCCGCTCGCCCCGTTGTTCTGCGCGGCCTCCCGCCACTGAGGCCGCAGCCCGTCGAGTGCCGGGATGATCACGAGCACCATGAGCGGCGTGAGGAAGTAGAGGTAGACCACGGCGAGGCCGGTGAAGGAGTACAGGTTCCAGCCGAGGTCACCGAGGTCGGCGAGCTCGGTGACCACACCGGAGATGCCGAGGGTCGCGATGAACGCGAACGCCAGCGGCACACCGCCGAAGTTGGCCAGCACACCGGACGCGGTGAGGGTCGCACTGCGCAGCCACTGGCGGCGCGAGGTGACGATGGCCTGGGCGATCAGGACTCCGGCGACCGAGCCGATGACGGCGACCAGCAGGGAAAGCTGCACGCTGCCGATCAGCGAGTTCAGGTAGGGCCCTTGGAGGGACCGTTCGACATGCTCACCGGTGAACGAGGTCGCACCGGTGTCCGGGTCGTCGCGGGTGAAGGCGCCGTACAGCAGGGCGGCGACCGGGAGTCCGAAGCAGAGGCCGGTGAAGGCGAGCAGCGGGACGGTGGCCAGCCAGGTGCGCGGGCCACGCCGCCGCCGACGGCTGGTGCTGGTGCCGTCGGCGGCGGACGTGCCCGACGTGGCGGTCGGGGCGGGAACTGACATCAGGAGAGGGCCTTGTCCCAGTTCTCGGCGAGGTCTTCCTGGGCCTTGTCGAGCTCGTCGGACGCGGGGAACTCGGGCGTGCCCTCGACCTCGGGGAGCTTGGTGGCGAAGTCCTTGTCGGCGGTGCCGTCCTCGGTCATGGCGGGCAGCAGCACGGGGCGGGCGTAGCCCTTGAGCCAGAGGTTCTGGCCCTCGGGGCTGTAGAGGAACTCCATCCACAGGCGGGCGGCCGCCGGGTTGGGGGCCTCCTTGTTGATGGCCTGCGAGTAGTACTGGGCGTACACGCCGTCGCTGGGGACGGCGACCTGCCAGTCGACGCCCTTGTCCTTGAACTGGTCGGCGTATCCGGCGTTGAGGTAGTCCCAGTCGATCGAGATCGGCGTCTCGCCCTTCTCGACGGTGGCCGGGGTCGACTCGACGGGGATGAAGTTTCCGCTCTTCTTCAGCTTGGCGAAGAAGTCGATACCCGGCTTGATGTCTCCGAAGGAGCCCTTGTTGGCGAGCGAGGCGGCGTAGACGCCGCCGAAGGCGGAGCCGGACTTGGTCGGGTTGCCGTTGAGCGCGACCTTGCCCTTGTACTCGGGCTTGAGCAGGTCGGCGAAGGTCTCGGGGCACTTCTTGATGCGCTTGGCGTCGCACCCGATGGAGACGTAGCCGCCGTAGTCGTTGTAGTACCGCCCGTCGGCGTCCTTCTGGCTCTCCGGGATGTCGTCCCAGGCCTCGACCTTGTACGGGGCGAACAGGCCCTCTTCGGCGGCGCTGCGGGCGAAGGCGATGCCGAGGTCCAGGACGTCCGGGGCGCGCTTCTGGCCCTTGCGGGACTTCACGGCGGCGATCTCGTCGGAGCTGGAGGCGTCCGGGTTCTCGCTGTTGACCTTGATCTTGGGGTACTTCTTCTCGAAGGCCTTGATGACCTCGCCGTAGTTCGCCCAGTCCGGGGGCAGGGCGATGACGTTGAGCTTGCCCTCCTTCTCGGCGGCCGCGACGAGTTCCTTCATGCCGCCGAAGTCGGACGCGGAGGCAGTGGAGCCGGCCTTCACCTTGCCGCCGGCGTCGGCCGAGTCTTCTTCGGGCGCCGCACCGCAGGCGGTGAGCGAGGTGAGTATGGCGGCACCGAGCAGCGCGGCCGCGCCACGGCCGGAGGGTCTGAACACGGTCTCTCCCAGAGACGAGGAAGCGGGGGACGCAACGCTTGCCAGCGAGCCCGCCGGAACGCTTCGGTGTCGGCGTCGGCGGAGCTTGTCTGAACAAGCTGGCATCAGTTCGCCCGGAGCAGTTGTCCGTGGGATTAACAGCTCATGACCTTCGGCACACCGCTGCCAGAAGTTCCCGCGCGGGTCCGAACGGCCCTCCGCTCCCCCTGGATTGGCTCCGTGAACCCGCCGCGTCGGCGAGGTTAAGGTGAACAGGGAGGCGGAACACTCCGCGACCCGACCGCACACAGCACGAAGCTGACAGAGCTGGCAGAGCTGAAGCTGTACAGAGCTAGGGAGCACCCGCGTGGGGGGCACGGCACGCTATCTGGAGATCGCGGACGCACTGCGCCGGTCGATCCTCAGCGGCGCCTATCAGGTGGGGGCCCAGCTGCCCACCGAGAGCGAGCTGGCCGCCGAGTGGTCGGCCTCGCGCGGCACGGTCCGCCAGGCCATCGCCGTAGTGGTCGCGGAGGGTCTGATCGGCTCCCGCCAGGGCGCGCGCCGGATCGTCCTGCGCCGCGAACGCCGCCACAGCTTCGCGGAGTTGAACAGCTTCGCGCAGTGGGCCCAGACCATGGGCTACGCGACGTCGAGCCGTTTCCTGTCCCGCACCCGCCGCCCCGCGACCCCCACCGAGTCCGAGCGCCTCACCGTCGCCCCCGGCTCCGAGATCCTCTACGCGCTACGGCTGCGGCTCCTGGAGGGCGAGCCCGCCATGCTGGAGCGCACCGCGTACGCGGGCTGGGTCGCACCGGCCGTGGAGGCGCTGCCCGAGGACTGCCCGTCGATCATGAACAGCATCGCCGACGAGCACGGCATCATCGCCCAGTACGGCGAACACCTGCTGGACGCCCTCGCGGCGAGCGGCGACGACGCCCGGCTGCTCCGCATACCCGACGGCACCCCGCTGCTCCGCCAGCGCCACCTCACCTGCACGGCCGCGGGTCGCCCCATCGAGTGGACCGACGACCGCTATGTGGCGGGCAGCGTGACCTTCAGCGTCAGCAACTCCGCAGACATCGCCCCGCTGTCGCGCCACGCGGGCCGCCTGGACGGCTGACGCCGGACGCGTCTCCCCCGAGGACCACGCCGTGAGGCCGGCCGACCGTCAGCCGCCGGACGTGTCCAGTTCCGCGTCCGCGCTGACGCCCGCGCAGTCATACGGGTCGTTCAGCCAGCCGTCCGGCAGCACCACACGGTTGTTGCCCGACGTCCGCCCGCGGGGCCCGTCGGCGCCCGCCGGCCAGCCCTGGTCGAGGTCCAGCTCACGCAGCCCGGCGTCGAGCTCGTCCAGCGAGGACGTGATCGCCAGCCGCTTACGCATCTCGGAGCCGACCGCGAAGCCCTTCAGATGCCAGGCGTCATGCTTACGGAAGTCGATGACACCCCGCGCGGCCATCCCCTATGGCATCTACGACCTGACCGCCGATACCGGCTGGGTCAACGTCGGCGTCGACCACGACACCTCCACCTTCGCGGTCGCCTCCATCCGTCGCTGGTGGCAGGCCCCCGGCCGCCATGACTACCCGCGCGCCACTCGTCTGCTGATCACCGCGGACGCGGGCGGCTCGAACAGCTACCGCTACCGGGTCTGGAAGTCCGAACTGGCCGCCTTCGCGGCCGAGATGGGACTGGCCGTCACGGTGTGTCACTTTCCGCCCGGTACATCAAAATGGGACAAGGTCGAGCACCGCTTGTTCTCCCATATCGCGATGAATTGGCGCGGCCGCCCGCTGACCAGCCACGAAGTGGTCGTCAAGACTATCGCCGCGACACGGACCCGCACCGGGCTACAGGTCGAGGCCGAACTCGCCCCGGGCTCTTAATCCACAGGCACCACGGTCAGCAAGACGTACCTGGACTCACTCCCGATCGAGCAGCACTCCGAGCGCGGAACCTGGAACTACACCATCCGCCCCGACGGCCCGGGACCCAGCGAGCACGCGGCGGTCCGCCGCCCCGGGGAAACGGCCCGCACACAGTTCCTGGAGATGCTGGCTGACCCGCTGCTGACCGGGATCACGCGGGAAGAGTTGGCTGCGCTGAGCGACCGGCTGGCTCCCGCGCAGGCCGCACAGCGGGAAGAACGCTGTTACCAGCACCGTGGCGGACGACGGCGCAAGGCGCCCGGCGACCATGGCCGCCCCCTGCTGACCTGCCCCGACAAGGTCCTGATCACCGTGCTCTACCTGCGGCAGGTCTGTTCCCAGAAGGTCTTGTACGACATGCTCGCGCTCAGCGATCGCACGATCAGTAAGGCCATCGGTGGCACGCGCCGGCTGCTGGAAGACACCGGCACCACTGTCGGGCTCTCTGCAGTCCGGTTCACCAAGCCGGACCACCTGGTGGCGTTCCTGCACACTGGAATGTCACCCACCGAAGTCCGGCCCCCGCTGCCGGAACAGCTCTCCGCCCCGGCGCTGACCGGCATGAGTCGCACCGACCTTCATGCCCTGATCGACCGACTCTCGAAACGGCAGGCCGCATTGGTCGAACGACGGCGCTTCGCACAGCGCGGCGGGCACCGTCAGCCCGGGACCCGCGCCGGGGTGTTCCGGCAGAAGATCACCGACGCCGAGCGCGTCCTGGCCACCGTCCTCATGGACCGCAAGGTCTGCACCGGAGAAGTCCTCACCGAGCTCTTCCAGATCAGCAGGGGCACCCTCACGAACGCCTTCCGCGACGTCCGCCCGCTGTTGGAAGAAGACGGAATCACTTTCCCTCCAGCACCTGTCACACACCGCACTGCCGAAGCCCTCCTCGCCAGCACCGCCACGAAGCCCAACACGCCGACAGAACCAGCACCTTAATTCCCTACAGGTTCACTTCCTGCGCAACGTGTTCAGCGTGATCAACAAGGAAGCGGCCGAGATGGCCGCCGCCACGATCCGCACGATCTTCGCCCAGCCCACCGCCGATGCGGTCCGCACCCAGCTCGACACCGTCGCCGACATGCTCGGCAAGCAGTTCCCCAAGGTCAAAGGCATGCTGCTGGAAGCGAAGGACGACCTGACCGCCTTCGCCGCGTTCCCCGAGCGACATTGGAAGAAGATCCAGTCCACCAACCCGCTGGAGCGGATCAACCGCGAGGTCAAACGCCGCACCGATGTCGTCCAGGTATTCCCCAACGACGACGCGCTCCTGCGGCTGGTCACAGCCGTGCTCTTCGAGCTGCACGACGAACGGATCGCCTTCCCCCGCCGCTACCTGCCCGAGGGAAGCATGGATCAGCTCTACCCCTCCGAGCGCCCCAAAAGCGCCCCCGCACTACCCAACACCACCAACACGACCGCCGGATGATCGGCTACACCACTCCACGGGACACCATCGAGTGGTGGGCGTTGACCTCGTCTCCTCCGCTGCCGGTCAACATGACGTCGCACCGTCGGGTGGTTGCCTGGGCTCGTACGACGTCGAAGGCTTCTTGGTAGAACGCCCCTGCCGGATCATGCGGCCGGGGCCGACCGTATCGCCGTCGACCGACCGTTCTACTCGGGCAAACACAAGCCCGCGGGCCGCACGGACGTCCTGGACGGACCGACAAGGGATACCAAGGAGCCGGGGGCACGGTCCGTGTTCCCTACCGCGGCCGGTGGGAGACGCTGTCCACAGGCCAGTAGGCCGTCAACCGGTCCCACGCGAAGATCCGGGCCCTGGTCGAGCAGGCCGTCGCCACCCTCAAGTCCTGGCGGCTTCTCCGCAAGCTCCGCTGCTCGACCACCCGCATCACGAGCCTTGTTCAGGCTGTCCTCACCCTGCATCTGGCCAGCTCAGGCTGAAGATTGAAAAGGCTCACGGCGCTCTTCGCCACCCATGACCACGAGTACCTGTTCCCGGCCATTGGCGGCGGGCTGCTGGCCAACGCAAACATCAGCTACTGGCAGCCGGTCTCGCGCGGTCGACCGGCCTCCGAGGAGTTCACGGGGGTTCGCCTGAACCAGCCCCAGCTGGTCACCTCCCGCCGTCCCCTTCCGGAGGTCCCCGCGACCGCGTACGCCGGGAAGCGGCTGTACCTGCTTCGTCACGGCGGCAAGGAGTGGCTGGACGAAGATCGACACAGTCGCATCGCCGTGGAGACCCGCATGGGCCACGAGGTCGCCGACGTGGAAGGTCTCTACTCGCACGTTCCCCTGACCATGGAGCAGGAGATCGCCGATTCGCTGCAAACCAGGTGGCTGCGCTTCGTGGCCAGCGAGGGAGAGCTCTGGAAGGTGCCATCTCCCACTGCTCTCTGTTTCGATCTTGAAGAGTGGTGGAAACAGCAGGTCAAAGCCGCTCAGGACCTCGACGCATGAACTGGTTCATGAAATTCATCACTACGAAGAGCTTCATGCCGTTCGTGATCTACCGGCTCCTGCTCGGAATCCTGCTGTTCATCCTGGTCGGAACGGATGTGCTGAGCCCGCACGCCGGCGAGTCGGCCGGCTGAGCCGCCGGTTCGAGGAGGCGACGGCTGTCAGAGCCAGGCCGTAGCCTGAAACCATGTCCCTCATTCCCAGCGAGTCTGAATCCGAAACCACGTCCGCCTCCGAGCTGAACGCGCGAATCCGAGAGCTGTGGGCCGACGGCGCACTGCCCGAGGACCGGCGTCCGGAGTACGAGGCGCTGGTTGTGGAGTGGGCCGCCGCTGCGCTCGAGGACGTACGCCCGGCCGCATAGGGCCGCCCCTCCCACACCGGTCCCCCGGAAGGCCCGGGCCCAGGCCGGGCTGCGATCTTCGCGGCGCCGGAGCACTCTGGTGGCATGGCCTGGCAGGCACCGATCGTCGTGCATCCGCCGTCCCCGGGAGGCGGGCGGCGCGTCACCGTGCGCGGTGAGATCGTCGGACTGGCCCGCAGTGACAGGGATCTCGTCGAGTTTCTGCGGCGGGCCGGGCTCGAGGACGCGGACATGCGGCTCGACGATCCGCATCTGGTCGAATGGCGCGGCGCCCGCGCACACCACGACTACGCGGCCTGAGGCGCGCCAAGCACGCGGCGCCCGCGCACACCACGACTACGCGGCCCGAGGCGCGCGGCGTCCCGCCCGGGCTCGGCTAGCCTGAGTGCACGATGAACCGTTTGACCACGCCATGGGGCACGTTCGAGTTCGCCCGTTTCCCTGAGGACCCCCGCGACACGCTCCGCGCCTGGGACGCAGCAGACGAGTACCTGCTGCGACACCTGCACGGCACCGACGACTCCGGGCCGACGGACCTGTCCGGCACAGTGACCGTCGTCGGCGACCGGTGGGGCGCCCTCGCCACCTCGCTCGCGGCGCACCACCCCGTGCAGATCACCGACTCGTTCCTCTGCCAGGAGGCGACCCGCGGCAATCTGGCACGCAACGGCCTCGCCGCAGACTGTGTGCGGTTGCTCACGGCGAGGGACATGCCACCGGAGCGCATCGACGTGCTCCTGGTACGGGTGCCCAAGAGTCTCGCCCTGCTCGAGGACCAGCTGCACCGCCTCGCGCCCTCCCTGCACGCCGGCTCCGTGGTCGTCGGCACGGGCATGGTCACAGAGATCCACACGTCCACGCTCAAGCTGTTCGAGCGCATCATCGGGCCGACCAGGACGTCACTCGCGGCGAAGAAGGCCCGGCTGATCTTCTGCACCCCCGACGCGAAGCCCACCCGCGTCCCCAGCCCGTGGCCGCTGCGGTACGCCCTGCCGTCCGACATCGGCACGCTCGCGGGCCGCACGGTGACGAACCACGCGGGCATCTTCTGCGCGGAGCGCCTCGACATCGGCACCCGCTTCTTCCTGCGCCACCTGCCGCAGCACAGGGGCCCGGAGCGGGTCGTCGACCTCGGCTGCGGCAACGGCGTGGTCGGCACCGCCGCGGCACTGGCCAACCCGGACGCGGACCTGACGTTCGTCGACGAGTCGTACTCCGCGGTGGCCTCCGCGAAGGCCACCTTCCACGACAACGTGCCCGACGGCAGGGCCGAGTTCCTCGTGGGCGACGGGCTGTCCGCCCTTCCCGACGGTTCGGTCGACCGCGTGCTGAACAACCCGCCGTTCCACTCGCACCGGGCGACGACCGACACGGCGGCCCGCCGGATGTTCGCGGACGCGCGCCGCGCGCTGCGCGGGGGCGGCGAACTCTGGGTCGTCGGCAACCGCCACCTCGGGTACCACGTGCGGCTGCGGCGGCTCTTCGGCAACTGCGAAGTGGTCGCCGGTGACCCGAAGTTCGTCGTCCTGCGGGCCGTCGGGACCTGAGGCACCTCAAGTCTCCCAGGAAGGGAACCCGCCGGGCGTTCAGTCCTTGCACTCCTGCCACCGGGCGTACGGGATGCGGGAGATCTCGCGCACCTCGCCGAGCGTGCCCCACTCGTCCTTGCCGAGCCGGGCCAGCGGTGCCAGTCGCGTCACCTCCGGGTGGCCGTCCGCCGTGACGTCCGCGTCGACCGTGGCGTGCACCACCCTGCCGAAGACGACGGTCGAGTCGCCCAGCCGTACGGTGCTGTGCAGTTCGCACTCCAGGGCCACAGGTGACGCCGCGACCCGCGGCGGCTTCACCCGAAGGCTCGGCTCCCTCGCGATGCCGACCGCGTCGAACTCGCTGACACCGCGCGGGAAGTCCGTCGCGGTGGCGTTGATCTGCTCGAACAACGGCTCGGGCGCGAAGTTCACGACGAACGAGCCGGTTTCCTCGATGTTGCGCAACGAGTCCTTGCGCCCGACCGAGGTGAACTGCACGACCGGAGGCGCCACGCAGGAGATCGTGAAAAAGGAGTGCGGGGCGAGGTTGTCGGTGCCTTCCGCGGACGTGGTGGACACCCAGGCGATGGGCCTGGGCACGACGGTGGCGGTCATCAGCCGGTAGAAGGCGTCACGGTCGCAGTGGGCGGGGTCGACATCGATGCGCATGGGTGGAGTATGGCCGGTTGCCGACGCCGGGAGGGTGATGGGTGTGCACGGCTCTTGGCCTGGCACCCCGCCTGCCCGAGACTGACCCGATGACGCAGCGCGTGGATCTCGCGACCGTGATGGACAGGCTGGCCGTCGACGACCTCGTCACCAGCTATGCAGTGGCCGTCGACGACGGCGACTGGGACACCTATCGAGCACTGTTCACCAAGGACGGCCGCGCCGACTACCGCGGCTCGGGCGGGATCGAGGGCCCGGCCGCCGAGGTGGCCGAATGGCTTTCGCGCACGATGCGCCTCTTCACCGTTCGTCAGCACCTCATCGTCAACCGGCGGGTACGCATCCAGGATCTCGGCGGATATCCGGGCGACCGCGCCGAGGTAGGGGCCGACTACATCAATCCGATGCGGCTCGAGTCGGGCGACGACTTCGTCTCGGGCGGTCGCTACGGCTTCGGTCTGGAGCGTACGGACACGGGCTGGCGCCTGCGTTCCGTCGTGATCGAGGAGAAGTGGCGACGGACGGGTGGGATGACGGACGACGCCTGAGGCGCGGGAGGCCCGGGAGGCACACTGTTCGCCCGTGCGGATCCTCGCGCACACTGGTGGTGGACGGCTCGTGGCCCCTTGAGCCGGGCGAGGAGGCGCTCCATGCGAATTCCGGTCGGCGAGCGGGTGCGGCGGACGTGGGATGCGCGCCGGCGCGCGCACGGAGCCGGTCCCGGGCAGACACTGCGGCACGAGCAGGGGCCCCGGCAGCATGCCGAGCAGCCGCCGAGGCTTCTTCGCTCGCGGAGATCCCGCGGTGCCGCAGCCGTCGTTGCCGGGGCCCTGCCGGCGCCGGCCTTCCCGGAGCCGTCGCTGTGGTGGTTCGCCTGTCTGGCCCTGGTGCCATGGATGCTTCTGCTGCGCACGGCGCCGTCTGCCCGCCGTGCGGCGGTGGAGGGATGGCTCGGCGGCGCAGGTTTCATGATCGCCGTGCACCACTGGCTGCTGCCGAGCCTGCATGTGTTCCTTCTGGTGCTGGCCGCGCTGCTGGGGATGCTGTGGGCGCCATGGGGCATGCTGGTGCGGTCGATGCTCGGTGGAACACCGTCTGCGGCCCGGGCGGCGGCCGCCGTCGCGGTCGTCCCCGCCGGCTGGCTGGTGATCGAGCTGGCCCGGTCGTGGGAGGGGCTCGGCGGGCCCTGGGGCCTGCTGGGCGCCAGCCAGTGGGAGGTGTCGCCGGCCCTGCGGCTCGCGTCCGTGGGCGGCGTATGGCTGGTGAGCCTGCTGGTGCTCGCGGTCAATACGGTGGCGGTGCTGCTGGCGGCGGTCCGCAGTGCACGGGTGCCGGCGGTGGCGGGCACGGCCCTGTGCGCGACGACGGTGGCCGCCGCCTGGGTCTGGGCCCCTCAGCCGCAGGAGTCGGGGCAGGCCCGGATCGCGGTGGTCCAGCCCGGCGTCGTCGGTGGCATCGGGAGCGTGGAACGGCGCTTCGACCGGGGCGAGCAGCTCACGCGCGAGCTGGCGGGCCGCGAACTCGACCTGGTGGTGTGGGGCGAGAGCAGCATCGGTGCGGATCTCGGGCTGCGGCCGGACCTCGCGGAGCGCCTCTCGGCTCTGTCGCGTGAGGTGGGGGCACCGGTCCTCGTCAACGTGGACGCGCGGAGCGAGGGCGCGTCGGGCCCGGCCGGTATCTACAAGAGCTCGGTGCTCGTCGGCCCGGAGGGCCTGACCGGGGACCGGTACGACAAGATGCGGCTCGTCCCCTTCGGTGAGTACGTCCCGGCCCGTTCCCTGCTGGGCTGGGTCACGTCGGTCGGCAGGGCCGCGGGTGAGGACCGGCTGCGCGGGCGCACGCCCGTGGTGATGACGCTGCCCGGCGACGACACCGCTCTGCGCCTGGGCCCCCTGGTGTGCTTCGAGTCGGCGTTCCCGGACATGAGCAGGCGGCTGACCCGGGACGGCGCCCAAGTGCTGGTCGCCCAGTCGGCGACCTCGTCCTTCCAGGACAGCTGGGCGCCCGAGCAGCACGCGTCGCTGGCGGCGCTGCGAGCGGCGGAGAGCGGCCGGCCGATGGTTCACGCCACGCTGACCGGTGTGAGCACGGTGCACGCGGCGGGCGGCGAACAGGTCGGCAGTCCGCTCGGCACGGACCGCAGCACCGCAGCGGTGTACACGGTCCCGCTCGTGACCGGCACGACGCTGTATGTCAGGTACGGCGACTGGCCGGTCTACGCCTCGTTGGCGCTGCTTCTGGCGGTGGGCGCCGCGGGGGGCGTGCGTTCCCTCAGGCGGCCTGCTCCAGGGCCTGCCGCACCACCCGCTCGCACAGCTCGTGCGTCCGCAGCGCGTCCTGTGCGCTGAGTACCTTGCCGGTGCCTACGGCGTCGAGGAAGGCGTGCACCGACTGCTCGACGCCCCGCTGGCGGGCCACGGGCACCCAGTCTCCGCGCCGTCGGACGCTGGGCTGGCCCTTGTGGTCGAGGATTTCCGCGAGGTTGCGGACCTCGCGTTTCGACTCCTGCCCGGACACCTCGAGGATCTCCTCGTTCGAGCCGCTCATCCGGTTCATGGTGCCGATGGCCGTGAAGCCGTCGCCGGAGAGCTGCAGGACGACGTGATGCATCAGCCCGTCGACGATCCGCGCCCGCACGTCCGTGTGCTCGACAGGTCCGGGGACCAGGAAGCGCAGTGTGTCGACGACGTGGATGAAGTCGTCGAGGACGAGCGTGCGGGGGTCCTCCGGGAGGCCGACGCGGTTCTTCTGCATCAGGATCAGGTCGCGTGGGTGCTCGATGCACTGGGCGTAGCCGGGGGCGAGCCTGCGGTTGAAGCCGACGGCGAGGCTGGTGCCCCGCTCCTCCGCGAGTGCCACAAGCCGCTCGGAGTCGGCCAGTTCGTACGCGAGGGGCTTGTCGACGTAGGTCGCGACGCCCGCCTCGAGCAGCCGGGTGACGATCTCGGCGTGCGCCGAGGTCGGTGCGTGGACGAAGGCCGCGTCGAGGCCCTCGGCGAGGAGCGCGCCGAGGTCGGCGTGACAGCGCCCGGCGGGGACGTGGTAGGTCTCCGCGGTGCGGATCAGGGTGGCCGGCGTCCGGGTCTGCAGGTGCAGCTCGACTCCGGGCAGGGTGGTGAGCACCGGCAGGTACGCCTTCTGTGCGATGTCGCCGAGCCCGATGCAGCCGACCTTCACTGTGTCTCCCTCGCCCACCCGACCGGCTGGTGATGCGCCGGCTGTCCTTCGTGCGCGCCCGGTTGTCGGTTGCGCCGACTGTGCTCCGGCAGCATACGTGCGCTGTGGGGCGCGCCGGCCGGTGATGCCGTCGAAGGTCTGCGGCACCGATCCTCCGGTCTGCTCCTGGGGATACGGACAAGGCATGGCAGCCCGGGGTGCCGGTGCTCCATGATGATCGTCATGACAACCGACGAACGCACCGAGCCGTCCACGACCGCGTCCGAACTCGACATGCTCACGGGCTTCTTGGACTACCACCGCGAAACTTTGATCATGAAGTGCGAGGGCCTCGACGACGGACAGCTGCGCACGCCGTCACTGGCACCGTCCGGGCTCACGCTCATGGGTCTGGTACGCCATCTGGCCGAGGTCGAACGCTATTGGTTCCGCGAGATCATGGACGACGAGGACCTCCCGGACCTCTACTCCACCGAGCAGGACCAGGACGGGGACTTCCACGTCACGGACCAGGACACCTGGGCCGAGGCGCACGCGACCTGGCTCACCCAGGTCGTGGACGCCCGCAAGGTCACCGCCTCCCACGGACTCGACGACGTGAGCGCCTCGCTCAGCCGAAGCGGCAAGAGGTTCAGCCTGCGCTGGATCCTCACTCACATGATCGAGGAGCACGCGCGACACAACGGCCATGCGGACCTGCTGCGCGAGCACATCGACGGCGCGACGGGAGAGTAACGGGGCCCCACCAGGTCAACCGGAGCCCGGCCAGCCGGTCAGCGGGTCCGCAGCGCGCGCTCCAGCCGGTCGATCGCGGCGCGGACGCCGTGGCCGTACCCGTCGTCCTCCAGGGTGTGCGTCGACGCGCGGGCCCGGTCCAGGTGGCGGCGCGCTTCGGCCGGACGGTGCAGCTTGACGTAGTCCGCCGCGAGGTTGAGATGGAGCGAGGGGTAGAGGGCCCGCACCGCCGAAGCCTGCGGATGCCGGCCCAAGCGCTCCTCGCTCAGCCCGTCGGCCGCCGCCAAGGCACGCAGATCCCACGCCAGCTCGTCCGCGGGGTCGTCCTGCACGTCCGCCATGCAGTGGGCGAGGGTGCAGCGGTGCAGGGCGTCCCCCTGCTCCGCGATCTCCGCCCAGAGCAGGGCGAAGCGGTTACGGGCCTCCTCGCGGTCGCCACCGTGCAGCAGCATCATCGCCTGACCGATCCTGGTCATGACGACATCCTCGGACGCCTCCTGCTGCTCCCTCACTGTGGCCTCCTCGTCGACACGGCGAAGCGGGATGTTCTTGAGCCCGACGCTAGCCGCCGGCGAGGACAATCCCCCACAGGCTCGGGCGCCTGCCCGAGCCTGTCAGCCGGGTGCGCGAAAACGACACGCGAAAAAACGACACGCGAAACGGCACGCGCCGACGGCACGCGAAAAGACGCGGCGCCAGGGCGTGTTTCGAAAGTAGCGTCGTCCGCCCGCAGGGCGGGGCCCGCGGCGTCTGGTGCGTGCAATCGCAAGGCGGAGGATCATCCTCGTACTGGACGTACCTGGATGACTCCGACAACGCAGCGAGTGTGCGTGCCAGACGTCGTGGGCCAGGCGGGACTTTCGAAACACGCCCTAGCCGATGTCGGGGATCCGCCAGTCGACGGGCTCGTGCCCCTGCGCCGCCACCGCCTCGTTGATCTGGGTGAACGGACGGGAGCCGAAGAACTTCTTCGCGGACAGCGGCGAGGGGTGCGCACCCTTCACGACCACGTGCCGCTCCTCGTCGATGAGCGGCAGCTTCTTCTGCGCGTAGTTGCCCCAGAGGACGAAGACCGCCGGGTCGGGCCGGGACGCCACCGCGCGGATCACCGCGTCGGTGAACTTCTCCCAGCCCTTGCCCTTGTGGGAGTTGGCCTCGCCGGCCCGGACGGTCAGCACCGCGTTGAGCAGGAGGACGCCCTGCCGCGCCCACGGCATCAGATAGCCGTTGTCCGGGACGGGGTGCCCCAGCTCGCTCTGCATCTCCTTGTAGATGTTCCGCAGGGAGGGCGGGGTCTTGACGCCCGGGCGCACGGAGAAGCAGAGGCCGTGCCCCTGGCCCTCTCCGTGGTACGGGTCCTGTCCGAGGATCAGCACCTTCACCCGGTCGTACGGCGTGGCCTCGAGCGCTGCGAAGACCTCCGCGCCCGGCGGGTACACCGGCCCGTTCGCCCGCTCCTTCTCGACGAACTCGGTGAGCTCCTTGAAGTAGGGCTTCTGCAGCTCCTCGCCGAGTACGCCGCGCCAGGACTCGGGCAGCATGTCGGTGTCGGTCACGTCAACAACCTCCGGTGAATGGTCAGTTCCGAGATCTCGGATCCGAGATCTCAGAACCTACCCGGCGGCACTGACAGCCCGCCTACCAGCTGGCCTTGCGATGCAGCTCCCAGACCTGCATGACGGTCTGCGGGTCGAGGGCGCGCTCACCGCCGGCGATCTCCTCGCTGGCCGCCACGTACAGCTTGCCCTGCCACAGCGGCAGCAGGCGAACGTCGTCGACGAGGAGCTCCTGCGCCCTCTCGAACTGCTTGGTGACGGCTCCGCGGTCGCTCTCGCGCCGGGACTGCACAAGCTGCTCGGAGATCTCCGGCGCCTCGTACGGGGTGCCGAGGACGTTGTCCGGACCGACGAACGGCGCGATGAAGTTGTCCGGGTCCGGGAAGTCCGGGAACCAGCCTCGGCCGAAGACGGGGTACTGCCCGTTCCGGTAGCCCTTCTGGAACTCCGCCCACGGCTTGCCCTCGAGGCTGATCTTGAAGAGGCCGGTGGCCTCGAGCTGCCGCTTGAGCTCGGCGAACTCCGGTTCCGTGGCGGAACCGTACCGGTCGGTGGTGTACCAGAGCGTCAGCGGGACCGGCTCGGTGATCCCCGCGTCGGTGAGCGTCTCCTCCGCCTTGGTCGCGTTCGGCTCGCCGAACCGGTCGAAGAACTCGGTCGTGTGCCCGGCGATGCCCTTGGGCACCATCGAGTACAGCGGTTCCGCCGTGCCCTTGTACACCTTCTCGACGAGCGCTCCGCGGTCGACGACCTGCGCGATCGCGCGCCGTACGGCCAGCTTGCCGGCGTTCGGGTCGGCGGGGTTGAAGACCAGGTAGCGGATGTCGGCACCGACGGTCTCGACGAGCTGGAGGTGGTCGTTCTCGGGCTTCTTCTCCTGCAGCTCGACGACCTGCTCCGCGGTCAGACCACGGTTTATCGCGTCGATGTCGTGCTCCTTCAGCGCCGTCATCATGACGCCGGAGTCCTGGTAGTAGCGGATGGTGACCGCGTCGTTCTTGATCTTCGCGAAGCCCTTGTAGTTGGCGAAGCGGGTGAGCTCCGCCCGGTCGCCCTTCTTGTACGACTCCAGGGCATACGGGCCGGAGCCCGTCAGCTTGCCGTCCTCGCGGAGCTTGTCGGCCGGGTACTCGGACGGTGGCACGATCGACATGGCCGGGGTGGCCAGGATGAACGGGAACGTGGCGTCGGACGTCTTGAGACGGAACGTGACGATGCGGTCATCGGTCGTCTCGACCTTGTCGAGCGACCCCAGCAGGCCGTTGGGCCCTCCGGCCACGTCGATGGTCCTGATGCGGTCGATGGAGTGCTTGACCGCGGCGGCGTCCAGTTTGTCACCGTTGGTAAAGGTCAGGCCCTCGTGCAGCTCGCATTCGAAGACCTTGTTGCTGGTGTCCGAGAAGCGGCAGTCGGCGGCGTCCGGCTGCGGAGTGGTGCTCCCCGTCGGGAAGCTGACCAGAGTCTGGAAGACGTTCCGGTACAGCTCCCACGAGCCGTCCCAGGCGGCGGCCGGGTCGAGAGTGCTCGGCTCGCTCGTCGTGCCGACGGAGATCTTCTGTTCGCGGTCGGCGTCGTCGTCCGAGAACAGACCGCATCCCGCCAGCAGAGATATGGACGCTAGGGCTGCAGCGGCCTGCAGACAGGTCCGGTAGAACACGTGCACGCTCCTCGTTCAGCCATGGGTCGGCGAACCATACCGCAGCGCCCCGCCGGGTCAATCTGGAGGCCCGGCGGGGCACTTGGATCATTCAGGAACAAACCGCCTCAGGGCGGTCCGTCGGGCGTCAGTGCACGCCCGCATTGAGGAAGATACCGCCGTCGACGACGAGCGTCTGCCCCGTGATCCAGTCCGACTGCGCGGAGGTGAGGAAAGCCGCCGCGCCACCGATGTCCTCGGGCACCCCGAGCCGTCCCAGCGGGTAGGCCGCCGCCGCCTCGGCCTCGCGGCCCTCGTACAGCGCCTCGGCGAACTTCGTCTTGATCACGGCGGGGGCGATGGCGTTGACCCGGACGAGCGGCGCGAACTCGTGCGCCAGCTGGAGGGTCAGATTGAGCATGGCCGCCTTGCTCATCCCATACGCCCCGATGAACGGGGACGCGGAGACGCCGGCGACGGAGGCGATGTTCACGATCGCACCGCCGTTCTCCCCCTGCCATGCCTTCCACGTCTGCTGGGCGAAGCCCAGCGCGGAGATCACGTTGGTCTCGTAGACCTTCCGCGCCACGTTCAGGTCCAGCTCGGCCATGGGGCCGAAGACCGGATTGGTGCCCGCGTTGTTGACGAGGAAGTCGACCCGACCGAACGCCTCCATGGTGCGTTCGACCGCCGCCGCCTGGTGGGCCTCGTCGGCGGCCTTGCCGGCCACCGCGATAGCCCGGTCCGCGCCCAGCCGCTCCACGGCCTCCTTGAGGGCCTCCTCGCCGCGGCCGGTGATGCACACCCGGTCACCGCGGGCGACGAGCGCCTCGGCCACGCCGTATCCGATGCCCCGGCTGCCGCCGGTGATCAGCGCGACCTTGCCGCTGTCGGGCGCCTGCTCCGCCCCTGCTGCCTGTGCTGCTGCCATGTCCGTCGTACCCCGATTCAGTTGAGCGGTCCGCCGGCCACGTACATGACCTGGCCAGAGACGAATCCGGCGTCGTCGCCGGCGAAGAAGGCGATCGCATTTGCGACGTCCTCGGGCCGGCCGACGCGCTGGACGGGGATCTGGGAGGCGGCCGCGGCCTGGAAGTCCTCGAAGCCCATACCCACCCGGGCGGCGGTCTCCGCGGTCATCTCGGTGACGATGAAGCCGGGGGCGACGGCGTTGGCGGTGATGCCGAACTTGCCGAGCTCCTTGGCGAGGGTCTTGGTGAAGCCCTGCAGGCCGGCCTTGACCGCCGCGTAGTTGGCCTGGCCGCGGTTACCGAGCGCCGAGGACGACGAGAGGGAGACGATACGCCCGAAGCCGGCGTCCACCATGTGCTTCTGGCAGGCCTTGGCCATCAGGAACGCGCCCTTGAGGTGCACATTGATCACGGTGTCCCAGTCGGACTCGCTCATCTTGAAGAGCAGGTTGTCGCGGAGCACACCGGCGTTGTTGACGAGGATCGTCGGCGCGCCGAGCTCGGCCGCCACCCGGGCCACCGCGGCCTCCACCTGCCCGGCGTCCGAGACGTCGCAGCCCACCGCCAGGGCCTTGCCGCCGGCCGCGGTGATCTTCTCCACGGTGTCCTTGCAGGCCGCCTCGTCGAGGTCGAGTACGGCTACGGCGCGGCCCTCGGCCGCGAGCCTGACCGCGGTGGCGGCGCCAATGCCGCGTGCGGCTCCGGTCACGACAGCCACACGCTGCTCGGTGGTGGACATTCTGGTTCTCCTCGCCCTTGAAGCCCGTCAACCCTGTGCCGGAGACTGCTCACGGCTCCTATGCTGAGCAACCGCTTAGTACCTTCGGCAGACAGGACGCTAGAAGCCCTGGCACTCGGTGTCAACGGCACTACGGTTCATCGGCGCATGTCACACCGATCGCTTGCGGCCCCCAACGGGTTGGGCAGCCCCTCCTTTTCCCTCCTCATCGCACCAGCAGGTCGAGCAGCCGCTCCACCTCCGCCTCCGGATCGAGCGTGAGCCCGGTGTGCACCGGACCCGGCTGCACGACCGTGGAGCGGGGCGCGATGAGCCACCGGAACCGGCGGCCGGGATCGTCGCGGGCGGCCTGCCCGGCGTCCTCGCCGCCGAGGCAGACGCCTTCGACGGCATGCAGCGCGGCCCGTACGCCGGTCACGTCCGCATGCGGGTCGAGCGCCCTCAGCTTGGTCTCGTCCAGATGGGTACGAGCCGCCACGAAGGACTTCGCGCGGCAGTAGACCACCACGCCTGCGTTGAAGCACTCCCCGCGCTCGACCCGCGGCACCACGCGCAGCAGTGCGTACTCGAAAACGTCGCGGTCGCTCACTGGGCGGTGTCCTTCGTGCTCTGCTTCGTCGGGTGCGGCCAGGGAGCCAGGTGGTCGGTCAGCCAGCCCGGCACCTGGGAGGGCCTGGACTTCGTCGGGGCGCCGAGGGTGATGCGCTCGTGGATGGTGGCGGCGCGCGGCAGCAGAGCCTCCACGTACGCACGGCGCAGGGCGTCCGCCCCGTCGAAGCCCGGCTCGTCGACCAGCCACTCGTCGGGCACGTCCGCGGCGATCCCGGTGAGCAGCTCCTCGGTCACCAGCGGCGCGAGTTCGGCGGCGGCAGCGGCGACATCGGGGCCGAACGGGGCGAGCGCGTGGTCGGAGGCGTCGTACGGCTTGGCGGCGGAGGCGGTGGCGCCCGGCCAGTTGTGGTGCCAGATCATGGTGGCTCCGTGGTCGATCAACCACAGATCCCCGTGCCACACCAGCATGTTGGGGTTGCGCCAGGAGCGGTCCACGTTGTTGACCAGCGCGTCGAACCAGACGACTTTGCCGGCCTGGGCCGGGTCGACCTCGTAGGCGAGCGGGTCGAAGCCGAGCGAGCCGGGCAGGAAGTCCATCCCCAGATTGAGCCCGCCGCTGGCCTTGAGCAGCTCCTGCACCTCCTGGTCGGGCTCGGAGAGACCGATGACGGGGTCGAGCTGGATGGTGACGAGCTCGGGCACCCGCAGCCCCAGCCGTCGCCCGAGCTGTCCGCAGACGACCTCGGCCACCAGGGTCTTGCGGCCCTGCCCGGCCCCGGTGAACTTCATGACGTACGTGCCGAGATCGTCGGCCTCGACGATCCCGGGGAGCGAGCCGCCCTCACGCAAGGGCGTGACATACCGGGTGGCGGTGACTTCTGTCAGCATTTTCCCAAGCTATACGACTGATCGATCTTACTATCCACGGCCGGTGCCAGAAACGCATGACGCGCTGAGCGGCCACGCTCAGCCCTGGGAAGAATCTGGGGAGCTTCCACTGGCATGCTGCTCACCCCCCCTTCCCAGCATTCCGTCGATGGCGGTGAGGCTCCCGCGGCCCCGGCCCGGAGCGCTTCGTGTTCCTCCTCGGTGGCGTCGCGCCGTGCGCGGCTGGACAGGTCCCCGGCTCGGGTCCTGCTCCGGCCCGGCGGTGGTGCGGCTGCCCGCCGCCCGTCGGTTCACGACTCCAGCAGTGGCTGCTCGGTCCAGACGGTCTTTCCCTCGCGGGTGTAGCGCGTGCCCCAGCGCTCGGTCAGCTGGGCCACCAGGAACAGGCCACGCCCGCCCTCGTCAGTGGTGCGTGCCCGGCGCAGATGGGGTGAGGTGTGGCTGGTGTCGGTGACCTCGCAGATCAGAGATCGTTCGCGGATGAGTCGCAGGGTCACGGGGCCGGTGGCGTACCGGTAGGCGTTGGTGACCAGTTCGCTGGCGACCAGCTCTGTGGTGAAGGCCAGGTGCTCCAGGCCCCATTCGGTCAGCCGGGCTGTCGTCAGGCTTCTGGCCTGAGCGGCGGAGCTCGGGTCCAGCGGGAGCCGCCAGGAGGCGACGTTCTGCGGGGGCAGTACGCGGGTACGGGCGATGAGCAGGGCGATGTCGTCGGCGGGGTGAGCTGGTACGAGGGAGTCGATCACCGCCTGACAGGTGCGTTCCAGGGGGTCGGCAGGGCGGGTGAGCGCCGCGCACAGCCGTGTCAGGCCCGCATCGAGGTCGGTGTGGCGTTCACCGATGAGTCCGTTGGTGTAGAGGGTGAGCAGGCTGCCCTCGGCCAGTTCGACGTCCCGGGCCTCGAACGGCAAGCCGCCCAGGCCGAGGGGTGGGCCGGCGGGCAGCTCGAGCAGGCTCACCTGTCCTTCCGGGGTCGTCACCACCGGCGGTGGGTGGCCGGCACGCGCCACGGAGCACAGCCGGGAGACCGGGTCGTAGAGGGCATAGAGGCAGGTGGCGCCGATGACCTGCTCGCCCACGGGCTGTTCACCGACTGTTTCCTGTTCGGCCGCCAACAGGTTGACCAGGTCGTCCAGGCGGGAGAGAACCTCGTCCGGTTCCAGGTCCAGACTCGCGAGGGTGTGTACGGCAGTGCGCAGCCGGCCCATGGTGGCGGCGGCGTGGAGACCGTGGCCGACCACGTCGCCGACCACGAGCGCAACCCTGGCCCCCGAGAGGGGGATGACATCGAACCAGTCGCCGCCCAGCCCCGAGGCGGCGCCGGCCGGGACGTAGCGGGGGGCCACCTCGACGGCCGGCCGGCGGGGAACCGCCTTCGGGAGAAGGCTGCGTTGCAGGGTGAGCGCGGTCTGCTGCTGCTGGGTGTAGCGCCGGGCGTTGTCGATGCAGACGGCGGCGCGCGAGGCGAGTTCCTGGGCCAGCGTCAGGTCGTCCGCTTCGAACGGGTCGGGGCGCCGCGAGCGCCACAGGCTCATCGCGCCCAGCACCAGGCCACGTGCGATCAGGGGGGCAACGATCAGGGAATGGACACCTGGGTCGGGAAGGAGCTCACCCCGGCGCGGTTCCACGACGAATCGGTCGGGCGGAAGAACGGCCTCCAGAATTGCCCGTCCGTCGGCCAGGCACCTGGCTTGTGGGGTGTCCGGTGCGAACTCGACGGGTTCCCCTTCCGGCTGAGGGGGTTCGGGCTGCCGGCCCAGGACGCTGCGAACCGCCACCCGTACGACGGAATCCGTGAGGCCCTGGGCCGGCTCCTCACCGCGCGTCACCGGTTGCGACAGGTCCACGGACACATGGTCGGCCAGCTGAGGGGCCATCACATCAGCGAGCTCCCGGGCCGTCTCCCCCACATCGAGCGTGGTTCCGATGCGGGCGCCGGCCTGGGCGAGAAGCGCCAGCCGAAGTCGAGCCCGATGGCGTTCGGTGACGTCCTCGATGGTCTCGGCCACTCCCAGAACCCGGCCGGACGGATCCTCCAGCCGGAAGGCCGATACGGACGCGGCCCGCTCTCGTGTCGGATTGCGCTCCAGGCGCGTGTACTGCTCGGTGGAGACCAGCGATCTTCCGGTCTGCAGCACCCGGCGCACCCGGTCCACGGCATTCCGCGCGTCCTCCGCCACCAGCAACGCACCGGTGGGCATCCCCGGGAACGAGGCGGCCGGAACGCCGGTGAACCGTTCGACCGCGCGGTTGACCCGGAGAATCGTCATCTCGGGACTGTGGACGACGAGCCCGATCGGGCACCGGCGGAACAGCCCGTCGAGGACCGCGCGGTCCCGCTGCCACTCGAGGATCTCCTCCGCCGGCGCCCCGACGAGGAACCACTCGCGGACACCGCCGTCGCGCAGAAGCGCACGTACTCTGAACCCCATCTCCACGAGTTGCCCGCTGCGATGCCGTACCGCCAGTACGCCGAACCAGCCTCCGGCCCTCTCGCACATCGCCGCGGCCTCCCGGGCGGCCGGCCGGCCGCGAGGATCGATCAGGACTTCACGTGCCCGACGGCCGATCACCTCTGACTCCGGGTGGCCGAGCAGTTCCTCGGCCCGCCGGCTCCATCCGACCACGGTTCCCTGGTCGTCGAGCACCGCCGAGGCGGCCAGGTGCAGAGCGAATGGATCACCCCGGCTCTCGCTGAGCACCGTCATCCGATGGCCCACAGCTGGACACCACCTCTCTCGGCTACCGATGCTCTCCCGGTGGTACTGGCGCGCGCCCGGACCGGCCTGGCCCAGCCCCGACCGTTCGCTTCGCCGCCCACGAGCCCGACGCAGAAGCCCGGGGAGATGCCATCCGAGCCTATTGAACCCGGTCGGGCACAGCGAGCTGCCGGGCGCTGTGTCACGGCGTGGCGGCCATCACCCGGCCGGGCCTTCCGGGCGCGAGGCGATCACGGTGTCACCCTCGCGGCCGGCCCTCGGGCTCCGGCACACCCGTTCTGCTCGGTGTTGGACCGCTCGGCGGCGAGGCGCTGGCGCTGGCGCTGGCGGACGGACTGACCGAAGGACTTGCGGGAGGGGTCGCCCCGGGGGAGGACGCCGGCGGGCTGGGGCGGCCGTTGGAAGGACGGGGTGTCGGACTGGCCTTCACGGGTGGCGGCGTGCTGGTGGCGGCGGGAGCCGGCGATTCCCGGGGAGTGGCCGTCGCGGGAGGACGCCGAGTCCCGGCAGTGCTCCGGTCCCTGACGCCACCTCCTCTGGCCGGGCGCGTTGCCGGACGTTCCGGTGAACGTGAGGCCGTCGGAGATTCGGTGACGTGGACGTCGGGCTCGTCGGGAGATGCCTGTTCCGGGCTCGGCAGTGCCCGTGGGGGGGCGGCGGAGTCCTGGGGCAGCAGCGACGCGGCGGTCAGGCCGCCGAGCATGGCGAAGGTGGCCGCGGCAAGCGATCGACCACCGTACTTCTTCAGCCGCGACGGAAGGCGGCGCCGGGCTACGGGCACATCGGCTGAGGAAGTGGTGGAGCAGACGGCGTCGGGGGACTCGAAGGAGCCCGGTCCCTCGCTGAAGAGGACATCCCACACCGCCGCGTCGGCTGCCGGAGCACCGCCGCTCCGATCGCTCGACGGTGCCGTGTCGGACTCGTACGCCCCGCACTCGGGGCACGTCACGGTGCCGTTGAGGCTGCGGCGGCAGGGAAAGCAGTAGTCCATGCGCTCGGCCGATCAGTGCGTGGGGCGCTGGAAGGAACCGTGCTCAGCCGACCGGGCCTGGCAGCAGTCACCGGCGGCCGGAAGGCGATGCCCGGTCTCATTCGAAAGAATCCTTGGCATGTGCGAACCTCACTCACTCACCGGTCTGCAGGTGGGTCACCGGCTACCGGGGAAAACGGGACCGGGTGAGTCGCCGTTCAAGCATTGACTGAAACGTGGGATACGCAACTCCCTTGAGGTTGTGGCTGGTCATGCCCCTGCCCCGCTTCGGTGTGCGAGCCCGCAGCCACGGGTCCGTCCGAGCCGGCTGCGTCACTTGCTGGGGCTGAGCGTCCTCTGCGGCGTGAGGATCGCGGACCCGGCCCGAATCGCGCAGGCGAGCAAGCGGCGTCAGGTCCCGGGCCGTTCGGTCCGACGAGAAAGCCGGTCGGGCTCATGAGAAAACTGTGAAGGCCTGAACGGCCTTGCCGCGGGCCGCGTACAACATCACGAACCGGCCGGTACGAGGGTCGGACAGTGGAGAGGGAGCCAGCATGACCGGATCGCAGGGGACCGCGCGGACCGTGGCGCGTCGTACCGTCGTCGCCGCGGTGGGCGGGGCCGGTCTCACCGTCGCGCTGACCGCGTGCGGCGGCTCGGACGACTCGGTGCAGACCGGGTCCGACAAGCCCGCGGGAGACGGCGGCGCGGCCGGCTCCGGAGGGAGCACGGGCGGCGGGGGAGGCACCGTGCTCGCCAAGACCGCCGACATCCCGGAGGGCGGCGGCAAGGTCGTCGGGGACGTGGTGATCACGCAGCCGGTGGCGGGCGAGTTCAAGGCCTTTTCGTCGAAGTGCACCCACCAGGGCTGCGCGGTCAAGGACATCTCGAACGGCACGATCAACTGCCCGTGCCACAACAGCCAGTTCGACGCGTCCGACGGCAGCGTCAAGGCGGGTCCCGCGACCGCGCCGCTGCCGCCCACCTCGATCGCGGTGGAGGGGGACTCGATCAAGCTCGCGTAACGCGGCGGTGCCCCTTCCAGCAGGTCAGAACCTCCTCGGTGGTGACGATCGTCGCCACGAGCGACAGGGTGTTGCGGATCATCGCGGGGGTGTAGTCGGCGGGCACCCCCGCGATGGCGTCCGCCACGACGACCGCGGTGTAGCCGAGGTTCACCGCGTCGAAGACCGCGCAGGGCACGGCGATGTTCGCCGAGACGCCGGTGACGACGAGGGTGCGGCAGCCGAGGTTGCGCAGCAGCGGGTCGACGTCCGTGCCGGCGAGGGGCGAGAGCCCGTGCAATCTGCGCACGACGATGTCCTCGGGCGCCACCTCGATCGGCGGGGCCACGCGTACCGCCGCCGTGCCGGTGTGCTGCTGCACCGGGAGCCGTTCCGTGGCCCTGAACAGCCGTGCGTTGCGGTTGGATCCTCTGCCGTCGGGGCGCCGCTCGGCCACCGCGTGCAGCACCTGTGCGCCGGCGTCGTGGGCCGCGCCGACCAGCCGGGCGACGTTGCGGAGCGAGCCGGACGAGCCGGCCTGAGCAGCGAGTTCCGGCAGGGCGCTGTCCTTTCCGACGACACCCTCCTGGCATTCGACGGTGAGGAGCGCGGTGGTGGACGCGTCGAGCTGTTCCATGAGCTGCTCGAAGGACGGCATGGGGCCTCCTGGTTCTCGCGTCCGGTCGGCGCGGAGGCGCGACGGTAGCCGCCATTGCGCGCCGAAGGAAGACACACCATGCTTATCGGCAGATCTTTCTGACGAATGATCAGTTCGCCGAGCCGGAGGGCCGCAGATGACCGCCGCACAGCGCCGGGGCCGTCGCATCATGATGACTCCGGGCGAACTCGACGCGTTCTTGACCGAGCAGCGCACCTGCCGTGTCGCCACCGTCTCCCCCGACGGGCGCCCGCACGTGAGCGCTCTGTGGTTCGTCTGGGACGGCACGTCACTGTGGCTCTACTCCCTGACCCGCAGCCGCCGCTGGGCGGATCTGCGCCGTGACCCCCGCATCGCGGTGGTGGTCGACGACGGCGAGGAGTACGGGGAGCTGCGGGGCGTCGAGCTGTCGGGCGCCGCCGTGTCCGTCGGAGAGTCCCCCCGCACCGGCGAGGACTGCCCCGAACTGGCCGTGCCGGAGGCGCTGTTCGCCGCGAAGAACTTCGGCCTCGACACCATGCCGCACGACGGCCGGCACGCCTGGCTGCGGCTCACCCCGGACGCGATCGCGTCCTGGGACTTCCGCAAGCTGTCAGCCCTCTGACCCCTCTGACCCCTCTGCCCCCGCGGCCCTGCGCAGCGCCTCGACCGCCGCCCTGATCGACGGCCTGCGGTCGGCGTCGGTGCGCCACACCGCGTACACGTGGCGGCGCATCGTCTGCCGTACGGGAACGAGCGCGACGCCGTCGGGAACCGGCCCGCGGCCGAGCCGCGGCGCGACGCAGACACCGAGACCGGCGGCGATCAGAGCCAGTTGCGTGTGGTGCTCGCCCGCCAGATGGGAGATCCGCGGCTCGATGCCCTTGGAACGCAGCGTGAAGACCAGCCACTCGTGGCAGAACTCGCCCTCCGGCCAGGAGACCCATTCGTCCTCCGCGAACTCCTCGAGATCGACCTCCGCACGGTCGGCGAGGGGATGACCGGAGGGCATGGCGATGTCGGGGGCGTCGTCGAGCAGTTGCGCCTGCGCCAGTCCGCCGGGCACCGGCAGCCGCTTGTTGCTCCAGTCGAGCACCACGGCGAGGTCGAGGTCCCCGCGGATGACCGCTCTGATGCTCTGCTCCGGCTCCAACTCCCGTGACAGCACCCGCAGTTCCGGATGCTTCCGCCGCAGGGAGGACACCGCCGCCGGGAAGAGCCCGCGGGCGGCGGTCGGGAACGCCCCGATGCTGACCTCTCCCACCACCTGGCCGCGCCGGGCTTCGATGTCGGACTGCGCGAGCTCGACCTGGGACAGGATGCGCGCGGCATGGTCGGCGAGGAGCCGGCCGGCGTCGGTGAGGCGCACGCCCCGCCCGTTCTTCGCCAGCAGCTGCTGACCGACCTCCCGTTCCAGCTTCGCCATCTGCTGGGAGACGGCAGAGGTGGTGACGTGCAGCCCGTCGGCTGCCGCGCCGACCGATCCGTGGCGGGCGAGGGCGTCCAGCGTGCGCAGGCGCTCCAGATTCAACATGTAAGCAATGCTAAGCGATAGGGTCCAGAAATTCTCGCTTGTCCTACGAGATGGGACCGGCGATCGTAAGCACCATGAGCACCGCAGCCGCCGGGGCGGACAGCATCCGTCCCCGCACCCCGACCACATCCCCGACACCTGTCGCCCCGCGCCGGAGGGTCCTCGACTGGCGCATCCGGTTCGCCGTGCTTTCGGCGGTCTGGGGCTTCAGCTTCCTTCTCATCAAGGTCGGCACCGAGGCGTACGCCCCCTTTCAGGTCACGTTCGGCCGTCTCCTCTTCGGCACGGCGGTGCTCGCCGTCGCCATGGCCGTCCGCCGCGAACGGCTGCCCCGGGGCCTGCGCACCTGGGGGCATCTGACCGTCGCGGCGTTCCTCCTCAATGCCCTGCCGTTCTCGCTCTTCGCCTACGCCGAGCTCACGATCCCCTCGACGCTCGCCGGTATCTGCAACGCCACCTCGCCCCTGTGGGGCATGGCTCTCTCCCTCGTGGCGCTCTCCGAGGACCGGCCGACCCGACGCCGGGTCGCCGGACTCGGCCTCGGCTTCCTGGGGGTGCTCACCGTCCTCGGCGCCTGGCAGGGCTTCTCCGGGCTGGACTTCGGCGGTACGGCGATGGCGCTGCTCGCGTCGCTCAGCTACCCGATCGGCTGGATCTACGTGCGCCGCACCCTGGCGGGGACCGGAAGCTCGACCCTGTCGCTGACCGGCGCCCAGCTGGGCCTGGCGACGGTGCAACTCGCTGTGGTGACCCCGCTGTTCACCACGGTCCCCACCGCCTTCCCGCTCGTCCCGCTGCTCTCCGTGGTCGTTCTCGGGGCGCTCGGCACAGGGCTTGCGTTGCTGATCCAGTACGGACTGGTCACCGAGGTCGGCCCGACGACGGCGCAGATGGTCACGTACTTCATCCCTGTCATCGCGACGGCGGCGGGCGTCGCACTCCTCGACGAACACCTGGCATGGAACACTCCGGTGGGGGCGCTGATCGTCCTGGCGGGCGCGGCCCTGACCCAGAGCCGGACGAAGTCCGCGGTACCGGCGCCCGAGGCGGAGCGGGCCGCACAGGCGCCGCCCAGGGCCGGGCACGAGCGTCTCGCCGCTGGGCAGGAGCCTCTCGCTGCCGGGCAGAAGTGCCTCGCCGCCGGGCGGACTCAGCCGTAACTGCGGGCCGGCATCGGGCCGACCGCCGAGGCGACCGCTTCGGCGAGCGGCTCGATGTCGGCCTGCCGCAGGTTCGACACGGTCAGCCGCACCCCCGGCGGCGAGGACAGCCGAAAGCGCGCTCCCGGGGCGACCGCCCATCCCGCATGCAGCAGCCGCGTCACGGCCCCCGTCTCGTCAGGGACGGGCACCCAGACGTTCATGCCGCTGCGCCCCCGGGCCTGGACGCCCCTGCGCGCCAGCGCGTCGATGAGGTCGTCGCGGCGCTCGCCGTAGGCGCGGGCGACGGCACGGGGGTCGACGGCGTTCGAGGCCCACAGGTGGGCGACGCTGTGTTGCAGCAGCCGGCTGACCCAACCGGGGCCGAGGCCCAGTCGCCCCAGCACGCGGTCGACGGTGACGTCGTCGCCGGTGAGGACGGCGACACGGAGGTCCGGCCCGTATCCCTTGGCGGCGGACCGCACGAACGCCCAGTGGTTCGTGACCCCTGCGAGTGGGTGCAGCGGCTGGTCGACGATGGCGTACCCGTGGTCGTCCTCGATCAGCAGCGTGCCGGGGAACCGGGCGAGCACGGTGCGCAATTCGTCCGCGCGGCGGCGGCTCAGGACCGCGCCGGTCGGGTTCTGCGCGCGGTCCGTGACGACGAGCGCCCGGGCTCCGGCGCTCAGCGCGCGCTCCACCTCCCCCGGCAGCGGGCCGTCGTCGTCGAGCGCGACGGGCAGGACCTTGAGGCCCAGGGCCGACACGAGATCCAGCAGGCTCCCCCAGCCCGGGTCCTCGACGGCGACCGCGTCGCCCGCCCTGAGGTGCGCGGCGAGGACACGTTCGATGGCGTCCAGCGATCCGGAGGTGGCGGCAAGAGGCCCTGCGGGGACGCCGTCGGCGTCGAACGCGGCGCGCGCGAGCCGCACGAACTCGGCGTCGAGCGGCTCATTCCCGTAGAGGCCGGGCTCCTTCGCATGCAGCCGCGCGGCGGCGGCGAGCGCATCGCCCAGCCCCGGCAGCAGCGTGACATCAGGGTTGCCGTCGCCGAGATCCCGTACGCCGGGGTGCACGTCGACACGGATGGATCCGCGGGCGGTACTGGCCGGCCGGGGGCGGACACGGCTACCCCTGCGACCGGCGGTCTCGATCACTCCGCGCTCACGCAGGGTGCGGTAGGCGGCCGCGACGGTGTTCGGATTGACCCCGAGCTCGGTCGCCAACTCCCGCATGGGCGGCAGCAGTTGGCCCGGCTTGAGGTCACCTGCGCCCACTGCGCGCTCGACGCTCGCGGCAATCTCCGATGCACGCCGCCCGACGATCCGATACTCTCCTAGCACAAACCACATTATGCACTAGTGCAATGGAGAACGCAATGCAGGAGACCGCGGAAGCCTACGAGCCGACAGAGCGCACGATCCCGACCCGCGCCCGGGAGCGCGCTTCGTACGACCGCGAACTGGTGCACTCGATACTCGACACGGCCTACATCTGCCACCTCGGATTCGTCCGCGACGGCACGCCGGTCGTCCTGCCGACACTGTTCGCCCGCGTCGACGAGCGGCTGTACGTCCACGGGTCGACGGGCTCGCGCCCCCTGCGCATGGCGGGCGAGACGGATCCAGGCCTGCCGGTGTGCGTGACGGTGACCCACGTCGACGGTCTCGTGCTGGCGCGTTCCGCCTTCCACCACTCGCTCAACTACCGGTCCGTCGTGGTCCACGGCACCGCCCGGCAGGTCACCGACCCGCCGGAGAAGCGCACGGCGCTCGACGCGCTGGTCGACCACGCGATCCCCGGCCGCTCCGCCGACTCCCGCCCGGCGAATGCCAAGGAACTCGCGGCGACGGCCGTGCTCCGCATCGACCTGACCGAGGTCTCGGCCAAGACCCGCACGGGCGGCCCGAACGACGACCCTGCGGATCTCTCGCTCCCCCACTGGGCGGGCGTCGTCCCCGTTGCCCTCACAACCGCCTCCCCGGTCCCTTCGCCCGACCTGGCCCCGAGCACGCCGCTCCCCAGGTATCTCTGAGGCGGGGGCAAGGGGCGGGGGCGGCGGCGCCCCGGTTCCAAGAAGCGCCGGGGCCCCGTTCCGAAAGACGACGCCTCAAGGGCACGTCACGCGGGCGACAACGCCCGCCTCCGTCCCGCCGCTCCCCGCGTCTCCGCCGCCGCCAGCCCCGCCACCGCCGTGAGCAGCAGCAGCGTGCCCGCCACCGTCGCCGCCGTCAGGCGCTCGTCGAGCAGTGTCACCGCGATGACCGCCGCGCTCACCGGCTCCAGCAGCATGATCACCGACACCGTCGTCGCCCGGACGACCGCCGCGCCCGCGAAGTAGAGGGCGTAGGCCAGCGCGGTCGGCACGGCGGCAACGTACGCCAGCAGCCCGACGACCCGCGCCAGTTCCGCCGCGTGCGGCAGCAGACCCTCGCCGATCGCCATCGGCAGCAGGCCCACGGACCCGATCGCGAACGCCCACACCGTCGTCGACAGCGAGTCGCCGCCGCCACCGCCCCTGCCGAGCCACCGCGTCAGCAGCGTGATCGCGGCGTATCCGGCGGCGGACAGGACGGCGAGCAGGACGCCCACGGGCCGCACGTCTCCACCCTCGCCGCCGAGGACGAGCACACCGAGCCCGGCCAGCGCGCCCAGGACGGCCAGGGTCCCGCCCCGGCCCAGCCGCTCGCCCATCGTCAGTCGTGCGCCGACCGCGATGAGGACGGGGCCCGCGCCCAGTGTCACGACCGTGCCGACGGCGAGGCCCGTCGCCTCGACGGCCGCGAAGTAGGCACTCTGGAAGACCGTGAGGCCGACACCCGTGCCGAGGATGCGCACCAGCCGTCGGCGGCGCGGCTCGGCAACGGGAGCAAGACCCCCGACGCCGACCGACGTGGAGCGCCGCCGCGCCCGCAGCCAGAACACCGGAAGCAGTAGCACCAGCCCGCCCACGCACCGCCAGAACGACAGCGCGAGCGGACCGAGGTCGCTGACCTCGAAGGCGAGGGACGCGGCAGCGCCGGCGGTCCCCCACGCGAACCCGGCGAAGATCAGATAGACGAGACCCCGCCCGACGGTCGGTCCGGCGAAGCCGCCACCGGACGCGTCGACGGACGCGCCGGCAGACATGTGGGCAGCAGAAGGTGAAGCGGACGTTGCAGGGCAACAGGAAGAGGAACTCGACACGTGACTTCTCCGCGTGAAGATCTGGACGGCTGATCGCTCGGCTCAGTCACGCGGGCAGCACCAACATGCTCGGGATCAACCCGAGCCCGGCCTTCGTCAAGGAGACGGCCGCCCGCGTTACGCGGCGGGCGGCGGAAGTACGGTCGAATGCATGCTCGCCACCCTACGGCGCCCGCCGGCCGGCGGACAACTCACCAGGCTCCGCACCGTCACCGGCCACCGCGGGGACGACCTCCGGCCCGCCGGCCGCCACCGGTCCGGTCGGCGCCTTCGGCGCCTGGGACTGGGCGATGAACGCGCCGACGAGGACGACCGCGCCTCCGATGATCTGCGGCGCCGAGAGATGCTCGTGCAGCAGCACCCACGCCAGGACAGTCGCGACGACCGCCTCCAGGCAGGCCACCACGCCGGCGACCTGCGGCGACAACCTGCGTACCGAGACGACACCCGTCATGTACGCGAGCACGGTGGCGATCAGAACGACCCACCCCAGCAGAAGCACCGCCGGCAGCTCGGTGCCACCCATGTCCGCGCCACCGGCCAGCAGTGACCAGTCCATGCCCCAGGGCCGTGCCACGACCGTGAGCACTGTAGCGCCGATGAGGAGCCCGTACGCGATCACGCCGAGCGGGTCGGGCGCGTCCTCGCGGTCGCCGCCGTGGTCGGAGAGGACGAAGTACCCCACCTGGCAGCAGGCGGCGCCGAGGGCAAGCAGCAGGCCGAGCGCGTCGAAACTCAGACCGGCCCAGACCTCGACCACACACGCGAGGCCGGCGACCGCGAGGACGACGCCCAGCGCGGCCGCCCTTGTCACGGGGCGGCGCTGGACGAAGCGGACCCAGCCGAGCACGAGAGCGGGGGCCAGATACTCGATGAGCAACGCGACACCGACCGGGATGCGCGAGATGGCCGCGAAGTAGCAGGCCTGGACACCGGCCACCGCCAGAAGCCCGAAACCCGCCAGCAACGCCGGCCTGCGCCGGAGCAGACTCCGGTGGCGCCAGGCCACCGGCAGCATGACGAGCGCGGCTCCGGCGACGCGTAGCCATACGACATGGAGCGGGTCGAGCCCCGCCTCGATCAGCGGCTTGGCCGCGACGCCCGATCCGCCGAACGCGAAGGCCGAGCCCAGGGCGAGTCCCAGGCCGGCGCTCCTTCCCTGAGACGCTTGCATCGGCACATCATGTCAGCGTCGGTCAGGACCGTCACCCCTGTGACACATGTCGAGACGGCTCCGAGATCCGCCCCGCGAGCAGCGGCGCCTCGACACCCGCCCGCCGCAGCACCTCGACCGCCCGGGACCGGGGGGTCGGCGGCCACGCACGCCGGCACATCCATGCCCGTGGCCCGGCGGTCACCGCTCCTGCGCGCCCTGGTAGCGCGCCCGCCACGGGCAGCCACGGCGCGGGCGACCACCGGCGCCCGGTCGGCACCCGGACCGGGCCCGCCCCGGACCTCGCCCGCACCGGCAGAGAAGCTGATTGTTCGTCAGTATTGAATGTTTCCGCACTCGCAGCTACGGTCCGCGACACCGTAACCCGACACGAAGGGGTGGTCGCATGGCCGAAGTCAGCGCGGAAGCGCGCATCGAGGCACCGCCCGCGAAGGTCTGGGCCCAGCTGACCGACTTCGCCTCGTACGGCCGGTGGAACACCACCCACACCAGCTTCCCGAAGGGCGTGCCGGACCCCTTGGAGACCGGTGCCACCTTCGCGGAGAACATGAAGCTGATGGGCTTTCCCGCCGAGGTGACCTGGACCGTCGAGGAGTTGGAGGCGGAGCGCGTGCTCGCCATCACGGGCAAGGGCCCGATGTCCGTCGTCGTCGGCACCCGCTACTCGCTCACCCCGGTCGGCGACGCGACGGACGTACGCATAGACGGCGAGTTCACGGGCGCGGCCGTATCGCTGATGGCCGGCAAGTTGACGGACTCGGCGACGGCCGCGCTCAATGAGTCGCTCCGCAAACTCGGCGGCCTGGTCGCCTGAGCCGCCCGCCCGCCGCCGCCCCCCTACCCCGTGACGACCCACACGTGACGACCACGAGGCGACCCACGACGAAGGACCCCGCTATCACGCGGGGCCCTTCGAAACCGTACGGCTCAGTGCTCGTCGGCGAGGATCAGGTAGAGCTTCTTACGAGCCTCGTTGATGACGGCGACGGCCTTCTGCCGCTGCTCGACGCTGCCCGTCTTCCAGACCTGACCGAAGGCCTCCATGAGGCCGAAACCGGCCTGCCGGATCTCGTTGACCGTCTCCCAGTCGACGCCGCGCCCGGCCTCCTCCCACGGAGCCTCAGGACCCGACTCGGCCTCGGCGCGCCCGGTGTCGGTCAGCGTGAACAGCTTCTTGCCGCCCTCGCTCTCACTGATGATCAGACCCTCGTCCTCCAGCAGCTGGAGTGTCGGATAGACGGAGCCCGGGCTGGGCTTCCACGCACCGCCGCTGCGCTCACCGATCTCCTGGATCATCTCGTAACCGTGCATCGGGCGGTCCTTGAGCAGGGCCAGGATCGAGGCACGCACGTCGCCGCGCCGCGCCCTTCCCCGCCCGCCACCGCGACCGCGGCCGCCGCCGAAGGGTCCGCCGAACGGCGGCCCCCAGGGCCCGAACGCGGCCCGCCGGCCCTCGGACTCACCCGGACCGTGATGGCCGGGCCCGCAGTGCCCATGACCGCGGCCGTGCTCGTGTTCCGGTCCGTTTCCATGTGAACGCATCGCTTACGCTCCTTCCATCGTTGACCAGTCGCGATGCGTCAACGATATATCGGAAGCCGCATCCGGGCAAGGCCCCAGCGATCCAGCGACCCCGAATTGGCCTTGGCCTGCGGCTTCGCCCACGCCCTACGGTCGCTCCATGCGGATTCGAATCGTCGATGCCTTCACCGACCGCCCCTTCGCCGGCAACCCCGCCGGAGTCCTGCTGCTGGACTCCGACCGCTTCCCCACCGATTCCTGGCTCCAGCAGGTGGCCACGGAGGTGAACCTCTCGGAGACCGCCTTCGCCCACCCCCTGCCCGCCGGCGACGACGCGGACTGGGCACTGCGCTGGTTCACCCCGGCCACTGAGGTCGACATGTGCGGCCATGCCACGCTCGCCACCGCGCACGTCCTGCGCACCACGGGGGCGGCTACCGGCACGGTGCGCTTCGCCGCACGCTGCGGAACCCTGACCGCCACCGCGGACGAGGCGGGGGCACTCACCCTCGACTTCCCCACCTCCCCGTTGACTCCCGTCGACGTCCCGCCCGCACTGGCCGAGGCCCTCGGCGCGAAGGTGATCTCGGCCCACGACACCGGCCCGCACGTCGGAGACCTTCTGGTCGAGCTGGCCGACGAGCGGTCCGTACGCGGCCTGCGGCCCGACTTCGCCGCGCTGGTGGCGCTCTCCGAGCGCGGCATCATCACGACCGCCGCGGCCGAGGACCCCTCCACTCCCTACGACTTCGTCTCACGCGGCTTCTTCCCCCGCGTCGGGATCGACGAGGATCCCGTCACCGGCAGCGCCCACACGGCGCTCGCGCCCTTCTGGTCGGCCCGCCTCGGCCGTACCGAACTGACCGGCCTGCAGGCATCGGCCCGCTCCGGCCTCGTCCGCACCTCTCTGCGCGGCGACCGCACGCTGCTGACCGGCCAAGCGGTGACCGTGATCGACGGCGAGCTGCTCACCGCGCCCTGACGCAAGAACGCGCCGGGGACGTGCGGGCATCCGCTCGTACGTCCCCGGCGCGTTCGAGCCGGCCGCTCAGACAGTCCGTCGCTCAGGCAGCCGGTCGTTCAGACGGTGGGCAGCCAGTCCACCTTCCCCGCCAGCAGCCCGTACCCGACGAAGGCGACGATGTCGAGCAGGGCGTGCGCCGCCACCAGCGGGCCCACCCGCCCCCACCGCCGGTACAGCAGCACGAAGACGACGCCCATCACCATGTTGCCGATGAACCCGCCGATGCCCTGATAGAGGTGGTACGAGCCGCGCAGCACGGAGCTCGCGACCAGGGCCGCCATGGGTGTCCACCCCAACTGACCGAGCCGGCGCAGCAGATAGCCGACGACGATCACTTCCTCGAGCACGGAGTTCTGGACCGCCGAGAGAATGAGCACCGGGTACTTCCACCACACATCGGGAAGCGACTCGGGCACCACGGTGAGGTTGAAGCCCGATGCCCGCGCCAGGAGGTAGAAGGCCAGCCCGGCGCTGCCGATGCCCGCGGCGACGAGGGCGCCGCGCCCGAGGTCGGACCACGGTCTGCTCCGGTCGAATCCGATGGCAGGGAGCCCGGCGCGTTCACGGATCAGCAGATGCGCGACAAGCGCCACCGGCACCAGCGCCGTGGCGATCCCGAAAAGCTGCCAGGCGAGATCCAGCCATGGCCGTCCGGGAGCGAACGATCCGTTGAGCGTCGCCGCCTGATCCTTCAGGCCCCCGGGCTTTGTCAGCGATCCGATAAAGCTGATCAGTGACGACACCGCACTGGCACCGAGGGACAGTGCGAGCACGAGCACCGTCTCCGCCCGGAGGATCCTTCGTGACATCGCGGCCTGGGGAATGGATTCGGCCACACCTCCCGCCTCCGCCTGCACTCCTGCCTCCAGTTGCTCATCACGCCTTCTCCCCCCTCGATCACGCTTGATCACGTTCCATCGCACTCGAGGAGAAGCACCACCGCATGGGACGTCACAGCTTGCCCGACGACGGTACGGCGGACGCAGCCAGGTCCCCTCCACGCCCGGCGCGACAGGCGTGGACGTCTCGGGTCAGGAGTGGGTCCCCGAGCGGACGGCCCAGTTCAGGAGTGGGTCCCCGGGAACCCCACCGGCCATGTGTGCACCGGCTGCCCCCCACGCATCAGCTCGCAGTAGCGGCGCGTCATCGCTGCCAGCGCCGCCTCCCGCCGCAGCCCCGCCTCGCGCGCCCGGTGATAGGTGTCCGCCTGCCAGGAGGCACCGTTCATCCGGCGGCGGCACCGCTCCTCGATGACGCCCAGATACCGGTCGCGGTCGGCGGGGGCCACGTTCCACGCGTCGAGTCCCGCCGCGGCGAGCGGCAGCAACTCGTCACGGACGAGCTTGACGACAGGTACGCCGGTGACCCCACCGCGGCCCGGACGCGGCCACTGGAGGTCGGAGTCGATGCCATGGCGGCACGCGGTCTCGAAGTTCTCGGCTGCCGCGGCGAACGGCAGTCGCGTCCACACCGGGCGGGCCTCCTCGGCCAGGGCACGGACCAGGCCGTAGTAGAAGGCCGCGTTGGCGATGACGTCGGTCACGGTCGGGCCCGCCGGCAGTACGCGGTTCTCCACACGCAGATGCGGGACGCCGTCGGCCACGTCGTACACCGGCCGGTTCCACCGGTAGATGGTGCCGTTGTGCAGAACCAGCTCCTGGAACCGCGGCACTCCCCCCTCGTCCAACACCCGCAGCGGATCCTCGTCGCCGCAGATGGGCAGCAGCGCGGGGTAGTAGCGGAGGTTCTCCTCGAAGAGGTCGTACGCGGAGTCGACCCAGCGCTCACCGAACCACGTCCGCGGCCGTACGCCCTGGGCCTGCAACTCGGGCGGGCGGGTGTCCGTGGCCTGCTGGAAGAGCGGGGGGCGCGACTCACGCCACAGCTCCTTGCCGAACAGGAACGGCGAGTTGGCGCCGACAGCGACCTGCACGGCCGCCACCGCCTGCGCGGCGTTCCACACATCGGCGAAGCGGCCCGGCGTGACCTGGAGATGCAACTGTACGGAGGTGCAGGCCGCTTCGGGCGCGATCGACGCGGACGTGCACGTCAACTGCTCCACACCGTCGATGTCGAGGGTGAACTCCTCGCCCCGCGCGGCCACGATCTGATCGTTGAGCAGCTTGTAACGGTCTACGTCGGAGAGGTTCGCGGAGACCAGGTCCTGCTGCGTGAGCGTCGGAAGAATTCCGATCATCACGATGCCGGAACCGATCTCCTGCGCCTTGCGGTCCGCATATCCGAGCCCGGTGTGCAACTCCTCCGCCAGCTGATCGAGGACACGGCCGCCCAGACGGTGCGGGACGATATTTACTTCCAGATTGAACATGCCGAGCTCGGTCTGGAAATCCGGACTCGCGATACGGGAGAGCACCTCGGCATTCATCATCCGCGGCATGCCGTCTTCGCCGGTGAGATTCAGCTCTATCTCGAGCCCCATCAGATTCTTGGGCCGATCGAACCTCTTCTCCTCCAGCAGCCGCCCCAGCCCTGCCAGGCACTGCTGCAGCTTCCGCCGGTACCGCTGCCGATCGGACAGGTCGAACGCGCCTGCCGCGACCTTCTCCCCCATCGAAGGGTCCCTCCTCGAGTGGGCACCACGCAGCGCCGACCGCCACGTCACGGACGATGATGCCCAGACTCTTTGATCCATAACGTCACGCTCACGGTCCGCGCCCGATAGTCTGGAACAGAGCACCCAGCAGGCACATTCCACGGGCATACTGCATTGGGCAGTTTCCTGCATCCGAGGGCGACGATAAATACAGGTCTGTTTCGGCCGACCGCGCCGCGGTCGGCGTCGCAGGCCGAAGCCCTGCCGGGACGGAAAACCAGGTGAAAAGGCCCTCGGAAACGGGCTGATTTCGGCCTTGCTCGAAATACCCGCGACGGGTAGCGGAAACATTACGTGAACACGCGTCGTATAAACTCCGCGAGGGCAGAGAGTTGGGATCCGGTGTCTTCCGGCCGCTCGCCGCCCCGCACGCCGACAGCGCCGTCCGCACCTTCACGCATCACCGTGTCTCCCCAGTGAGAGGCGACCCATCATGCCGCTGCATGTCCCCCCGGCTCCCGCGCCTGCCCTGCGCAGCGTTCTCGCGGCACTCGGTTCACCCCTGGCCGTCCGCGAGGCCCGTACCCCTGCTCTGAGGTCCGTCCAGGGACCCCTGAGCGCCGAACTGCCTCTGCCGGTCCATGTGATGGACCGGATCGCGCCGAGCGGCAGTGCCCCGTACACCCGACTCGCCGGCTGGCGCTTCCTGATCCGCAGCGGCGAACGTGCCGTGGCCGCCGCGGACAGCGTGCTCACACCGGACGGCTGGACCTTCTCGCACTTCTTCGAAGGCCCCTATCTCGACTCGACCGAACGGGCCCTGCGACAGGCTGAGTCCATGGGACCCCATTTCCAGCCGAGGCTGCTGTCGGTGCCCGAGCTCTACATGCTCACCCTCTGGCTGCACGGCGACCCGCAGGCCGACGCCGCGGCCGGCACCCTTCAGCCGTCCGACGTCCTGGTCCCACTGGCTCCGGCACCGCCGGGCATCGCAGCCCACCGGCCGTGCCAGGTCGCCGACCTGCTGCCCGTCCTGACGATGCGACTGACACCGACGCCGCTGCTCGACTCGCCCGCCGCCTGACGAGGACCCACCGGCACGCCCCGCGACCGCGAGGTCGCGGGGCGTACTGATGTGCCAGGCATGGCCCGTTGTGACTAGCCCGCCCGGGCCACTGCGAACCACCCGAAAGGACAGCCGATTCAACTGAACCGCCCGCGCGGGTGGTACGTCATCAATGAGTAGGAAGAGCTGCCGTGAAATCCCTGCGGATCGACGCCCGTGGGGGAACACTGGGACCGGACCGAGAGATACGGGGGGCGGCCATGAACACTTCATCGAGCCGCAGGACACTCACCACATCGCAGCGAAAGAACCCATCCATGTGCCAGCACCAGCCGACCTGTCCCACATCCGACTCCGCCGACCGTGAGGCCGCACGTCTGGTGGCGCACCATCCGGAACAGGGTTGGAGCCTGCTGTGCAACGGCGTGCTCCTCTTCGAGGACACCGGCGAACTGCTGCCCGACGGCCGGATCATCGCCCCGCGCCGACCGCGCGAGACGGACGTGATGACGGCCGCCTAGAGCCGTCCGGACAGACACGACTAGGGGCCGGCCCGGAGAAGCTCTCCGCACCGGCCCCCACGCATATGCCCTTGCGCCCGCGTCAGTTGTCGTACTCGTCGAGCGGCGGGCAGGAGCAGACGAGGTTGCGGTCGCCGAACGCACCGTCGATACGGCGCACCGGCGGCCAGTACTTGTCGGCGGCGCTCACCCCGGCCGGGAAGACGGCCTCCTCACGACTGTAGGCGTGGTCCCATTCGCCGCCGAGCGCGGCCGCCGTGTGAGGGGCGTTGCGCAGCGGGTTGTCGTCGGCGGGCCACTCGCCCGAGGCGACCTTCTCGATCTCGGTACGGATCGCGATCATCGTGTCGCAGAAACGGTCGAGCTCGGTCAGGTCCTCGCTCTCGGTGGGCTCGATCATCAGCGTGCCGGCCACCGGGAAGGACATCGTCGGCGCGTGGAAGCCGTAGTCGATGAGCCGCTTGGCGATGTCGTCGACGCTGACACCCGTCGCCTTCGACAGCGGACGCAGGTCGACGATGCACTCGTGGGCGACGAGACCTGCCGGGCCGGTGTAGAGGACCGGGTAGTGCGGCTCGAGGCGCTTGGCGATGTAGTTGGCCGCGAGGACCGCGACCTGCGTGGCGCGCTTGAGACCCTCGCCGCCCATCAGACGCACGTACGCCCAGGAGATCGGCAGGATGCCCGCGGAACCCCACGGGGCCGCGGAGATCGGGCCGACCCCGGTCTCGGGGCCCGCCGTCGGCTGCAGCGGGTGGTTCGGCAGGTACGGGGCGAGGTGCGCGCGCACACCGACCGGGCCGACACCCGGTCCTCCGCCGCCGTGCGGGATGCAGAAGGTCTTGTGCAGGTTCAGGTGCGAGACGTCGCCGCCGAAACGGCCCGGCTTCGCAAGACCCACCAGCGCGTTGAGGTTGGCGCCATCGACGTACACCTGACCGCCGGCGTCGTGCACCTGGGCGCAGATGTCGGCGACGTGCTCCTCGAAGACGCCGTGCGTCGACGGGTAGGTGATCATCAGCACGGCAAGCTCGTCGCGGTACTGCTCGATCTTGGCCCGCAGATCCTCGGCGTCGATCTCGCCGTCGTCGGCGGTCTTGACCACGACGACCTTCATACCGGCCATCACGGCGCTGGCGGCGTTGGTGCCGTGCGCGGAGGACGGGATCAGGCAGACGGTGCGCTGTTCGTCGCCGTTGGCGCGGTGGTAGGCGCGGACGGCCAGCAGACCGGCCAGCTCGCCCTGCGACCCGGCGTTGGGCTGAATGGAGACCTTGTCGTAGCCCGTGACCTCTGCGAGGCGCTCCTCCAGCTCACGGATGAGGGTCAGATAGCCCTGCGCCTGCTCGACCGGCGCGAAGGGGTGGATCTGGCCGAACTCGGGCCAGGTCACCGGCTCCATCTCGGTCGTCGCGTTCAGCTTCATGGTGCAGGAGCCGAGCGGGATCATGCCGCGGTCCAGCGCGTAGTCGCGGTCGGCGAGCCTGCGCAGGTAGCGCAGCATCGCGGTCTCCGAGCGGTGCTCGTGGAAGACCGGGTGCGTGAGGTACTCGTCCCCGCGCAGCAGGGCGGCGGGCAGTGCGTCCGCGCCGGCGGCGTCCAGAGCCTCGACGTCGCCGGCGACCCCGAAGGCGGACCAGACAGCCGTCAGCTGCTCACGGCCGGTGGTCTCGTCACAGGCGAGGGAGACATGGTCGGCGTCGACGAGGTGCAGGTTGACCCCGCCCTCGCCGGCGGCGGCCACGACGTCGACGGCCCGGCCCGGCACACGGACGGTCAGGGTGTCGAAGTAGGAGCCGTGCACGACCTCGATGCCGCCGGCCCGCAGGCCCTCGGCGAGAATCGCGGCGTAACGGTGGGTGCGCCAGGCGATCGCCCGCAGCCCCTCCGGGCCGTGGTAGACGGCGTACATGCCTGCCATGACGGCGAGCAGCACCTGCGCGGTGCAGATGTTGCTGGTGGCCTTCTCACGGCGGATGTGCTGCTCACGGGTCTGCAGCGCCAAGCGGTAGGCCCGGTTGCCGTCCGCGTCGACGGAGACGCCGACCAGTCGGCCGGGCAGGCTCCGGGCGAACTTGTCGCGCACGGCCATGTAGCCGGCGTGCGGGCCGCCGAAGCCCATCGGGACGCCGAAGCGCTGCGTCGTACCCACGGCGATGTCCGCGCCGAGCTCGCCGGGCGAGGTGAGCAGGGTGAGGGCGAGCAGATCGGCGGCGACGGTGACGATCGCGCCGAGCTCGTGCGCCTGCTCGATCACGGGCTTCAGGTCGCGAACGGCACCGGAGGCGCCCGGGTACTGCAGCAGCACGCCGAAGACGCCGCGCTCCGCGATCTCGGCGGGGATGCCGTCGCTCAGGTCGGCGGTGACGACCTCGACGCCGGTCGGCTCGGCGCGGGTCTCGATCACGGCGATGGTCTGCGGCATGGTGTCGGCGTCGATCAGGAAGACGCCGGTCTTCACCTTGCCGACGCGGCGGGCCAGCGCCATGGCCTCCGCGGCGGCGGTGCCCTCGTCGAGGAGCGAGGCGCCGGAGGTGGGCAGGCCGGTCAGGTCCGCGACGACGGTCTGGAAGTTGAGCAGCGCCTCGAGCCGGCCCTGCGAGATCTCGGGCTGGTAGGGCGTGTACGCCGTGTACCAGGCCGGGTTCTCCATGACGTTCCGCAGGACGACCGGCGGGGTGAAGGTGCCGTAGTAGCCGAGCCCGATCATGGGGGCCAGCACCTGGTTGCGGTCCGCCAGGGAGCGCAGCTCGGCGAGCACGTCGGCCTCGGTGCGGGCGTCCGGCAGGTCGAGGGCCTCCGCGCTCTTGATCACCTCCGGTACGGCGGCGGCGGTGAGGTCGTCGAGCGAGCCGTAGCCCACCTGCGCGAGCATCTTGGCCTGGGCACCTGCGTCAGGCCCGATGTGGCGCCGCTCGAAGGGGGTGCCACGCTCCAGCTGGGAGAGCGGAATGCGGTTGGCGGTCATGGTGGGAGGCCTCCTGGTCTTCGCGACCTGCGAGGGGCATCACGGCGCGGATGCCCGGACGGCCTCCCCCTCTGTCATCTCAACCTGAGAGCTTCACCGGGCGTCGCGGAGCGACCTCCCGGCTTTCACCGTCGGTGAGAGCGGATGCCGTCCGACGCCCGCCCTGCTTTCCAGAGTGACCTCGTCCGTGCGGTACAGGTGCCTGAGAGATTCCGGGGAGGATTTGCTCCTTCGGCGCCTCCGGTCTTCACCGGAGAACTCTCCCGCACAGGGTCAGCAGCCGTTTGCCAGGGTACCAGCGCCGCTTGGGAACGATCGCTCGAGTGGCCGACACTCGAAATGTGCCCTTCTGTAGTCATGAGAGAGCAGGCGCGACCAGTTGGAGGGACCGTGCAGACCGACATCGATCCGCGCAGCCTGATAGGCCGCAAGGCGTTCGACCGCAACGGCACGAAGCTCGGAACGGTCGACGAGGTGTACCTGGACGACGCCACCGGAGTACCCGAGTGGGCGGCCGTGCGGACAGGCCTGTTCAGCAGGGACGCTTTCGTCCCCCTCGAACCGAGCGAGCTCGTCGACAACACCCTGCGCGTCCCTTACGAGCGCTCGCTGATCAAAGACGCTCCGGACTTCGGCGTGGGCCGCCATCTCTCCCCCGAGCAGGAACTCCAGCTCTACCACCACTACGGACTCGACCTCTCCGGCCCGCCCCCGACGCCCGCTCCCGCCTCGGGCGACCGCTCCTTCGGCCGCGTCGCCGGCCAGGAGGACTGACCCGCCCGGCCCTCGTCCGGCGGCGAATCCGGCGGCCCGGTCAGCGGCAGAGGGTCCGCGGGCTCCAGCTCCTCGTCGTCCACACGGAACGTGCGGACCCGGCCCGGTGGCGACCATGGTTCCTCGAAGCGCACGGTGACCCGCCCCACCCCGCTGCCCTGCACCCACCCGTGCCCGTGCCGCGCATGGCGTACGTCCTGGCCTGCGGCCCAGCGCCGCTCGACCGGGCCGGGAAGAGCCGGGCCAGGCCCCAGGACCTCTGCCGCCGCATCGGACGGAGCCGGGGCGGCGTCGGCGGCGGACGCCGCCCCGGACGGGACGGCCGCAGACTCCTCCGCCGCGGCCTGCGCGAACAGATCCTCCTGGGTGTAGTCCGCGAGTCCCGTGACGCCCACCCCGAGCAGCCGCACCCCGCCCGTGGTGTCCACTGCCTCCAGCAGCCGCCCCGCAGCCTCCCGCACGACCGCCGCATCGTCGGTCGGCCCCCGCAGCGTTTCCGACCGTGTCAGCGTCGAGAAGTCGTACCGGCGGACCTTGAGCACAATGGTCCGGCCCGAGTGCCCGGTCGCTCTCAGCCGCTCCACGCACCGGTCGGCGAGCCGGTCCACCTCGGTGCGCACCCGCACCCGGTCGTGCAGGTCCACATCGAAGGTGTCCTCGACCGACACCGACTTCGCGTCCCGCTCGGCGACCACCGGGCGGTCGTCGTGCCCCAGCGCCATCCGGAACAGCGACGCCCCGTGCGCCCTGCCCAGCAGCCGTACGAGCTCGTCCTCACCCGCCTCGGCCAGATCCGCGACCGTGGTCATACCGGCCCGCCGCAGGTGCTCACCCGTGGCGGGCCCTACACCCGGCAGGGTCCGCACTGGCATCGGCCCCAGCAGCTCGCGCTCGGTGCCCGGCTCGATGACGACCAGGCCGTCCGGCTTGGCCTGCTCCGAGGCGATCTTGGCGAGCATCTTGGAACCGGCCAGCCCCACGGACCCCGTCAGGCCCGTGACCGCCCGTATGTCGACGCGCAGCCGCTCGCCTGCCGCACGGGCCGACACGGCGTCGACCGCGGCCTCCCCGGCTTCGAGGTCGACGAACGCCTCGTCGAGGCTCAGCGGCTCCACCAGAGGCGACAGGCGCCCCAAAAGGTGCATGACCTGCTCGCTCACGGAGCGGTAGAGGGAGAAGCGCGGGACGAGATAGGCCGCGTTCGGTGCGAGACGCCGCGCCTGCGCCATCGGCATGGCCGAATGCACCCCGAAACGCCGGGCCTCATAGGAGGCGGTGGCGACCACACCGCGCGGACCGAGACCGCCGACGACCACCGGCTTGCCGCGCAGTGACGGCTTCGCCGCCTGCTCGGCGGCGGCGAAGAAAGCATCCATGTCGAGATGCAGGATCGTCGGGGCGGTTCTCACACCTTCGATGCTCCCCTACACCACTGACAACGGGGAGCTCCGGGCACGGTCAGACGGCCCGGTCGCGTCTGCGTCTGGCCAGCTCGTCCGCGGGGTTGTGACCGACCAGGGTCTCCCCCGTGTCGATCCGTTCGCCGTGAAGCTGCGAGAGCGCCGTCTCGACGTCCCGCCACACGACGCCCACCGCGATCCCGAAGACGCCCTGTCCGCCTTGGAGCAGCCCGACCACCTCGTCGGGCGACGAGCATTCGTAGACGGTCGCGCCGTCGCTCATGAGCGTCATCCGCTCGAGGTCCCTGAATCCACGGGCCCGCAGGTGCTGCACGGCGGCGCGGATGTTCTGCAGCGCTACACCGGTGTCCAGGAAGCGCTTGACGATCTTGAGGACGACGACGTCGCGGAAGCTGTAGAGCCGCTGCGTTCCGGAGCCGTATGCCGGTCGCACGCTGGGCTCGACCAGGCCTGTGCGCGCCCAGTAGTCGAGCTGCCGGTAGGTGATGCCGGCGGCCGCGCACGCGGTCGGCCCCCGGTAGCCGATGGTGTCGGTGGAGGGCCCGGCTGCGCTGTCGCGAAGCGGGTACGGCCCGTCTTCCACCGGACTGGGTCCGAGGCCGCCCCCAGCCGTACTGCCGCCGCTGCTTCTCACACGCCGACCTCCGTCCTTGACCTGCCACCTCGAAGGTAGGGAGTCACCAGGGGTGCGTCAACGATCGCCACACTCGGCACGCCGAGTGATAATCACCCTGAGAGTGGTTTCTCGTGCCCCGCCCCGGGGAAAGGCTACTCGAATACGCCGACGCCGAGCGGGCGGGTCACTGGCTACTGGAACCGAAGTCCTCGGGCGAGATCTGGTCGAGGAACTCGCGGAACTTCTCCACCTCGTCCTCCTGCTCGTCCGGAATCGCGATCCCCGCATCGTCCAGCACCCCGTCGCTGCCGTAGATCGGCGTACCGGTGCGCAGGGCGAGCGCTATCGCGTCGGACGGCCTGGCACTGACCTCGACCCCGCTGGCGAAGACCAGCTCCGCGTAGAAGACGCCTTCTCGCAGGTCGGTGATACGGACCTCGGTGAGCTCCTGACCCACTGCCTCCAGCACGTCCTTGAAGAGGTCATGGGTCAGCGGCCTGGCAGGGGCCATGCCCTGCTGCGCGAAGGCAATGGCGGTCGCCTCCCCCGGACCGATCCAGATGGGGAGGTACCTATCGCCTCCCACTTCACGCAGGAGCACGATCGGTTGGTTCGAGGGCATTTCGACCCGGACACCCACAACGTCGAGCTCGTTCACACAGTAACCCTAGGACGTGCGCGACCGGTTTGGGTAGTCGGGCTGGTCCAAGATCAGTGGAGCCGCACTCCGAGGGCGGTCTGCACCAGTGCCGCGTGGAGTCTCACGGACAGTGTCACGAGCTCCCGGGCGGTCGCCTCGGCATGTGCCCTGGTCTGCGGATTACGGTGTCGGCGCAGCGGCGCGACGATCTGCTCCACCAGCCCGGCGTCCCGTTCCGCGGACGCCTTCATGGCGCGAAGATGCCGAGGCTCGAGACCGAATCTGCCCAGGTCCGCGACCAACCGGGCGACGGTCGCCGCCTCGGACTCATAGGCCCCGTCCTCGTCCGGCGCGAGCAGGCCGAACGACTCCCACTCCGCGAGCTCCTCCTCTGACACGTCCGCGGCCGCCAGCAGAGCCGCTCGCCCGATACGGGCCGCGGTGGGCCGCTCGCTCTCCGGCTCCCAGGTGCCGTCGAGGAGCTCCCGGTGCGCTCCCTGCGCCGGCAGCTGGACCTGCTCCCCTCGCTCGAGGGCGTCCAGCTGCTCACGGATCACCTTCAGGGGAAGGTAGTGGTCACGCTGCATCCGCAGCACCAAAGCCAGCCGCTCCACGTCCTGGGCGCTGAACTTGCGGTACCCCGAGGGCGTACGGCTCGGCTCGACGAGTCCCTCCGCCTCCAGGAAACGGATCTTGGAGATCGTCACTTCCGGGAACTCGTCGCGCAGCCGGCCGAGCACCGCTCCGATGCTCATCGACCGCTCGCCCGCAGTGGCGGTGCCGTTGCCGGCACCGCCCGTCGGTGTTCGCAGCATGTACCTTCCCTGGAGGTCCCCCCGGACAAAGTCCGGGAGAGGGTCACACAGCCCGCTGGCTTGCGTAGAAGACCAGCCGGTACTTGCCGATCTGCACCTCGTCACCATTGGCCAGGACCGCGGAATCGATCCGCTCACGGTTCACGTAGGTGCCGTTCAGGCTGCCGACGTCGGAGACGGTGAAGCCGCCGTCCGCACCCCGGCGGAACTCGACGTGGCGCCTCGAGACGGTCACGTCGTCGAGGAAGATGTCGCTCTGCGGGTGACGGCCGGCCGTGGTCAGCTCACCGTCCAGCAGGAAGCGGCTGCCCGAGTTGGGACCGCGGCGGACCACCATGAGCGCCGAGCCGAGCGGCAGGGCCTCGACGGCGGCCTGGGCCTCGGGCGAGAGCGAGGGGATGGCCGTCTGGCCCGTGACCTCGGAATCGTAGGCCTCGATACCGGAGATGGAGATCGTCGACGTCGTCTCCGACGCCCGCTCGGCGGGAGCACCGCCCCGCAGCGGCGCGCCGCAGTTGGAGCAGAACCGACCGGCCTCGGTGTTCCGGTGGCCGCACCTCGTACAAACCGGCAAACCCGCCATGGACGGATCCTCCTGCCGCGGCTGTCCCGCGTGGGGATTGGTCGCATACGGGTCGGAGGCAAACCCTCCACCCGTACTTGAGGTTGATGGTTCCCCGAAACCTATGCCTCCGGCACCGGCAGGGTCAACAGACGACGCGCCCTGTCCGCCCGAATTGTCACCACCAGGCACCTCGTCCCGGAACAGCGGCCGCTCGGCCCCCTGCTCCTCACTCTGGCCATGGCGCGGCGCGCGATGCCGGGCATTGCCGTCCTCGCGTGCACTCTTGCCGAACAACTTCGCAAACAACTTCACGGGCGTTTCCCCTTGACCGAAATAGACCCGCCCGTGGGGCAGGACGACGAACCCTCAACCAACACACCTGCCGACCCGGACACCCTCACAACGTCCGTACGCACCAGACAGTTTCCACCACGCAGCACATATGTGATGCGTCGACCCCCTGCAATCTTCTGCCCTGGTCCGGCAGACCCCATGTTCCCCCGATTCACTGCGAGGACGACCGAGCGTAGTCAGGCCGCTCCGCCGGTCGCAAGGCGTCCACAGTGATCTTCTCCGAACGCACCACAGTGGCCGTGGCCTGCTCCTTCTCCAAGGTCTGCACCACACCGCCCGGGATGTTCAGGGCGGGCTCCAGGTCCTGCGGCTTGCCGATCACCTTGAAGGTGTACGGCGCGGTGATCCGCTTCCCGTCCACCGCGATGTCACCGGCGGTTCCCGAGAAGAAGGTGTCCGCGACGACCCTGGTTCCGTCGACCTGAATCGCCTCCGCGCCGGCCGCCCGAAGCTCCTGGATCGTGTCGAGGAGCATGTCCGACTCCACGGTCCCGGACGGGTCCTGGATCGTGAGCGTGATGCCGGGCCCCTCGGCCGCGACCGTGCCGGCGAGGACGCCGAGCTGCTGTTCCTTCTGCAGTGTCTGCTTGCGCGCCTCTTCCGCCTGGTCCGAGCTGTTCTCCAACTCGGTGCGCTGGTCCTCGAGACGCTGCTTCTCGTCCTCGAGCCGCTGAGTGCGGTTGTCGAGCTCGTCGAGGATGCGAACGAGGTCTTCCTGGCGTGCGCCGCGCAGCGCGCTCTCGTCGCTGTTGGAGCGGACCTGGATGGCCAGGCCCAGACCGAGGACGAACAGCAGAACGGCGACGATCAGTTGGGCCCGGGTCACCCGCGGCGGCCACACCGCCGCGCGCAGCCGTTCACGGCCGGTCTGCGGCGCCGCCTCCGACGCGGCGGGCTCCGGCGCGTCGGCTTCCGGCGACGGGGCGGCAGGCTGTGACTGCGGCTGCTGGGGCTGGGGCTGGGGCTGGGGCTGGGGCTGGGGCTCCTGAGGCTGCGGAGTCTCGTCCTTCGGAAGGTTCTCTTCGTTGTTCATCCGTCACGCCCGGAAGACATGCCGGCGGATCGCCGCGGCGTTGGAGAAGATCCGGATGCCGAACACGACGACCACACCGGTGGACAACTGCGCGCCGACGCCCAACTTGTCGCCCAGGAAGACGATCAGCGCGGCCACCACGACGTTCGACAGGAAGGAGACGACGAACACCTTGTCGACGAAGATCCCGTCGAGCATGGCCCGCAGACCGCCGAACACGGCGTCGAGCGCGGCGACGACCGCGATCGGCAGATAGGGCTCGACCACCGCCGGCACTTCGGGCCGGACCAACAGCCCGACCACGACTCCCACGACGAGGCCCAGTACGGCGATCACGATGTGCCCTTCTCTGTGTCGGCCGCCCCCGGCCCGCCACCGTTCCCGGCGTCGGCGGTCTTCGGCTCTGCTGTTCGTACGATCAAGCTCGGGGCCGCAGGCAGACGAACCGTCTCCTCGTCGGAAATGCTGGACCGGATACCGAAGTCCTCTTTCAGGATCTGCAGATACTGGCCGTCGGTACTGTCCTGGAAAGCGGTGCGCAGCTTGGTCCCGTCCCCCACCGCCTGCACCGTGTACGGCGGCACCAGCGGCCTGTTGTCGACCAGTATGGCCTCGCCTGCCGCCCTGATCGCGGACAGGGCCGTCAGCCGCTGCCCGTTGATCGCGATCGCCTCCGCACCGGACTCCCACAGCCCGTTGACGACCCGCTGCATGTCGCGGTCCCGTACCCGGCCCGTGTCGGAGAAGCCACTGCTCTCCCGCGGGCCGCCACCGCCCTGATCGGTGTTCTTGGCGTCGTCCACGACGAGTTTCACGCCCGGCCCCTGCACCTCGGTGGCCCCGGCGAGCAGCGAGACGAGCTCCCCCTGCTCCCCGCCCTGCGTTTTGAGGGCCTTGCGCTGCCGCTCCTCCACGTCGGAACGCAGCGCCTCGACCTCCCGCTCCAGCTCGTCGGCGGTGCCGGTCTGCGCCTCGACGCGGTCGATCAGCTCCTCGCGTTCCTTCGCAAGCACCGGTGCCGAAATCTGCGCCTCAGCAGCACCGAGGGTGACGACCACGGCCGCCAGCACCAAGCCCGCGGCCAGCCCGAGCTTGGCCCTCAGCGTCCGCGGCGGACCGCCGGCCTCGGCCCTGCGGGCCGACGCCTCTGCGTACCCGTCGTCGAGACTGTGCTCCATGACGTTCGTCAGCAGCGACATGGACGCGTCGGGGCGCGCGGGCGGAGAACCTGTGCTCCGAACGGGGGGCTGCTGCGGCATGCCGCACATCGTCGCATGTCGCAGCCGCTACCGCCGAATGGCCCCACCGGTGTGCCGACAGCGGCCTGCGGGCAACTGCCGGCACACCGGTCCGGCCTCAGTGACCTGCGCTGTCCACGACCGCCGACCACTCGTCGAGCAACGCCTGTGCCGATGCGTCGTCCGGCCCTTCCGCCCACAGATGGGTGACCGCCTCCGACGGATCGGGCAGCACCATCACCCAACGGCCGTCGGTCTCGACCACCCGCACACCGTCGGTGGTGTCGACGTGCCGGTCTCCCGCGGCCTCGACGACCCGCCGCATGACGAGCCCCTTGACGGCCCACGGCGTCGCGAGATCCCGCTTCAGGACGTGGGCGCGCGGGATCCGGGCGTCGATCTGGCTCAGCGTGAGCTGCGTGCGCGCGACCAGCCCGACGAGCCGGACGAAGGCGGCCGCACCGTCGAAGACGCTGCTGAACTCCGGCACGATGAAGCCGCCGCGGCCGTCACCACCGAAGATCGTGGTCTCCTCCCTGCCCACCCGCGTCAGGTCGTCAGGAGAGGTGGTCGTCCACTCCACCTGGGTGCCGTGATAGGCCGCGACCTGCTCGGCGATCCTCGTCGTCGTCACCGGCAGCGCCACCCCACCGCTGCGCCGCTCCGCAGCGACCAGGTCGAGCATCACCAGCAACGCACGATCGTCCTCGACGATCCGTCCACGCTCGTCCACGAGAGAGAGCCGCTCGCCGACCGGGTCGAACCGGACGCCGAAGGCCGCCCGTGCGGAAGCCACGATCTCGCCGAGCCTGACCAGACCCGACCGCCTGGTGTCGGCGGACTCCGTGGGCCGTGCCTCGTCCAGTCCGGGGTTGATCGTCAGGGCGTCGACCCCGAGGCGTCCGAGGAGGCTGGGCAGCACCAGACCGGCGCTGCCGTTGGACGCGTCGATGACGACCTTCAGCCCCGATTCGGCGATCCCCGAGGTGTCCACGTTGCGCAGCAGGGAGCCCGTGTAGGAGTCGAAGACGCTCGAGGGGAAGTACAGGTCGCCGATCTCGCCCGGGAAGGCACGCCGGTACTCCTGGCGTGCGTAGACGCGGTCCAGCTTCCGCTGCCCTCCCTGTGAGAGGTCCGCTCCCCGTTCGTCGAAGAACATGATGTCGACGGAGTCCGGCACCCCCGGCGAGGTCCGGATCATGATGCCGCCCGCACTTCCGCGTGCGGTCTGCTGGCGGGCGACGGGCAGGGGCACGTTCTCCAGGTCCCGTACGTCGATGGCGCTGGCCTGCAGCGCCGAGATCACGGCCCGCTTCAGCGCTCGCGCACCTCGGGAGTGGTCACGAGCCGTGGTGACCGTGGCGCCCTTCTTGAGCGTGGTGGCGTACGCGCCGGCCAGCCGCACCGCGACCTCCGGGGTGATCTCCACGTTGAGGATCCCGGAGACGCCCCGCGCGCCGAAGAGATGCGCCTGGCCCCGCGATTCCCAGATCACCGAGGTGTTGACGAACGCGCCGGCCTCGACCGTCTTGAACGGGTAGACGCGGACGTTGCCCTGAACGATCGATTCTTCTCCGACCAGGCATTCGTCGCCGATCACGGCGCCGTCCTCGATACGGGCGGCCCTCATGATGTCCGTGTTCTTGCCGATGACACACCCGCGGAGATTGCTCTGCGGCCCGATGTAGACGTTGTCGTGGACGACCGCCTTGTGGAGGAAGGCGCCGCTCTTGACGACGACGTTCGAGCCGATGACGGTGTGCTCCCGGAGCTCCGCACCGGCTTCGACCTTCGCGTAGTCACCGATGTACACCGGGGCACGCAGCACGGCGTCCGGATGCACGTCCGCGCCTTCGGCGACCCACACACCGGGCGAGATCTCGAATCCGTCGAGCTCGACGTCCACCTTGCGTTCCAGGACGTCGGCCTGGGCCTTCACATAGCTCTCGTGGGTACCGACATCCTCCCAGTAGCCCTCGGCGACATAGCCGTAGATCGGCTTGCCTTCCTTCATGAGCTGGGGGAAGACATCGCCGGACCAGTCCACCGGCACGTCGGCCTCGACGTAGTCGAATACCTCGGGCTCCATGACGTAGATGCCGGTGTTCACGGTGTCGGAGAAAACCTGGCCCCACGTCGGCTTCTCGAGGAAGCGCTCGACCTTCCCTTCTTCGTCGACGATCGTGATGCCGAATTCCAGAGGATTCGGGACCCGTGTCAGACAGACGGTGACCAAGGCGCCTTTCTCCTTGTGGAAGGAGATGAGGTCGGTCAGGTCGAAGTCGGTGAGGGCGTCACCGGAAATCACGAGGAACGCATCGTCCTTGAGTGCTTCCTCAGCGTTCTTCACACTGCCAGCAGTGCCGAGTGGCTTCTCCTCGTTGGCGTAGGTGAGCTCCATTCCGAGCTCTTCGCCGTCACCGAAGTAGTTCTTGACCAGTGAGGCGAGAAATTGCACGGTTACGACGGTCTCGGTGAGCCCGTGCCGCTTGAGCAGCCTGAGAACATGCTCCATGATCGGCCGGTTGGCCACCGGCAGAAGTGGCTTGGGCATGCTCGAGGTCATGGGGCGAAGTCGGGTTCCTTCGCCACCAGCCATCACGACGGCCTTCATGTCGGAAGCGTCCTCCTTGAAGAGTCGACGGTCTTGCCGACTTCACTCGTCGAAAGAGACCACTGGTGACACGCGCGCGGCCGGCGACACTGCGCGGTACCACACCGACGAGGTCAATCGGCCATTGCGTCCGCCTTGACGAGACGGCGGACCTGGACCACATACAGGATCCCTGCCCACCAGTACAGAGTTGTACCCCATCCCGCGAACGCCCATCCGAAAATCGCCGCGAGTGACGCAAGCCACCCGGTTCCGTCACTCAGGAGCAGCAAGGGGAACGCGTACATGAGATTGAAGGTGGCAGCCTTGCCCAGGAAGTTCACCTGGGGCGGTGGATAGCCATGGCGACGGAGGATCCCCACCATCACCAACAGCATCAGTTCACGCGCCAATAGCGCGGCCGTCAACCAGAGCGGCAGAATCTCCCGCCAGGTCAGTCCGACCAGGGTCGAGAGGATGTAGAGCCGGTCGGCCGCCGGGTCGAGGATTCGGCCGAGACTGCTGATCTGGTTCCACCGGCGGGCCAGCTTGCCGTCCAGATAGTCGCTGACGCCGCTGAGCATCAGAACCAGCAAAGCCCAGCCGTCGCTCTTGGGCCCCCCGAACTCGGGACGGAGAATCAGCCACAGGAACAGCGGCACGCCGACGAGACGCGCCATGCTGAGGATGTTGGGGATGGTGAGTACCCGGTTCGTCTGAACGCGGGTCTCCTGGACCTCCACCCGGGGGCCTCCTGTGTGGAACGTGCCGACGATGCCCCATGACCTTACCTGCAGCTACCGTCGGCCTGTACAGGGGGTGCCAGCAGTAGCCGGGTAAACGCGGAAAAGCCCCGCACCTCGAGGGTGCGGGGCTTTCCCACAATAATTGTTCGGCGGCGTCCTACTCTCCCACAGGGTCCCCCCTGCAGTACCATCGGCGCTGAAAGGCTTAGCTTCCGGGTTCGGAATGTAACCGGGCGTTTCCCTAACGCAATGACCACCGAAACACTATGAAGTTGAACTCAAGCCGGCAAGGCGAATTCGTTACTTCAGAACTAACACAGTGGACGCGAGCAACTGAGGACAAGCCCTCGGCCTATTAGTACCGGTCAACTCCACCCATTACTGGGCTTCCATATCCGGCCTATCAACCCAGTCGTCTACTGGGAGCCTTACCCTCTCAAGGAGGTGGGAGTCCTCATCTCGAAGCAGGCTTCCCGCTTAGATGCTTTCAGCGGTTATCCTTTCCGAACGTAGCCAACCAGCCATGCCCTTGGCAGGACAACTGGCACACCAGAGGTTCGTCCGTCCCGGTCCTCTCGTACTAGGGACAGCCCTTCTCAAGACTCCTACGCGCACAGCGGATAGGGACCGAACTGTCTCACGACGTTCTAAACCCAGCTCGCGTACCGCTTTAATGGGCGAACAGCCCAACCCTTGGGACCGACTCCAGCCCCAGGATGCGACGAGCCGACATCGAGGTGCCAAACCATCCCGTCGATATGGACTCTTGGGGAAGATCAGCCTGTTATCCCCGGGGTACCTTTTATCCGTTGAGCGACGGCGCTTCCACAAGCCACCGCCGGATCACTAGTCCCGACTTTCGTCCCTGCTCGACCCGTCGGTCTCACAGTCAAGCTCCCTTGTGCACTTACACTCAACACCTGATTGCCAACCAGGCTGAGGGAACCTTTGGGCGCCTCCGTTACCCTTTGGGAGGCAACCGCCCCAGTTAAACTACCCATCAGACACTGTCCCTGATCCGGATCACGGACCCAGGTTAGACATCCAGCACGACCAGAGTGGTATTTCAACGGCGACTCCACCTGAACTGGCGTCCAAGCTTCACAGTCTCCCACCTATCCTACACAAGCCGAACCGAACACCAATATCAAACTGTAGTAAAGGTCCCGGGGTCTTTCCGTCCTGCTGCGCGAAACGAGCATCTTTACTCGTAGTGCAATTTCACCGGGCCTATGGTTGAGACAGTCGAGAAGTCGTTACGCCATTCGTGCAGGTCGGAACTTACCCGACAAGGAATTTCGCTACCTTAGGATGGTTATAGTTACCACCGCCGTTTACTGGCGCTTAAGTTCTCAGCTTCGCAACCCCGAAAGGTCACTAACCGGTCCCCTTAACGTTCCAGCACCGGGCAGGCGTCAGTCCGTATACATCGCCTTACGGCTTCGCACGGACCTGTGTTTTTAGTAAACAGTCGCTTCTCGCTGGTCTCTGCGGCCACCCCCAGCTCGAGGAGCACGTCCTCTCACCAGAAATGGCCCCCCTTCTCCCGAAGTTACGGGGGCATTTTGCCGAGTTCCTTAACCATAGTTCACCCGAACGCCTCGGTATTCTCTACCTGACCACCTGAGTCGGTTTAGGGTACGGGCCGCCATGAAACTCGCTAGAGGCTTTTCTCGACAGCATAGGATCATCCACTTCACCACAATCGGCTCGGCATCAGGTCTCAGACTCCATGCACGACGGATTTACCTACCGTGCGTCCTACACCCTTACCCCGGGACAACCACCGCCCGGGCTGGACTACCTTCCTGCGTCACCCCATCGCTTACCTACTACCACCTTGGATCAGCGGCTCCACCACTCCGACCTCGTCCGAAGACTCAGCCGGCGGCTTCACGGCCTTAGCATTAATGGGCTCGATACTGGGCGTTTCAAAGCGGGTACCGGAATATCAACCGGTTGTCCATCGACTACGCCTGTCGGCCTCGCCTTAGGTCCCGACTTACCCTGGGCAGATCAGCTTGACCCAGGAACCCTTAGTCAATCGGCGCACACGTTTCTCACGTGTGTATCGCTACTCATGCCTGCATTCTCACTCGTGAACCGTCCACAACTCGCTTCCGCGGCTGCTTCACCCGGCACACGACGCTCCCCTACCCATCCCAGCGGGCGTTGGCCCTCATGCTGGAATGACACGACTTCGGCGGTACGCTTGAGCCCCGCTACATTGTCGGCGCGGAATCACTTGACCAGTGAGCTATTACGCACTCTTTCAAGGGTGGCTGCTTCTAAGCCAACCTCCTGGTTGTCTCTGCGACTCCACATCCTTTCCCACTTAGCGTACGCTTAGGGGCCTTAGTCGATGCTCTGGGCTGTTTCCCTCTCGACCATGGAGCTTATCCCCCACAGTCTCACTGCCGCGCTCTCACTTACCGGCATTCGGAGTTTGGCTAAGGTCAGTAACCCGGTAGGGCCCATCGCCTATCCAGTGCTCTACCTCCGGCAAGAAACACACGACGCTGCACCTAAATGCATTTCGGGGAGAACCAGCTATCACGGAGTTTGATTGGCCTTTCACCCCTAACCACAGGTCATCCCCCAGGTTTTCAACCCTGGTGGGTTCGGTCCTCCACGAAGTCTTACCTCCGCTTCAACCTGCCCATGGCTAGATCACTCCGCTTCGGGTCTTGAGCGCGCTACTGAACCGCCCTGTTCGGACTCGCTTTCGCTACGGCTTCCCCACACGGGTTAACCTCGCAACACACCGCAAACTCGCAGGCTCATTCTTCAAAAGGCACGCAGTCACGACTGACA